>CACYHD010000011.1 GCA_902774125.1 uncultured Lachnospiraceae bacterium
GTTTCTTCAACAGTAGTTTTTATTGCCGTTGTTGGTTCTTCGGCACAAACAAGCTTTGCGCCATTATTGAATAATATTGTTGTCATTAATATTAAGCATAATCTAATTATATTTCTTTTCATTTTTTCTTACCTTTCTTTTTGTTAGTCTTGCTCGACTTAGATTTTGCCTTTGTCTTTGTTTTTTTCTTAGTCGTTTTTTTAGCAGCTTTCTTGCCTTTTTTATTCGCTGTAGTGACTACATTTTTTATACTTATAGGGCCTATCTCTTTCCTAGGAGAATATGTCTTTTTGTTTGTTGTTTTACTCTTCCCACCCTTTTTCTTCGTGATTTTCTTTATATAATAAGCTTTTATATAATAATAATACTTTTTATTATTCTTAACATTTTTATCTTTAAAACTAGTTGTAGTCTTATTATTTATCTTCTTTATGGTTTTTATCTTTCCTTTGCCGCATTTTCTATAAATAACATATCCCCCTTTTGTCTTTTTGTTATTATAGTCATACGACCGTTTTTCCCAGTTAAGTTTAACACATTTTATTTTTCCATTCTTATAATCGGCTTTGCCTGTCATTTTAGGCAATCCAGTTTTTATGGAGCATTCCTTTGTAAACTTACTAAGTCGCTCAACCTCTAGCTGTCCATTTTTGTATGTAGTATATTGATAATATCCAACCACTTTATATTTGTATTTTACACCCAATTTTGCACTTGGATCAAAATAATGGCGATAATGAGAAGCTGTATTATTATAAGAATAATATACATCTGTCCATTTCTTTTCTTTTTTAGTTTTTCTTAATACAATATATTCCGAGGCCCCATTACATTCCGTAAAATAAATATGATTACCATCTAAATCTGTTGTGATTTTCTCGATTTTAAAAGTATTATTATTATCTAGTGCATTTATCATTTTATCAGGTAAAACCTGAATATCACATCTATTTGATTCAACATCCCTCTCACTTTTAGCACGTATAAAATCGTCATCAGGTTTAATTACTTTTACTTTATTTTTGTTAAAAATCACATTACTACAGTCGGAGAAAAAAGATATATTATCATTGGAAAAATAAGGTGTTTTTTCAAAAAGTATTTCTTTCGATTGGTTAACATTTAAGATCAACGAATCATCTTTTAGTGTGATTGATTTTGCATAAACTTTTACATCTTTGCTTGAAACATATGTCTTAGCAGTATTTTCTCTGCCGTCCTCATGCTCATAGTCTTCAGAAACATTTATATAGAAATACTTTCCACACACACCTATTATATCAACATCCAGCCCTTTTTTCACATTTTCATCTCGTACAGTCGCTTCTGTGCTTGCGCCTCTGTAGAACTTAGTATTATTTATAATTTTTGCCCCTTTATATGGACAATCTCTATTGGTGCAAACAGAAATAATACAACTATCTGTTAGTGTTCCGTAATTATCTGTTTCAACCGAGAGATGGAGTTTTGTTGTACCCTCAGATTTTCCAACTACACTTGCACCATCTGCATCCCCAGTTACTTGCGCTATACCAGAATCATCTGTCCACCATTTTACATTCTCATACTTTGTTCCCTTAGGTAAGACTTTTACATGAATATCATCTTCACTTCCACCAATAAACAAAGTTCGATGATCTATCTCTTCATCTTTTTCGTTGTACCAAATCCTCACTCCTTTATCAAATGTTTCATTTGCATATGCAGGACATTGTTTTATAAGGATTATGCTTAACAACATTACTGTAAGGATTATAATCTTTTTCATTAACTTTTTCCTTTCCCTTATTTTCTTAATTGTCGTCTTTTGGATTTTATTTTTAAGGCTTAATCTTTATTTTATATAAGTATGCCTGTTTATTTTTCAAAAGACGCTTTGGTTTTGTTTTATCTTTGTCTGGATTTGGCATTGCCATAATGCAATAGTATTTATTACCACCTATTGAACCAAACCCTTCAAGCTCCCATTTTTTATAACTCAAATTTTTCTTCTTATCATTAGGTTTTTTTATTACTGGATCCTTCACAATTATTCGAGATTTATATTTATTATTTTCATAAATTTGAATACTATTATTATTTCCTTTATTTTTCTTAGTAAACTTACAAACAAAAATATATTCGCCGTTACTACACATACATTGACAGACATTAAACTTGTCTTTCTTATCCCCATACTTTGTCTTTATAGAAAATAATCTTTTTTTCTTATAATACCTATATTTAGTTTTACCGTTTTTACTTTCTTTGTACTTATATAAATCAACATATCTATCTTTGTTTTGTCTTATGCCAACAGCAAAAGTTTTTTTGCCGCGCTTAGTAATTCCAAAGACAGATTTCTGTGCTTTTTTATTTTCTAGGCCAATATTCATGGCTTGGCCATTTCCCTCACCTGTAATATCTATATAACCCAGAGTAAATCTCTTAATCTCATATGTCTTTTTCTTGCCTTTCTTCTTGCTTTTCTTTTCCTCGAGTTTATACCAAGAAGTATACAATCTTCCTTTGTCAAATGTCATATCATTTGCGTGACCCATATAATTAATAGCATCATCTATCTTTTCAATTCCTTTAAACACTTCAACCTGTGCAACTTTAAATTTTTTATCATCAAATTTTAATTTAACCACAGCAGTCAAATTCACAAGACCAACATCAGTTTTATTCTTAATATCCTTGCTCTTTTTAGCTTTGTCACTGAAAGCAATGTACAGATTTTCTTTGTGAATGCAACTGCCTTGTATAGAATAAAAATGTAGTGATTTTAGAGTCTTATACTCGTTTACAATTCTTTTATCCTTTACAGTTTTAACAGGCACCTTTATCATGTATAAATTAGATCCACATGCACAATTATATATTTTGCTCGCTTTTTTTCCTGCCTTTAGACCATTTATAACATATTCACCTGTGTGTTTCTTGCAAGACGGAAAAGAGCACCCCACCACTTCGTTTACAACAGTTGGAACTTCTTTCCCTGTCTTGTCAGTGTACTTATATTCAACCTGCTGACATATTTTCTTTATTCTTGATGGAGTTACCACTTTGTCCTTATTTTTTGCCTGTACTGGAAAGCCACATAATATGTTTCCCAAAACTGTTACCATACATATAATTGCTATCTTTTTCATCATTTACCTCCAATCGCACTTTATGTATGGTATCAAATTTCAAATAGGTTTGCAAATTATACAACCTGAATCAACACATTTCCACCACATTCACTCACTCTTTTTTCGCAAAAACGATTATTCTGTTCATAAATCAGCAATCATAAAGGAAAAAAATGTGTTTAATAATCATTGGTTTGGTACTACTGCAATATACGTTTTTGTGGCCACAAATGATTTCTTGTTAGAAGGTATCCTAAGACCTCTCAGAATAAAAAAATTGCCAGCATATTGCCAGCAATTCCTTTATTTAATACTATTACTTGAAGTAAAAAAGCTGAGCTCAATGCTCAGCTGGTCCCCAATGCCAAAAAACTTTGGGCAACTCTGTTACTTTTATTATACACAAATTTTCATATGATTCATCTAACTTTTTTATTTAATCTGACATTTATACTGACGTTTAATAAAAGCCGCCCAGGTGTCGGGGTTCCTCCTTCCATTGCTTTTATAATAATGGCGACTTTTTAAAAAAATAACTCTGCAACAAATGTTACAAAGTTATTTTATATCATTATTCTTTAACAGGGTTTTTGGGGGTTCCTAACAATAAATTATAAGCTGCTATAAATGTTTTGATAACAATAATAAACAATCTATACAAAGCTTATGATTTTCTTACTAATATTTTTTCTGTTCTTACTTTAGTCCAATAACTCTCACTATTAATTTGATCATCATAAAACATATATAAATCTAGTTTCAGTTTTTTACCCTTATATTTTTTTAACTTAAGTTTTTTTAGAACAAATTCCCCTTTTTTATTTGCCCTAACTGTTTTTATCTTTTTGCCATGTGCATTTTTTAATACTAACTTAGCTTTTTTCTCGGTAATTCCTTTAATTGTTTTCGTGTTACTCTTTATTTTTTTTAGCTTATAAATTTTTAATTTTTTCTTTGTGTTTTGTGTTATTACTTGATTATTAACATACCATTTTTCTAGCAGCTGATTTGGCAAACATTTTTCAAAAGCGCTCCGGCTAATTTTGTTTCCAGAAAAGGAGGTATATTCAAGTCTCAATTTTTTTAGAGCTTTTAAATTTGGGAGGATAGATACTTTATTCATAGATACATCTAGATCCTCTAAGTTAACCATTTTTTCAATTCCTGATATGTTTGTTATCTTATTATTAGGAACGCTAAGACTCGTTATTTGAGACAACCCACATATAGTCGTCAAATCATTATTCGTCAAATCACAATCTTTTATACTCAATGTATTTAACTTTTCAAGGTCTGTTAAAGGCAACCAACTATTAATTCTATTGCCACTAACTGAAAATAATGTCAGATTTGATAATATTCTAATTTCATCTAAAGAAGAAACCTTACCTTTACCCACACTTAAATGTTCCAATTTTTTCAACGATTCAACACCTTTTAACGATGTCAAAGAATTATTAAAAATAATCAAAGTATTTAAATTACTCAATTCTCCAATCCCAAATAAAGAACTAATGTTTCTATCTCCATTTAAATTCACTTCAAGATATGTTATTTTTTCTGCTTCATCTGATGTAATATATGTTGAATCACTACTTTTTCCCAACTCTTTCAATATTTCTTGGAACAAATTTTTGTCAGGTATTCCATCTGAATTGTTAGGAATGATTCTATTATTCGCCAAAACTGTGCTCGTTGAAATAATAGTTGCAACCAAAGCTAAAACAATGGCAATTCTATAATACATTCTTCTCATAATATCCACCTTTTTTTATGTATTTGTTTTTTATAAAACGCAGCAATATATACCATTCGTCTATTTTTTTTAAAACTTTATCCTTATTATATTATATATCATTCAATATTTGTATCTTTAAGATAAGAATTAACAACACCTCCATTTCCTTCAATATATTGGACTGCGGTGATTTGGAATGTGGCGAAGCGGAACTGCTATATGTACAATTGCCACCTTAGCTGCTGTTCAAGAGGGACACTTAATCAGATTTTCATTTGTGAATTAGGATTAATATCCTGTTTTTTTTCATTTTGCATACATTTTGAGCGGTCGGCCTTTTTGTAGGTAATTCAAATTTTTTGCTATTTGAAAAAATGCATACATCTGGGGCGGTCGGCCATTTCGTAGGTAATTCAAATTTTTTGCTATTTGAAAATTTGCATACATTCCGAGCGGTCGTCCATTTCGTAGGTAATTCATAATTTTTGCCATTTGAAAATTTGCATACATTTGGGGCGGTCGGCCATTTCGTAGGTAATTCAAATTTTTTGATGTTTGAAAATATGCATACATTTCGGGCGGTCGGCCATTTCGTAGGTAATTCAAGTTTTTTCATACTAGTTTTAACCTTTGACTTGTTTTTTTCTTGTGTGTTCTGGTAAATAAAAAAATAATGCGACCTGAGTCGCATTATTTCTCATGCACTGATTTATCCAACATATGTTTACTTAATTCTCAATGCGCGCATGGAGTTAATTACCGCAATAATCATAACTCCTACGTCGGCAAAAATAGCCATCCACATATTCGCAATTCCGATAGCTCCTAGAAGCAAAAACAGAACTTTGATACCGATAGCAAAAACAATGTTTTCTCTCACTATTCGCAAAGTCTTGTTAGCGATTCTCTTGGCCAACGAAATGCTTCTGACATCGTCCTCAATCAAAACAACATCAGCCGCCTCGATTGCAGCATCACTTCCGAGCGATCCCATAGCAATACCAATATCTGCTCGCATAATTACCGGCGCATCGTTAATGCCATCTCCCACGAAAGCCACCTGGCCGTCATTATTCTCAATAATGCGCTCAAGTTCTTCAACCTTGTCGCCCGGCAACAACTCCGCCTTGTAACTGTCAACTCCCAGCTTAGAAGCAACAGCTCTTGCTACTGACTTGCTATCACCAGTCAAAACGATGCTCGAAATATTTTGATCATGGAACTGCTTGATTGCCTCTGCCGCACCTTCCTTGATTTGGTCCGCAATAGCAATTGCACCGGCAAACTCGTTATCTACAACAACATAAACAATTGTAGCCTCCGGCATATTTATTTTTTTGCAATCATACGCTTCAATTCCATATTTTTGCATCAGTTTAACATTGCCCACTACGATTTCCTTGGAATCGTATATTGCCTTGATTCCATGGCCGGCTATTTCTTCCACGCCAGCCACGAGCGACTGATCGATACGCTTGCCATAGCTCTGCTTGATGCTGTTGGCAATCGGATGAGATGAGGCCGCTTCTGCGTAGGCTGCGTACTCGAGAATCTTTCCGCGGTATGCCGCCTCCTCCTCGATTTCTACGACAGTAAAAACTCCCTTAGTAAGCGTTCCTGTCTTGTCAAAAACAATAGTTTTGATATCAGAAAGTGTCTCCATAAAGTTGGAGCCTTTTATAAGAATTCCCTTGCTCGATGCGCATCCTATGCCGCCAAAAAAGCTCAAAGGCACAGAGATAACCAAAGCACAAGGACAGCTTATTACGAGAAATGTTAGTGCTCTAAGTATCCATGTCGACACCATTGGATTGCGTCCAAAAACAAGAAGTACAAGCGGTGGCAAAACAGCCAAAGCCAACGCCAGGCCGCACACAACCGGTGTGTAATACTTGGCAAACTTGGAAATAAAATTCTCCGCCTTAGCCTTGCGCATACTGGAGTTTTCTACAAGCTCTAGTATCTTAGAAACTGTGGACTCATCGAAGTCTTTAGTTGTCTCAATTTCAAGAACACCCGAAAGATTAATACAACCGCTTATCACCTCGTCTCCAACGCCGGCTTTTCTAGGTACTGACTCTCCAGTCAATGCAACAGTATCAACGCTGCTATCGCCTTTTGTCACAATGCCGTCGATTGGAATCTTTTCTCCGGGATTTACAATAATTGTATCTCCCACTTCCACTTCGTACGGATCAACTTTTTGGACCTGGCCGTCCGTATAAACGTTGGCATAATCCGGTCTGATATCCATCAAGTCAGAAATGTTTTGGCGGCTTCTATTTACTGCAAAATGCTCAAAAAGCTCTCCAATTTGATAAAAAGTTATAACAGCGACAGACTCGAGACATTCCCCAAGTCCGAAAGCTCCAAGTGATGCAATGGCCATCAAAAAGTTTTCGTCAAAAACCTGCTTTTTGCCAATGCCCTTTATCGCCTTGAGCAATATGTCATAACCGACAACCAAATAAGGAATTACATAGCACAAAACCTCTACCCACTTTGGATGACTCTTGTTAGCTAATATCAAAGCTATAGCAACAGTTAACACTAATGCAATTATTAGTCTTATGATTTTGATTTTATCTTTTTTGTTCATTGTAACCACCTTTAACTAGTCATAAAGTCTGACTATTCAAAAATGTCCATATCGTCTTCGATTTTTTTCACATTGCTTCGCATAAGCTCTAGCACCTGACTTGCATCAGCTCCATCCTCGAACTCAACTTTGCACTTCAATGTCATAAAGCTAAGGCTCGCGTCTTTAACACCTTCTGTCTTCTTGATTGCCTCCTGCATTTTTTCAGCGCAGTTAGGACAATCTACTTCAACCTTATATACTTTTTTCATAATTATTCCTCCACGTGTTCCATTCCTAAGTTTAATATGTTCTTCACATGATCATCATCTAGTGAATAAAAAATGCTTTTGCCATCTCTTCTGAACTTGACCAGCTTGGCATTCTTCAATATGCGCAGCTGATGGCTGACAGAAGATTGGGTGAGCGATAGCACTTCTGCCAAATCGCCTACACACAATTCTGCATCTAACAAAGCATACAATATTTTTATTCTCGTAGAATCGCCAAAAATTCTAAATAGCTCTGAAAGCTCGTACAAGTACTCATCTTCCGGCTGGTTGTTTTTGACTTGATCTAGTATGTTTTTGTCTTCCATAACTTCTCCTTTATTATTTTTATGATCAGAATTATATTTACATATGAACATCTATTCATATGTTCATTTTACACTTAGTCAGTTGTTTTGTCAATATGCAGTTCGCATCAGTTACTAACGCACTAAAAAAGGAGCTCATTCGAACTCCTCTTTTTTATTCTTCATCCTCTGGATTGTATATCTTTTTCAACTTTTTGGAAGACTGGAAGTCTGTGTAAATATATCTAACTCCATTCTTCTTAAGTTCCTGTATTCTGTCGTAATCGTTAACAGTATGCACCGCAACTTTGAGCTTTTTGTTTTTGATAATCTTGATGTGCTTCTTTGTTGCTCTGGCATCCGGCATTGTTACAATACCTATTTTACGCTTTTTGCAGAACTTGGCAATTCTCTTGTACTGAGAATCCTTNCTTAGTCATTTTCTGCTTGTACAATGTATAAATCATTGTTTTGAAATGATAATAATACTGTACTGTATCATAGTCCTCATCAAAATAAAGCTGTGGCACAACTCGCTTAGCAAACGCTGGCGCTGTAGTCATTATCTGATGCATAAATCTGTTATAAAACTTCTTAACACTAGGCTCCTTTGTATCAACAACAAGCTTAGCCTTGTACTTGCCGATTATTCTAATAACCATATCAAGTGACATTGGAGTGTACTTCTTGTTAATCTTAGTTTTAAGGAACTTGTTCTTTGTAACTCTCTTGCCCTTAGTTGACTCCCAATTGTGACTGCACACAATGTAGTTGTCCTTAGTGTACATGAAGTCTAGCTCGATCATCTTCTCGCCTCTTTTGAGCGATTTGATCAAAGCTTCCTTAGAGTTAGTGTACGCCTTATCGTTGATTCCACCTGCCGCATGCATAATCATCTTAGGTTTTTTTGTCGCAGCCGGTGTGCTGACGCTATTGCCTGCAAAAACAACAACAGCCATAACCAAAGCTATTATTTTTTTACCAATTGTTTTTTTCATATTTATACCACTCTACCATTAAGTAATTAATTATTACCCACACTTTGAGTAATAATAGCACATTATTTCCACTTTTTCCACCAAGGTTTCATTTTTCCATCATATAAAATAAAATGTATATCCATATTATATGCAAAATGTTATAATAAGAACATCTATCGGAACGTTTGATATCACAGAGAAAGGAGTATATGGCTTACGCCATTAATTTGTTATGGAATTATTGCAACTCAAATACTTTAAAGATGCAGCCGAGCTCGAAAACTTTTCCAAGGCTGCCATCAAAAACATGGTGCCTCAGCCATCAATCAGTAACGCCATCAAGCGACTAGAGGACGAGCTTGGTGTTTTGCTTTTTGATAGACGTGGCAAAAAGATTTTTCTCAATGACGACGGACAGTACCTTCTAGACAAGGTATCTACAGTAATCAACACAATCGATGAGACTACGCTTCATTTTGAGAACATGCAAAAATGCGTTATTTACATTTATGTTCAGGAAGGTCCATTCTTCCAGCCTCACGTGGCTGCGGACTTTATTTATACTCATCCTAACATTTATATTGATTACGTTTATTGGGATCAGGTTATTCATTCTTCAAGAACACCATATGACTTCACATATATGATTCCGACTGAAGACATGAACAACTACGAATACGAAATTATTTTTGAAGACGAGTTCGTAATAATCGTCTCAGAGGACCATCCTCTTGCCAAGTACGACAAAATCAACATCAAGCAGCTCAAGGATGAAAAGTTCGTTGGCGTGTATGACACTATTCCAACTTGTGTTTTGTCTACTAAGTATTGCGAAGAAAATGGTGGTTTCACACCTGAATATGTTTTTAGATCACACGATAACATTGAGACTAGCTACGCTGTTTCACGAGGCATCGGAATTGCTATGGTTCCAAAAAAGCATTTCCTAACTCACCCATACGACGGCGTCAAGATTATTGAGTTCGACGAAAAGTATCCTAGTCCAATGGCAATCGCTTGGGAAAAATACAAAATTCTATCTCCTGCAGAGAAGGAATACCTTGAGTTCGTTAAGGACTGGTTCAAAAAACTGCAGGACAAGTAACATAAAGTGCTGCAGCAATTAGCAGCATACAAAACAGTCAGGCAACAGTTTGCAAACAAAAAAACACACAACACCATATGTTGTGTGTTTTTTATTGTTTTAGTTAGCCAAACCGCCTTTCCAGTTATACTCAACCGGAGCAAAGTTTGGAGTAACAATCTTAAGAATGTTGTTATACAAGTAGTTATGTCCGCTAACATTGTTCATCATACCGCCATTGTATAGCTTAGTTGCTATGTCATAAATTTGATATGTTTTGACATTAGTATAAACAATTCTTCCATCGCCGAGCTTAGCGTATGCTCTTATATACCAATTGTTTTTGAACTCTGTAGCAGTTGCTGAGCCAAACTTCATTGTCATAGCATAACTGCTGCCCTGGCTATAAGATGAATAATTGCGTCCCAAATCACCTAACTTAGTAGCTTTGTAACTTCTTACGTATGCCGACTTAGATGTGACATACATGTCTGATTCCTGAGCCAAGCCCTTGATTCCGTATACCAAGCCGCGTTCTACAACGTTGCTTCCCTCTACCTTATCCTTAGTAGAATAAACTGTTCTCATTCCGCCAACAGTTCCGCTAATCTGATATCCGGTAATCTCAATATCATTAGATATAGTAATAACTGATGGGTCCTGAGTAGTCTGTTGTGCAGTCGTTGTTGGCTGTGCAGTTGTTGTTGGTGCCTGTGTCTCCGGATCTTTAAGATTGTTGAGAACATTTCTTGCAGCCGCCTCAGTGTTATAAACTGTCAAGCTTGCATTGGACACAGTTACATTGGCTGCGTCAGAACCAGTTCCGTCGACAAATCCCATCATAAGGCCGAACAAATATGGATTGTTTGTTGTAGGCTTGAATAGAGCCTTGATAACCTTGGCCTCTCCCGCTCCAAGCGATACAATCTCATCGACATCTTTCACGTTGTAATCTGTTGTCTGCATTAGCAACTGGAACTTTTTGGCCACATCACTTTTTACAACTACAGAAGCTACATAGTACTTACTGCTATCAAGAGTCAGCGGACTCTGAATAAGCTGTGTAGACCAGTATTCACCGTCTTTGTACTCGGCAACCTTCACGTCAACACTTCCATTGCCTTTGTTAGTAAACTGAGCACCTTTGTCAGTGTACTCTGTCCATGAATCAGCTCCATTAAAAGCTGTGTTGCCTAGCACCTGAGTTCCATCAGTAACAACAGTTGTTGGTTTTTCTGTTGTAGTTTCCGGCACATACTCATTGAACTTGAACCAGTTGAGGTTAACAAGATATCCGCCTCCCTTGTAAACCAAGCAGATTGTATGGTTGCCAGTCACATTAGATACATCACACTGAACAGTTTGGAAGTTACCCCAACCACCTGTGTTAGGTAGATTAGCTGTACCGATCAACTGTCCGTTAGGATTATCAAATCTGATTTCTATCTTGGCACTATCAGAAATAGTAGCCACTCTGAATGTTGCCTTAGCAGCTTTTTTGTCGCCAAAAACAACATTGTTATATGTAGTGTAATAACCGTTCTGTGTTCCTGCTACCTGAGCTCCGCCACCTGCAGAGTCACCAGTGTTTTCTGTTATAGCCTTGTAAATGTAATCAAGATCCTCGGCCTCTATAGTATCAAAAGCGTTTCTTGTTACATCACTTGCTCCAAACTTAGGAATGTTAAGCATTAGAGCAACACCGCCTGCCATACCAGTAGACTTATAATCCTCGTCATTTCTAGTCGCTTCCTGGAATGGGTTTTTGATCACGTTATGAACGTTTTTGTTATTATAAATAACTGTTGCGTTAGTTTGCATCCACTTGAGACATTCTGTTGTATCTACATAAGGTCTCATGTCAATAATATAACGTCTGACATATCTCATAAGAATACTTCTAAAAGCAGCCAAGTCACCTTCAGTATTGTTTTCCTGTACTAATACACCATAGTTATCTGTAAAGTGTCCACCTTTTTTGATTAGATAGTTAACAGCCTTCACAGCATCATCTAGGTATTGCTGTTCATGATAGTGCAAGTAAAGCATTGTACAAGCGCCAATCCATGTTCCCTGATTATAGCATGATGGCCATGTATTAATTGCTGTATCGTATACCTGACCAGTATCTGTATTAACCATTAGCCTACGCTGAGCAGCGTGAACTTCCTTAGCTTTTTGGTAATATGATTCATCGCCTGTAGCCTGTCCCAAGTAGCATGCAGCAACAGTCAAAGGTCCGTTGATACATGAGTTAGATCCGTCACCTCTGCCGTCTTCGTGACTCCACTGAATACTTCCATCAGACTTAGTTCCTCGATTAACTACTGTCTGATAGTTGCGCTTGGCATATTCCAGATAGTTAGTAAATCCACCGTTACCATTGCCAAAAAGTAAATAAGCTCTAACAGATGCTAGCACAAGCCATGTAATATCATCATTAAAAGGATTGGCTGCCCAGTCCTCTTCTGTCATATCTGTCCAGTATTTGTATCTGTTTCCAATATTATCTAGCTCATCAGCGTAACTGCTCTCAAAAGCTGTACGATATCTGTTATCGCCGTAGTTTTCATATCCATCAAGCATCATTTCGCAAAGTTCAGCTCCAACCCAAAAACCACCGCCTAGAGATTTTTTGTAGCTGCCATTGCTCTGCTCTGTGTCTACCCAATATTTATCAAGATAACCCTGACCGATAGTATTTGCCTTGCCCAAAGTTGGAGCATTGCTAACATTATCTGTTTTGTCCAGATAAAAAGCCTGCTTGCCAGGATTATTAGTGTCTAAGTTTTTGAGGTAAAGCTCTGTACCTCTTGAATCGTTTTCAAATGTGGCATATACCGGCTGTCCCTGGCTGTCCCTACTCTCAGCCTGAAGCATATACGCGCCATTATAGTCGCCACTCGTAATTCTTTTTAACTTCCATTTGTAATATGTAGTACCATCATATCCGTTCTGGTCCACATGGGCATTCTTCACACCCTCACCGTAATGAAGCGTAAAGTTAGTTCCTGCGTTTTTGATTACATAGCTGTCTCCGTTCTTGCTAAAAACCCACTTTTGTGAATCGCTGTTAGTCTTATCAAAAAGCGAAACATACACCCAACCAGGTCTTGAATTGGTTGGCATTACTGCATTATTCTTAGTTCTAATAAAATAAGTTGCGTTGTTGTCAACTGTGGCATCCGCCAAGTTCTCCTCGCCAAAAGCATATACTCTAGGCGAAAAAGAAGTTCCTAGGCCTGCAATCATCGCAAAAGACAAAAGGATTGCAAGCACCCTTCTAAATACCTTCATATATAAGTTCCTCCGAAACAAAATTATCATTATAAGTATACTTCTAGCGTCAATATTTATAAAGGTGTTATTTTTTAGCAACAAAAAACTCTAGAGTATTTTGCATAATCTACAAAAACTCTAGAGCCTTTTTTATTTCATTTTATTAATGCGGGTACTTTTTTTAATAAACTGAAATCTGTCTAGCTGAATAGAAGTGAGCTAGGTTGTTATAACCACCCATGCTTACCATAATATATCTAGCCTTAGCAACTAGTGGAACAAATGTCCAGTCACTTGAGTAGCTCATGGCTGGAATATCTACGTTTGTGTGGTAATCCCAGTTTTCGCCATCCTGACTTGTTGAGATGCCAACACCCTTAGGTGCTTCGTTGCTGCTCAACCACTTGATTTCTACTGCGCTAATGTCGCAAACTTTACCAAGATCGATTTTTAGTGATGGATATAACTGTCTTACTCTCCAAACTGAATCGTTTTTGCCGTCACATAGGTTTGATGGATCATATCCTTCCATTGCAGGTCCAGTAACTGTTGCACCTACTGCAAGGTCTGTTTTCATTTTCTGTCCCTGAACATTGAATACGATTGTCTTACCCTTTGATGACTGACCGTTTAGTAGAGACTGAATTAGTACTGTATGTTCACCAGCTTCAACGCCGTCATACTCATAGTATCCACATGGAACGTTTACGAATCTAAGAATTCCATCGATGAATACGTTGTATGTGCATCCGCTATTAATTCTTTCTGCATCCTGTCCCCAAACAATACCTAATGTGTTGTCTTTTGGCTCAGTTACTACTGCGCCCATAACTTCTAGAGGTCCTGGAAGAGTTGTTGTCTCTTCTACTGTTGTAGCCTCTGCTGTTGTTGGAGCCTCTGTTGGTGCAACTGTTGTAGCTTCTGTTGTAGCTTCTGTTGTTGGAGCGTCTGTTACAGGACCACCAATGTTTAGAGGTACCTTCTTAGTTCCCATCATTGTAATGTCATAAATTGAAACTCCGTAAGGTGTTCCACGTCTAACGCATGTAATCTTTACATAACGTGCTTCATACATTGAATAGTATTTATTGGATGATACTAGTCCAACCATTGGTCCGTTTACTGGAATTGGATTCCAGTTCTGTCCATCGATTGAACCTTCAATTGTATATTCTGCAGCAAATGCAGCTTCCCAGTAAATAACTACTGAAGCTACTTTGCAAACTTCACCAAGGTCAATTGTGATGTATTCGCCATCCTTAAATGCTGATGACCATCTAGTGTTAGAATCTCCATCTAATGCGTTGTTAGCTGAAAATTCAGGTCCCTCAACAGAACTTGCTGTTGCTGTTGCACTATCACTGATCTGAAGTAGGCTTGAATCAACCATAATTGTCTGCTGTTCTGGAGCCTTTGTTGTTGGAGCTTCTGTTGTAGGAGCTTCTGTTGTTGTTGGAGCCTCTGTTGTTGGCTCAGCATTACCAAGAGCTCTTACTTCGAACAATGATACACCGTAAGCTGTAGCTCTCTTAGTAAATGTAATTTTGATGTATCTAACTGGTCTGTTGTAGAACATGTGAGATGTCTCTGATGTGTACTGGCTGTTATTAAATGTAAGAGCCTCATTCCATGTCTTGTCGTCGTTAGACCATTCGATTTTATACTGTGATGCATAAGCTGCTTCCCAGAAAAGCTGTACTGAACCAATCTTTACTGTTTTACCGAAGTCAAGCTTAATCCATTGATTGTTAATGAACTGTGATGACCATCTTGTTGACATATCACCGTCAACGGCCTTAGCGCCATTATAATCTGCGCTTTCGTTAGTTGATGTTGTAACTGTTGCATTCAATGCGTAGTTTACAATTTCATCCTGAGCCTTTACGTCAGCACTCTGGAATGTTACTACAGAAGTAGCAACCATTGCCATAGCAAGACCTAAAGCTACAATTTTCTTAATTGTCTTCTTCATACTCTTCCTCTCTCCTTCTTTATTCGTACTCATATTTTATGGTGTCATTTTTTGTATTATTTTTGACACACTGTGAAAGAGTGTACCACAATCGTATATGCTTTTTTAGTACATATTTTTAGAATTGTATGATTATTTATATTATTCATTCTCGCCCAAACCGCTCTATCTCCTATATTTACTATACTTTGCGCCTATATTATTTTTTTTAATTTTTTTGCATTTTTATTCAATCACTCATATTGACACTTTAAACGGCCACAAGCTATGTAAAAACAAAAACAGCAAGAGACATAAGCCTCTTGCTGTTTTTGTCAATAATCTCCTTATCAGGATTAAACCACTGACTTAGAGCGGTTATATGTTATCTGCCCATAAAAAGGATTAACCTTTTTAAGAATTGTGTTATACAAATAATTGTGACCAGCTTCGTTTTGCATCAAACAATCAGTGTATAGCTTAGATGCAATATCACTAATCTGATACTGACCAACTTTGCTATATGCAATGGCGCCGTTAGAAAGCTTAGCGTATGCTCTCACCTTCCAGACAGTTTGGAACTCTGTCGATGTGAAGCTTCCGAACTTCATTGTCATAGCGTAGCTTGTTCCATTGCCGATAGAAGCTGAGTAATTGCGTCCCAAGTTTCCTTTGTTAGTAGAAGTGTATGTTCTAACGTAAGCGTTTGGGCTTGTTGCATAAAGATCACTGTCATTAATTCTATCTGCCAATCCATAAACAAGTCCTCGTTCAACAACGTTTTGACCATTAACCTTGTTAGCAGCTGTAAAAACAGTTCTCATTCCTTCTACTGTGTAGCTAATCTGATAACCATCAATTGACAAGTCGTTGCTTACATTGATAATTGATGGGTCCGCAGTAGTAGGCGCTTTTGTTGTAGTAGGTGCTGCTGTCGTTGTTGGTGCAGCTGTCGTTGTTGGCGCCTTAGTTGTTGTTGGCGCTGCTGTTGTTGGATTATTGTTAGTCAACTCGAAGTAATCCAAGTTAATCCATTCCCAACCCATTCCGTTGTACCAAATGTTACAAGCACCGGTTACATCAATTGTATTCACACCCTGGTTAAGATTAATATTGAGCGTTATTGTCTGAACCTGATCCCAGCCTGGTGTTACTGGAGCTAGTGTTGAAACCCAGTTTCCTCCATTCACTCGCACATCGATATTACATGGATGATCAGTCTCACCACCAGCATAAGCAATTTTCATTGTGTAGGAACCAGCCTGGCTTGCTTTGACTTGTGTAGTGCAGTAAGCTCTGCCGTCATTAGACCAGCAATTCATTCCACCTACAGCTTTGCCGCCAGAGAAGTTATTACTTCCTTCTATTTTATGTTCATCCGCAGAATTCTCCTTTGTAAAACCAATTGCATCTTCTGCTTCGTGTCTTCCCTCTGCTGCCGGAATTACAGTCTCCCCTCCAATAGGAGTAACCGTTCCCGGAAAAGCAGCCTTTAGTGCATTATACACTTTGCCATCCTTGGATTTGTTTCCTGTTCCAATAGTAGAGTCGCTCCACTTAGCTCTAATGTCTGCCTCCGAACCGTTAGCTATATCAGCCTTGCTCGTTCCCTTCTGGTTAAAAATACCCCAAGAGCCCATATAATGTGTTTTGTAAGTCCAAGAGGTGTAATGATATCCAGCCTGATTGTACTTTTCTAACCAATACTGCCAGCCACTCCAAGCCTCAAAAACAGTAAATTCACCAATATATGTTGGAACGCCGTAATTGGCATTGTTCACGCTATTAATAAAATTGTTGCAAATATTTTTTAGATTATCTAGATTATCATCAGTTTCATTTCCCCATGGATAATTGTGATATTCATAAACAACGTTAGTCCATCCATATCGGGAAGGATTAGGAAGATTTCCAGTTCCCCAACAAGACTCCATAATTACAATATGGTCAGGGTCAACAGATCTGATAGCATTGTACATTCTATCGTAGAAACTCCAATGTTTTTCTCCTGTACTTCCCGCTTTTTCACCTGGCTCGTTGAGCGTATCATAGGCAGCTACAGCAGGATTTCCTCTGTAATGAGTAGCCACGAGTTTCCACAAATCCAATGTCTGTGTCATATACGTTTCGTTGCTAAAAAATGTCACGTCACTAACATTATCAATAACTTGTCCCGAATGGTCCTGTCCGTTTTGTGAGCCAAACGCACCGTGAAGATCTAGTATTACATAAATACCTCTCTTACTACACTCACTGACGAACCAATCCAATCTAGTAAAGGCGTCATCTCTAACAACCCAATTATTACCTGATTTTTTGTAAATATTCATATAAGTAAAAGGAACTCTAATAACACTCATTCCCATTTCCGCACACTTATCAAAGTCAGATGTAGTCCAAAAATTATCCTTATAGTATTCTAACATGCTATAAGCTGTACTCTCACCAAAACGATTGATTAATGTCTCTAACTCTGTTTTTTGGTCCTTAGCATTAGTTGAGTTTTGCCAGTCTTCTTTGACAAACAAACCGCCGGCATTGACACCCCTCAAGTAAACAGTGTTACCACTACCCGATCTGTTTTTGATTTCCGTTCCATTGACTTTCAAGAAGTCATTAGAACCAAACTCACTTGCAGCCTTAACAGTCTTTGGTTTTTTCACAAAGTTCACTCCTGCAAAAACACTTGTAGCCATGCATACAGCTACTAGCCACGTAATAATTTTTTTCATATTAACCTCCGTAATCCGAATTCGCATATCTTATTTCATTATACATTTTTTGACTCGAACTAAAAAGTTAACTTTTTTACAAAAATATTACTTTTTCAATTTTCGCAAAAAAGAACTGCCACACTTTACGTGTGACAGCCCTCTATATCCTATAAGGAGCATTTGAGTCTTTTTTATCCCAAACTTCTTATTGAGTTATAACCTTCATATCCCAGATTGAGTATCCGTATGGTAGTGCACGCTTAACGCCCTGCAACTTAACGAATCTTGCCATTGTACCGTCAAAGTCAATATCGTCCAAACCACCGTCAGAGTTTCTTACTTCTGATACTGTTTTCCAATCTGTTCCGTTTTGTGAAACAAGAATGTCATAATCTTTGCCGTATGCAGCTTCCCATGTAATGCTTACCTTGTTGATTAAGTATGAAGCACCTAGGTCTGCAATAATCCAAGCGTCATCTGCAAAGTCTGATGACCAACGTGTTCCCATGTTATCATCAAATGCATTATCACAAATTGTTCCTTGTGATTCTGAGCCAGACTGTGATGCTACTGCATGACTTGCAACGTTAACACCTGAACCTACTGTAGGATCAACTATTGGATCTGGAGTAGTCTGTCCGCCCTTAGACATTGCATATACTTCCATTTCCCAAATTGAATATCCGTAAGGTAGTGCACGTTTAACACCTTGCATTCTTACAAATCTTGCTGTCTGAGCATTGAACTCTACTTCGTCTCTTCCACCGTCAGAGCCTCTAACCTCCTTGGCTGTTGTCCAATCAGTTCCGTTAACAGAAATCTGGATATCATAATCTTTACCATATGCTGCTTCCCAAACTAGAACAACCTTGAATACGTTGTAGTTTTCGCCCAAGTCTACTACTAACCAAGCGTCATCATCGAAGTTAGATGAGAATCTTGTTCCAGCATTGCCATCAACTGCATTCTCTGCCTTTGCGCCACCGTTCTCTGTGCCTGAGCATGATACTTCTTTGCCTTCTGCAATGTTTTTGTCTGATGGAACATCTTCAATAGGCTTAGTAGTTTCTTCTTCCTTCTTAGTTGTTTCTTCTACTTTCTTAGTAGTTTCTTCAACCTTCTTAGTTGTAGGTTCTTCTGAAGCTTCTCCATATACAGCCATATCAAAGATTGAGTAGCCATATACTGTACTTCTTGTTGTGCCATAAATTCTAATGAACTGGGCTGTAACATCGTTGTTGAAAACGATTTCGTCTAATCTGTGCTGTGTTCCCTTGCCATCTGTTAGAGATGCAATTGGTGTGAAGTTAGTACCGTCATTAGAAATCATTACCTGATATTCCTTAGCACTAGCTGTTTCCCAAAGAATTCCAATCTTCTTAAACTTGGCAACTTTTCCAAGGTTAAGTGTGATGAACTGTGGGTCAACTCCGTGTACTGACTCCCAACGAGAACCTAGATTGTTATCGATTGCCTTTGATGCATCACTGCCAGCGTTAATATTTGATGATGAAGATGCTGTTACACCGCCCTTGCTAATAAGGTCTGTGTATGTCTTACCATCAATTACTGCTGTGTCATCTAGTAGAGCGTTTCTAGTAGATGTTGTAAATGCATAATCTCCTGAAGGCTGTGGAGCAACCTTAGTTGTTTCTTCCTTCTTAGTTGTTTCTGTTTTCTTAGTTGTAGGCTGAGCCTTTGTTGTCTCAGTCTTCTTTGTTGTAGGTTGAGCCTTTGTTGTTTCATATCCCATCTCAGGATCATCATCAGGGTCATCCTCTACAGCTGCTTGCTGTGATTCCTTAATGCTAATCTTAGCTGTCACTCCCTTACTCTCAATTCCGTTAAGAGTTGAAGTAACCTTAACGATATGTGAACCACCATCAAGTGATCTGTAAACATATGTACCGGCACCCACTAAGTTCATAGCAACTAGCTCATCATCAATATAAATTCTATATGTCTGACCGTTGTTAGCTGGGCTTGCAAATGAAACTGCGATAGCACCGTTTTCTGGGCTTGCAAGAGCAAGTCCTGCTGCTTCCTTAGGCAAGTAATCTTCTGGATTACCCATAACTGCGATTTCTCTCATCTGGTAGCCGTAAGCAGCTGATTTTTGCTTGAAGTTAATCTTAACAAACTTAACTGTTCCTTGAGTGTAAGCGTTTCTGTTAATCTTAACTTCTACCGGATTAGCAAATGTAACATTACTAACTGAAGCAACTGTGTCGTAGTTGTTACCGTTGCTTGAGAACTGAACATCGAATGCCTTAGCATAAGTGTTGTTAGCAACAAACTTAATTAGTACTTCGTTAAATGCACTAATATTGTAAGTTCTTGATAATTCCATAATAACGTTGGCATTATCTTCGCCCCATGTTGTCATTACGTATGGTCCGTTGATATCTCCGTCAACCAAAGCCTTAGTGTTTTTGGTTCCCTCATCCTTAGGGTCAATTGTGTTAACTGTTACACTAGCACCCTTAGCAAGGTTCATTGGAGTATTAACATAGTCTCTCAAAGATCCGTCTGATACTTCTACAGTCTTAGTAATGCCCTCAGAAAGTTTGCCATTGTAGTAGCTAATAACCTTAACAGTGTGCATTCCTGCAGTTGCATCAATTGTTCCTGATCCTGCGTTGATCAAGTCTTTAACTTTATTACCATCTAGTAGAAGCATATACTTGTAACCGTTCTGGTTAGCTCCTGCTGTAATAGTGTAGTTAATCTGTAGTGGATTCTCACTTGAAACCTTAAGTTCTGCTGGGTCTGCGCAGTGCTCAACCTCTACTTCTTTGGCATTAGTGTTAGTTGAAAGAACTGCAACTTCCCTAATCTGGAATCCCCAGTTGAGATGTCCGTTGAAGTTAATCTTAACGAATCTTGTTGTCTTAAGTGTTCCGCTGTAATCCATTAGTGGAATTGTAGCAAGTCCGTTATCAGAAGCGTTGTAAGACATATTGTAGTCTGCAACCTTCTTGTAATCGATACCTGTATCTGATAGCTCTACAGTGTAGTTGCCACCAAATGTAGCCTGGTTAACGAACTGAACTGCCAATGCGTCGATTCCACCTGTATTGTAGTTTTTGCCTAGGTCAATAATTACTGAGTCAGATGTTAGAGAATTGTTCCAATCTGTACATACATATTCTCCGCCAATATTACCATCAGTTAGAACTGAAGTGTTCTTAGAGCCTTCGCCTGCATACATTGATGAAACTGAAGCGCTCTTTCCAAGAGCAAGATTGTACTTGGCATCAGTAATCATTTCTTTAATTGTTGCCTGTGGTCCAACTGTAACGTAGCATGATCCAGTTTTGCCACCGATTGTGCAACTAATTGTAGCTGTACCCTGCTTTAATGCAGTGATTGTACCGTCGTTATTAACTGTTGCAACACTTGTATCACTACTTCTCCATGTTGCTGTCTTGTTATCAGTTGTGTCCTTAGGAAGAACTACAGCTGATACTGTGTCACTTGACTTAGCCTTCATTGTCAAAACAAAAGGTTTAACTTCTACGCTACTGATATGCTTAGCTTCTGTTACTGTTACAGTACATGTTGCCTTCTTGTTGCCGGCTGTAGCTGTAATAACTGCTGTACCTGCACGGTTAGCTGTTACCAAACCGCTGTTAGATACTGAAGCTACTCCTGTGTTGTTACTTGACCAATTAATATTTTCTGCTGTAAGTGGTGCAAGCTGAAGTGTATTACCAATAGCTATATTAGCTTCTGTCTGGTTAAGTCCGATTGTACCGTTAATGATAATGTCTGATTCAACTACGTTAGACAAAACCATACCTTTTCTATATGTAATAGCTTTGACTACTGTTGAGTTAGAAACTGTAAATGGATCCTGGTAAGTCTTAGACTTTTCGTTAGGTGTGCTTCCGTCTGTTGTGTACTTGATTTCGGCACCTGCTACTGCAGTGTCTAGCTTAACAGTCTGTGAACCATTGTATGTTCCTGACATTGGACTAATTGTTGGAGCTTTGGCCTTGTTAGCGCCATAAACTTCCATCTCGAACATGTTGTATCCATACTGTGTAGCTCTCTTAACGCCCTGCATTCTTACATATCTTGCGTTAACTGCCTCAAATATAGAAGTAACATATCCAACTCTACCTGTTTCTACTGCAACTGTCTCCCAGCTGTTTTTGTCAGTTGAAACTTGGATTTCATATTTGCTTGGGAATGCTGCTTCCCAGTTGATCTTAACTGTATTGATGGCCATTGTAGCTCCTAGGTCTACGTAGATCCATTCATCATTGTTAGCGTTAGCCTGCCAATGTGAGCCAAGGCTTCCATCAACTACGTTAGCTGCTGTGCCCTGAGCTGAGCTTGCTGTTACGTTTTTGCCTATTGCTAGGTTGTCTGCACTCTGGATTACATCACCATCGATTACGAAGTTACATGATGCGAACGCTGAGTTGATGCTTCCGTTCTTAACTGCTACTGCCTTAACTGTGCAGTCTGATGAAACCATAAACTTGCCTTCATACTTCTTAGATGATGTTGATGGAGCGCTGCCATCTGTTGTGTAATAAATTGTTGCATTGTCTTCAGCACATGATAGTTCAACCATCTGTGTATCGTCGAACTTAACTGTACCTGTTGCATTACTTCTTGTGTCGCCACTCTTGATTCCTGTTGCAGAAATCTTAGGTGCGCTAGCCTGTACATAGCTAAAGTAATTGTTAGGGTTAATCTCGAACTGTACTAATCCCTTAGATGCAATCTTAGCTTTGCCAAGCTTGTTGCCAGTCTTTGTGTCAACGACATAAACTGTCTTAGTTCCGCCTGTTGGGTTCCAAACTTCACCTGTGTAAGTTGTCTTGCCATTAGCTGTCTTCTCATATACTGAACCGCCAATTGTCTGTCCAACGATAGCGTACTTAGTTGACTTGTGTCCGATAGAATCCATAGCAGAGATGAACCACAATGTATTAGCTCTATCTTCCTTCTGCATTCCATCTACACCTGCCTCAAACTTCTCATAAGCTAACTGTGGGTTAGTCTGTGACAAGAAAGGCCATGTGATATGCTGCCATCCGTTATCTGGGTTGGCATATTCATCTTTGCTCTTGATATTTCCTTTTCTTAATTCAATCTCTGCTGCATAATCTGTTTCATCCCATAGACCTTGATATGCTGCAGCACACTTAGTCTGGTTAATACCATAGTTAGTTAGATACTCTGAGATTGGTAGCCACTGAATACCGTAAATGTATAGAGGCTGTCCGCCAAAGAATGTTCCATAACTATATGTTGATCCGTAAATCTGACCTGTTCCCTGGAATGGGTACTCTGGTAGCCAGTTGTCTCCGTCATAATCGAACCAATACTGAAGTATTGCTTCCATCTCAGTTGTGAAGCCGTATGCACCAGCATCAACATATTTGCTTTGCTTAGAAGCTTCACCCCATAGATACATACCTACCCATGAGAATAGTGACTCAGATGCTGATTCCTGGTTGTTACCGTCATCATTATCAGCGTAACCACCAGCCCATGAATGACCTGAATACTGGTCAAAAGCTCTGAACTTGCAGAACATGTTACCGTCGTTTTCTGGCTCTTCTGGGTTAGCATAATCACGAAGCATAAGCTCGATCATATCTTTATATTCGTTATAAAATGCTTTGTCGTATGTTGAAAGTACTGCAGAACCAAACATGAAGTAGCCGTATGTGAAGTGGTGATCACAAATAGCTGCGTTAGCACCGTAAGCACTTTCTGGGTAATATACAGTACCCCAATCTTTGTTGTAGATCAAATAACATCTGTCGCCATCGCCACTGAATGTAAACCAATCTACTAAGATTTTCTTAAGATCCTTAAGCATCTGATCTCTCATTTCTGTCTCACCAATCTGGTCAGCCATAAGAGCAGTGATTGCTAGAGGATGAACAGCCTTGCCCTGCCAGTAAGCATCAGCGTTAGGACCTGTTCCTATTTCGTTCATTACTGTTGTAATGTATTGTTTAATTTCTTCGCTGTTAAGCTTGCTACTATTAGGCTTAGCAAATGTAGGAAGTAATCCTGCAAACTGCTGAGTTGTTGTCATTGTATTAGCAAACTTAGCCTTCATGTTACCACGAATTGATGGATATACTGCATCGTATGTCTCGCTAGAATGTTTCCACTGATGTGGGTAGAAAGCCTGCATTGTAATGTCGCTAAAACCATTTCTAACTGACTTAGTTGTAGCCTTGTATGTTGTAACGATTTTTGAGTTATCTCTACTATATGTATAGTTAACCTTTGTATCTGTTACATGAGCATATCCGTGTCTGTAGTATGTTTCGATATCACTCTTCTTGAGCATACCTGCGTATGATAGATATGCGTCTGAAGATGGGAACTCAACTTTGATTTTCGTCTTGCTTCCTACTGTCATTGCTGTAAATGTTGTGTTAGCAGGTGCACAAACAACAAAGTTAGATCCATTGTTTTTGGCTCTAGTGTTTTCATCGTCCATAGATGTAAAACCAATATGGTCAGTCTTAACACTGTCGCCAGCTTTAGTTAGAATTGCATTACCGTTGCCATCATAAATACTGTTGATTGATGATGAGCTGATAAATGCGATATTAGTTTTCTTGAAACTTGAGAAAATGTAAGGTGAACCCTTAACAAAAGTAGATTCCATCTTTAGGCCATCTTCGTCACACAAGCCCAAATCTACGTGATAGTCACCGTATCCTTCTACTCTGTCATAAGCTGAATTGCTTTCAAGTCCATCAGGTAGTACATAAAAGTCTACCAAATGCTCTGCATAGTAGCCCATGCCCAAGTCGTCTGCCTTACGTTCATCTGTAAAGCCCTGTGAACCCAAAGTAATTCCTAAACCTTTTTTGGAATACTGTGCCATCAATGGATGGATAATGTCTCTGTTACCAAATGTCTTAATCATTGCTGATGACCACCAGCTGTTTGAGTCGATAGGCGTTTTTACCTTATCTGCGTTAACAAATGTTGGTAACTTATTTAATTCTTTTTTGATTTCGCCAGTTACATATGAACCCTTTCCGTTAGGGTTGTTGATAATCTGACGCGTTGGAAGTTCTGGAATAGATTCGTTAACCTGGCTGTCTCCAGGAACGTATTCGTATACTTCTAGTTCTCTGACTGCAACACCACTTCCACTTTCTACCTTAGAGTATGCAAGCATTCTTACATATCTAACATTAGTTCTGTAGCAAGTAAATGTATCAACCATGTTCATGTATCCACGCATATTTCTGTGGATTGTTGTCCATGTGTTTGCGTCAGCAGAAACTTGAATATCATATATTTTTGCACCGTCTGAAGCGAACTTTGTTACAACTCTTCCGATGTTGTAAGCTCTACCTAGATCAACATAAATCCATTGATCATCTTCGCCTTGATGTGATGTAAAACTTGTAGAAGTGTCACCGTCTACAGCGTTTTCCGGTCTTACCTCTTTGTAAGCTGACTCTGTAATGTTTCCACTAGAGTCCTTCATCCACCATTCGTCTCTTGTTCCAGAGCACTTAACCGGCTGACCTTTGGCCAGGTTCTTTCCGTAGTTAACAGGTTTCTTGTTAGCTCCACCTGTTCCCCAAACCTGGAACTCAAATAGAGATACACCGTAAGCTGTTGCTCTCTCTGTTGTAACTACCTTGATATAACGTGCCTTCTTAACACTCCAGTTAGCTGCACTTACTGTCTGCTTGAGAGCTGCCTGTGTATCAACTTCTACACCGTTGTTTCCTTTTGCGTTATCCTGAGCATCCATTGTTAGAACTCCGCGGCCTAGTTCTTTATTGTTTTCTGGATTGAAGGCAACTACTGTAATAGTATGTTGGCCTCTGCCCATTCTCACTTCACCTGTTGTTCCCCCATGATTAGTAAAGCGATAATTGTCTCCTGCTGCATAAGCTATATTGTTGTCACTTGTGCCATCAATATAAACTTTGTAGTGAGCATCTTCTACACTTGTCCAGTTAAGTGTAAACTTGAGATTTCCGTCATCTCTAACACCTGAATAATTGTAGTTAACTGCCATTTCTACATTTGATGCAGCTGCTTTTTCCTTCTTATACACTGTTGTCCAGTTAGTTTCATCGTTAGAAACCTGGATCTGGTAGTACTTGGCATATGCTGCTTCCCAGTGCATATACAAGTAATCGATTGTAGCTTCCTTGCCTAAGTCCACATACAACCATTCGTTGCTATCTTTTTGGTCTGCCTGCCATCTAGTCTTTGTGTCTCCGTCCACAGCTAGATCTTCGTTGTTTCCTGAACTAACAGAAACCGGGCGACCTTCAGATAGGTTGTAGGATGATCCGTCATCCTCTGCCGCCTGCACGCTTGTAAGTATGCCTGCAGGTGCCGCTGTAATAGTCATTGCTATTACTAGAGCCATAGAAACAATTCTTCCTATCATGTGCCTCATAATCTTTCCTCCGTACTGATTAAAAAATATTATTTATCGCAAATATTTCTTGGCCAGATAGAGTAACATTCCGCGCTTTACTCATTAGTTTAAAAACTTTCTGGTTAATGAAATATTGACTTCCCTACTAATATTCAATCAATACTCAGCAATTACCGTCTCAATCTATAGCAATTGAACTTAGAACCTAAATACCCAGACAGTTCTAGAACAATCCTATATGCTATAAATCCAGTCAATAAAAGTCCCTGACTCATCAAGTCAAAACACAAAAAACCACTTTCCATGATTTTTTGTTTAGAAAAATATAGTTTTCCGTCCTATATTCGCTGTTACATATTCTAGCTGAAATGTGATGAAAAATCAATGATTTTAGTGTGCATTTTTTACTATAAGGTTCCAAAGTGTCATTTATTTGTTTGTGCTGTTTTTGGCTAAATTTTTACCACCCTAAAAAACAATTACTTTTTTTTGGGGGGTATTTTTCTCGTATAACTTTCCATAAAAAAAGAGATGCTAGAACATCCCTCCAACAAAAAAGGGAGATGTCGAAACATCTCCCTTTAATAACTATTTAATTATTATTCCAATACTACTTTTCTGTTTGTTTAATATTTACTGTTGTTTTGACATTATCCGCTTCACAATCTTCCATGCATATATAATAGTTTTTGCCAGCCTCTAGGTAATCAGTCATACTGAATTCGTATTCGTCATAGTCATCACTAGAGTCCATATAGTCTCCAAAGTAGTCAATCAATTCAGCCCTAGGATCACTTTCACTATTAAGAGATTTTATTATATAATATCCGTCTGCTGGTGGCACGAATAAATATTTTTCGCTATCAGTTGAAAGTGTAACATCATTGTCACCCAAACTTAATGTCTTGGTTGCGATAGGCTTACCTGATGTCTGGGCAGTTACTGTAATATCAGATACTAGGTTGAATTTAACTTTTGCAGTTATATCTAGATTTTCCTCCCAGCTTTGACATTGAGAGCTAATATCATAATAACCTTTTCCTAGGAAGAATGAATCGCCATATCCTACCCAATCATCATCTGCTTTGTACCAACCCTCAAACAAACTAGATGAAACTTTAGGGTTGTCAGACTTAATCACAACCTGGTATGCAGGTATTTGCATATTTACTGTTGTAGATCCGGCAATATTTTTTTCGTACTCAGGTGAAGTTGCTCCAGTAACCTCAGCATAAATACCACACTTAGATGGTGCAACTACTAATTCGTATTTACCATCTTTGTCAGTTCCACTAAAGTTATAACTAAATCCTTCAACATATGTCTTAGCTTCCACTCTGACATTTGCATTGTTTACAGGTTTGCCTGTAATAGATGTAACTTTACCAGTTATTAAAACACCTTTTTTGGCAACTACGCTAGCAGTAGCTTTCTTAGTAATATTCGCGTTGTTATTATCTTCGATTGTTACCTGACCTGTATATGTTCCAGGCTTTGTTATGCCTTTGTAATCCCAATAGAATACGTTGTCGCCATCATATTCTAGAGTATCGGCAAACGGAGTTGTCTTTTTGTCAATAGAATAATCATATGATTCACTTCCGCCTGCTACGAAAATTGAACATACACCATTTGAATAATAAGTTCTCTTACTATCAGAGTATGTGTAGACAATCTGTTCTCTTGAATATGTCTGCAAGCTTGAGTTTGTTCCAACGACAAAAACAACAGTTAGCTTTGTCTTTGCATCAAATTCGTCTACAAGATTGAATACAGTTTTGTAAACACCTTCTTTGGCAATCTTTCCCTTTACTTCGATTTGGCCGCTATTAGTTGTAGCCTTGAGTCCTGCAGGAAGATTAGATACTGAAGCTACCTTGCCGTTTCCTCTGGCTACAATGTCATCAATGTAGAATTCTCTTTCAATAGTTTCTGTATTCAATGCTGTAACTACCTCTTCTGTGTCTTCAGCAAAAGTAGAATATGAACTTTCTAATTCCTTAACAATGTTAGCTTTATTAACGCCCTTGATTGTAATACGAATGATTTCACCATTTCTAAAAGAGCCATCTGTATCTGCCAGATAAACTTTGTTATCCATTGTTGACAAAGATTTGATTAACACCTTATTAACAAACTTACCGCTCTTATATCTCTTAGATTCAATTGTTACATTATCAGGGTTAAGCTTAACAGCCTTAGAGAATGTGAACTGGAACTTGTCCCCATTAAACTGTCTAATGCTAACTGTTACATCAGCACTTTTTACTGTAACCTTAATTGTTTTCTTCTTTTTCTTGTTAGCCTTAGACTTAACAGTAATCTTAGTTGTTCCCGCTTTAAGACCTTTGATTACAATCTTTCCGGATTTTTTTGTAATCTTGACAATGCCCTTCTTAGAAACCTTTGTTGTGAATTTCTTAGATGCCTTTTTTGTAGTCTTGATTTTGACTTTGACAGTCTTGGACTTACCCGCAACAACTGTCACCTTCTTTGCTACCGAGATGCTCTTAACCTTGCCCTTGGCCCAGATATCTGTTGCATCAAAAGCTACAAAAGATGTCATAACCAAAGCAACACTAAGAACACATGCCATTAGTTTTTTGAACTTCTTCATATTATCTCCTTTCGTGCATCCGCAAAAACACTAGGAATTAATTGTGTCTTTATCGCAATTCCCCATTATTTTTGCAATAAAAAAATGCCCCTTTATTCATACGTATATTTTAACATATATACACATGTGAATAATTGACATTTTTTATATAAAGTGTGTTTTTTTAGAATGGTTGCAAAATATACGACCTGTTACCTTCCATATTAAAGCCACCACCCATATCTATTTCTTCTCCTGTAAGCAAATCCCTGAATCTGCCGAATCTAAAATCAGCGTGAATAGTGCAAGGATTATCATCTATGTTTATGGCCACTAACATAGTGTCCTCGTCTGCTTTTCTAAAAAAGAGACTCTGCATATTAGTGAGATGCAGATTAGTGAAGTCGCCATAGTTGAGAGCCTTGGAATCTTTTTTGATCTGAGCAAGCTTGGCAATATGATCTGTAAGTTCGGTCCACTCAGGCGCCTCGAACTTAGGTCTAAGAGATGGATCGCCGTTGTTTTTGTCCCCGTGAACGCCCCACTCGCTTCCATAATATATGCAAGGAATGCCAGGCATTCCAAAAAGCAATGTGTATACATTAAAAAGATTGCGAGGATTGTCAAGCATTGTAGCAATACGGCTCACATCGTGATTGTCCACAAAATCCATAAGGTGCTTGCCCTTGTAAAGCGTCCACTCTTCCGGTCCATACTGTCTCATAAGAGAATGAATTATCTCAAACATATTGTTCGAGTTAAACGCAGAATAAAGCCCCTTGTAGCACTCGTAATTAGTGCATGAATCCAGCATCTCGTCGTTGACTAGTCTATTGTAGTCGCCGTGAAGCATCTCGCCGATCAAAAAGAAGTCATCGCTAAGCTGGTCGCACTCATATCTCAAACGTCTAATGAAGTTTTCGTTGAGCATGTAAGCAACATCCAGTCTAATCCCATCGATGCCAAAATACTCAATCCAATACTTCACCGCGTCGATTAGATAATCAGACACTGCCGGATTATCCAGATTGAGCTTCACCAAATCATAATTGCCTTCCCAGCCTTCATACCAGAAGCCATCGTTGTAATTGCTGTTGCCGTCAAAACTAATATAGAACCAATCTTTGTATGGGCTATCCCACTTCTTTTCAATTACATCAAGAAATGGTCCAAAACCTCTTCCGCAGTGATTGAACACCCCGTCTAGCACAACTTTGATTCCCGCCTCGTGCAAGCTATCACAAACCTTTTTGAAATCTTCATTGCTTCCTAGTCGCTTGTCGATCAACTTGTAATTTCTAGTATTGTAGCCGTGTGAGTCTGACTCGAACACTGGCGAAAAATAAATTGCATTAATATTAAGTTTCTTAAAATGATCTATCCAATCTATTACATCAAGTATTCCGTGTCGCTCCACCCCGTCATTAAAAAACGGATCGTTGTTGTTACAAAATCCCTGTGGAAAAATTTGGTAAAAAACGCTTTCGTATGCCCACATATTATAATCTCACTTTCATTTTTTGCTATGCTATTTGTTTTTTTGATATACGCGAACGTACTCAATCTCATACAAGTATGGCAAAGCATCATCATCTACAGGTCCGCCCAAACCGCCGCCAACTGCTGTGTTAAAAATCAAATAAAACGGCTTGTCAAAAGGCCAACCGTGATGGTCGTAATCTACTCGCTCAAACTTCATCAAGCTTTTGTTATCAATAAAGAACTCGAAGTATTCCTCGGTCCACTCCATTCCAAAAACATGAGCCTTATCGTCGAAACCTTCCTCTAACTGCACGCCTCGAGAATATGGGTTAGGCTCTTCTTGTCTGTGATTGTACTTGCCACTATGCAAGCTAAAAAGTACCCAGTCTTTTTTGCGGCCGATGTGCTCGAGCATATCTATCTCGCCGCACTCTGGCCAGTGGCGTTCCTTAGGAAGCTTAGGAAGTAGTTTCCACTGCTCCTTAGTCATTTCCATATAGTTGAGACGACCGTCTCGTGTTTTGGGTAGTCCATCAGGAATCACTCTGTCCTCGTAGGCCGGCATTAGCCATATAGCTGGCCAGGAGCCTAGACCGGTTGGTAGCTTGGCCTTCACTTCGAAGTAACCGTACTTCCACTCGCCTTTGCCCTTAGTGTTAACCTTGCCGGAAGTGTATTCTCTCTCTCCATCCTGCTGCTTGATTGATCTGATAGTCAACTTGCCGTCCCTGACAAAAACATTGTCTAAAGACTTAGTGTATGCCTGAAGTTCTTTGTTGGGCCATTGATGATTGCCATCTTCATATGTCCACTTACTCTCGTCAAGCATTCCCTCATAGTCGAACTCATCCGACCAAACCAACTCGTAATTATCCCAGTTCATGTGTCCCTCTTAATTCTCCCTATAAGCTATTTGAATTGATTCAAGCCTTCATCATACTCATATCCAACTTGACCTAGCTTGTCCTTAATATCTTTGGCGCTTACGCCGTAATCTTCTGCCAACTGCTCCACGTTAGAATACTTGTCTCTTAGTAGTGTATTCACAGTGCTGAGCAATATAATCGGATCTTTAGGTAATGTCATATCGATACCTTCCATTTCTATATTTTTAGTCCTTTTTCATATGTTTCTATCATATAATTTATTAGTCTGTTTTGCAATGCAAAAATTGATACTAACTAAAAAGCGAGACACCTTTTTTGCCTCGCTTTTTTTGTTTTTGGTTGCCTATACTATAGCATCTTGGCTCCGAGGGATGACTCCCCGTGCTCGAACAGCGCCACATTGATCTCGTAAATATCGTAGGCCTGTCGTTCTATAAAATACTTAACTATCAAATCTCTTCTGTCACAAGGAGAAAATGCGTACCCTGCCCTAGACAGCAAATCCTTGGCCTCGTCCAAGTTAAGCTCCAGCCCGATGCATATTGCAAGTGCTGTGGACTTGCTAGGATTTTTTGTAGTTCCACATTTGAGTTTGGAAAAAGCCTTCCTGTCTAAGTTAGACCTTTTTTGCACCTCTACATCGCTTAGTCCTTTTCTATCCGCGTGGTCAAAAACCATTTCCATAAAAGTTAGGTCCAGATTGTCCACCACGTCCTCAATGCTTCGTTCCATCGGTGCCATTGGCACGTTCAACGGAACATCCGCTGGCTCCATCGGCTCGCTTGGTTCAATTGGTGCCATTGGCACGTTCAACGAACCATTAGGGCGGTTTAAAAATCTATTTCCACGCAGCTTGTACTCTTCCTGTTTTTGGTCCTCTACATAATTATCACTTATGTACTCTTCGATATCGCCGTAAAGTTCCTTGGACCACTCCACCGACTCCTTGTCAAAAACAACAAGATAAATCATCATTTCATGGTCGTCCAAAAACTGCCTGATCTTTCTGATGGCGATTCGCATGGCCAATCCTTTGGGGAAGCCGTACACGCCTGTTGCGATAAGCGGAATTGCGATTGAGCCCGCTTCAATATCTGTAGCTAATTTCAAAACACTGTCGTAGCATTTTTCGAGTACAAACTCCTCACCGCAGTTTCCACCTTCCCACTTCGTGGCAACGGTGTGAATTATTTTTTTGGCAGCAAGATTAAAACCAGGAGTTACCGCAGCACTTCCCGGTTTGATATCTCCAATTTGGGCTCTAGCCTGTAACAACTGCTCCTGTCCCGCTGAGCGGTATATCGCACTGTCACTACCCTGAGCGAAAGTTGGCTGTGGATTGGCTGTGTTGACGATTGCATCCACTTCCATTTCCACTATATCGTTTCTCACAATTTCAAAAGGCATAATATGTACCGTTCCCTTATTTGCTGCTTCAATTATACCATATAGATTTTTTATATTCAGTTATTTGTGAAACGCTCTAAACTCCGCATTAATAATTTCTAAAACGATTGTATCTCTCTTGCGCAATTTCCTCAGGCGCCTTGTCAGCGTACTCATTAATGAAGTCGCATAGAGCAGTGTGAATTCTTGCCGCAACCTGATTCATGTTGTCCCTTGTGTACTTGCCAGGTTCTGCAAAAACACGCTCTACTATTCCCATGTTGTACAAGTCCTGCGCTGTCATTTTCATCATGCCTGCTGCTTGTGGAGCAAGCTTGCCGTCCTTAAATAAAATGCTCGCATAGCCCTCCGGACTGAGAATGGAATACACCGAGTTTTCTAACATCCACACTTGGTTAGCAACAGCAAGCGCTAGTGCGCCGCCACTTCCTCCTTCGCCTATCACGATGCTTACAATTAGAGTCGCGATATCTGACATCTCAAAAAGATTTCTCGCGATAGCTTCTCCCTGGCCACGCATCTCAGCCTCGATGCCGCAAAAAGCTCCCGGCGTATCTACCAGACATATAATAGGCCTTTTAAACTTTTCCGCCTGCTTCATAAGGCGCAACGCTTTTCTGTAGCCCTCCGGATTAGGCATGCCAAAATTATGTCCCAAGTTTTCTTTCGTGTTGTGGCCCTTGGCCTGAGCAATAACTGTCACAGCTCTGCCGCTCAGGTAAGCGATTCCACCAATAATGGCCTGGTCATCGCCGTAGTACCTATCACCCTTCAGTTCATAAAAATCATCAAACAATTGCTCTATATAATCTGCCGCCACAGGTCTGTCGTTTTTTCTAGACAACAACACTCTATCCCAAGCGGACAAGTCCTCTTTGTTTTTTTGCTTGGCGCTTTCTGTTGCCACTCTCGTAGGCTTAACGCACTGCTGCTGGCCGTAATGCATTTGCAATATCTGGGCCAATTCCTCACGCATGTTTTCGCGCTCAACTATTCTGTCGACAAAACCATGCTCTATTAAATACTCAGATCTCTGGAAGCCTTCAGGCAGTTTTTGGCCGATAGTCTGCTCGATTACACGAGGTCCCGCAAAACCGATAAGAGCATTAGGCTCCGCTAGAATAATGTCTCCTAGCATGGCAAAGCTTGCTGTAACGCCACCTGTCGTAGGGTGGGTCAAAACACTGACGAACAAATTGCCTGAGTCGTGATGACGCTTGAGCGCTGCGCTTGTTTTGGCCATCTGCATAAGCGACACCATACCCTCCTGCATTCTTGCACCGCCGGAGCAGGCAAAAATAACAACAGGCATATTTTCTGCTGTTGCACGTTCAACAGTGCGAGTAATTTTTTCTCCAACTACCTGGCCCATACTAGCCATCAAAAATCTTGTGTCCATCACACATATAGCCGTCTTGATTCCACCTATGTTAATTGCACCACAAATAACAGCCTCGTCTAGTCGTGTTTTGAATCTGAGATTGTTGATACGCTCCACGTAACCATCGAACTGAAGTGGGTCGCCGGTTTCCATTCCCTCGAACCAAGGCTGGAAGCTTCCCTCATCTTCTAGCATTTCGATTCGTCTGAGCGCATGCACTCTAAAATATCCGCCACACTTAGGGCAGATATAATTAGACTCTCTTACTGTTTTGGCACAAACAAGAGCTTTGCAATGACCACATTTTCTAAAAATGCCATCCGGCACATCATCTCGCTTGTTGCTTATAACCTGATGTCTTCTGTATTTAAGATTGCTATCTTTTTTTCTTCTTTTACGTAACGTTTGTAGTTTCATTTTTCACCATCTATCTTTTTAATTGCCGCTGTAATTGGCACTGAATTCTTCCAAAAAGTTAATATCAAAATGGCCGCTTTCAAAAACCTTGTCGCACAAAATGTCGTACTGATAATCGACATTTGATGTTATGCCTTCGATAACAATTTCTCCAAGGGCGCGCTTCATCTTGCTAATGGCTTCTTTGCGGTCCTTGCCGTGAACAATTATTTTGGCAAGCATTGAATCGTAGTATGGAGTTATGTCGCATCCGTTATAAATAGATGTGTCAATTCTAACTCCGTTGCCTCCTGGCATATAAAGATTGCTTATGTGACCAGGGCAAGGCATAAACCCGTGAAGCGGATCCTCTGCATTGATTCTGCACTCAATAGCGTGTCCCTTTACCTCAATATCTTTTTGGCTAACGCTTAGCTTCTCGCCACTCGCAATTCGTATCTGCTCCTTAATCATATCGATGCCGGTTACCATTTCTGTGACGGGATGCTCCACTTGAATTCGAGTGTTCATTTCCATAAAGAAGAACTCACCTGTTCTCTCAAGCAAAAACTCCACAGTTCCGGCGTTAGTATAGTCTGCAGCCTTGGCCGCCTTGATAGCCATATCAGCCATCTCGACTCTCTTGCTGTCGCTTACAACTACCGAAGGAGATTCCTCAATCATTTTTTGGTGATTGCGCTGAATAGAGCAATCGCGTTCTCCCAGGCTTACAACGTTGCCATAGTTGTCCGCCATAATCTGAATCTCGATATGACGTGGATTGAGGACAAAACGCTCGATGTACATTCTCTCATCACCGAATGCCTGCTTGCTCTCGTTTTGGGCCAGATTGAATGCGTTCTCGAACTCATCCTCGTTGTATGCCACACGCATACCTTTGCCGCCGCCTCCAAGAGCAGCTTTGATAATAACTGGATAGCCTATGTTTTGGGCCACCGACATACCTTCCTCGCACTGAGTTATTGTTCCATCGTATCCGGGAATAACTTTAACTCCCGCCTCAATCATTGTCTGGCGTGCCTGAGCCTTATTGCCCATACGCTTGATTACATCTGATGGAGGACCGACAAAAATAATGTTGCACTGCTCGCACAATTCGACAAATCTAGCGTTTTCTGACAAAAATCCAACGCCTGGATGTATCGCATCTACGCCACAAGAAACTGCCGCGCTCATTATGCTTTCCATATTGAGATAACTCTGAGTCGACGGAGCCTTTCCGATGCAAACAGCCTCATCCGCCAGCTCCACGTGAAGTGATTCTCTGTCAGCCTCTGAGTAAACTGCAACCGTCTCAATGCCCAACTCTCTGCATGCTCTAATTATTCGTACTGCTATTTCGCCGCGATTGGCGATCAATAATTTTTTTATCATTATTCCCCTACCATAAATGTTAGTTCTGCATTGGCAACTAGCTTGTCGTCGACATATGCCTTGGCCTTGCCGATGCCTACCGGACCTTTTTGCGCCACAATATTAGTCTCTAACTTAAGCTTGTCACCCGGCTTAACCATTCCTCTAAATCTACAATTTTTGATGCCGCCAAAAAAAGCTGTTTTTCCTTTGAACTCCTCCTGGCTGAGAATAGCTACTGCTCCAACCTGAGCTAATGCCTCAATTATTAAAACACCTGGCATTACCGGTTGGCCCGGAAAATGGCCTTTAAAAAAATCTTCTCTGTATGTTACACACTTGTATCCAACTGCATATTCACCCGGCTTGTAATCCTCCACATAGTCAATTAGCAAGAATGGATGTCTGTGTGGTATTATCTCTTGAATTTCTTTTATGGTTAACATAATATTTCCTCCTGCCAGAGACTAAACTCTGAACAATGGCTGTCCGTACTCAACAACTTCGCCGTTGCCAACAAGCACTTCCTTCACAACACCATCGTACTCACTCTCAATTTCATTCATAAGTTTCATAGCCTCTACAATAGCTACAACCTGTCCCTTCTTAACAGTATCTCCCACCTTGACAAATGGCTCTTCCTTCTCGCCTGGCGCTAGATATATTGTTCCTACAAGAGGTGTTTTGACTAGGTTGCCACTTGTATCATTGCCAGCCTCTGCAACACCACTCTCTGCCTCAGGGGCAACTGCTTCAACCTTTTCAGTTGTCTCGAAGCTGTTAGTTGTTTTGCTGCTCATCAAATCCGTAACAGTTTCTTCATGATCGTTTTTGCCTAGGGCGATAGAAACATTGCCCTCATTATATTGAAAAGATGTAAGGTCGGACTCTGAAACCGCCTTGATTAATTCTTTTACATTCGAAATATCCATAGTAGCCTCCTACTTATTCGCTGTATTTGCGCACTGCCAATGTTGCGTTGTGACCGCCAAAACCAAGTGAGTTAGATAAGGCAACATTCACTTCCATCTGTGCTGGCTGGCCTATTACATAATCCAGGTCACATTCTTCATCTGTAGTTGTTGTTCCAACTGTCTGATGGACAAAACTATCGTTGATTGACTTGACGCATGTGATAAATTCAACACCACCTGCTGCTCCGAGCAAATGTCCAATCATAGACTTAGTAGAATTAACTTTAACATTGTAAGCCTCATCTCCTAGCGCCTTCTTGATAGCACGTGTCTCGAACAAGTCATTGTGGTGTGTGCTAGTGCCGTGAGCGTTAATGTAATCTACATCTCCAGCTTCAAGGCCTGCCTCCTTAATAGCAAGTTTCATAGACATAGCTGCTCCATCGCCATCCTCTGCCGGCGATGTAATATGAAATGCATCACATGTCGCGCCGTAACCTACAACCTCTGCAAGAATTTTTGCTCCACGTTTACGCGCATGTTCTAGCTCTTCGAAAACGACAACGCCAGCTCCCTCACCGATGACAAAACCACCGCGGTCCTTGTCAAAAGGAATTGACGCCTTGCTTACATCCTCTGTCTTGTTGAGAGCTGTAAGACTTGTAAAACCAGCTACGCCTAGTGGTGTAACTGCCGCTTCAGTTCCGCCTGCAACCATTACGTCTGCATCGTTGGCCTGAATTGCTCTGAACGCATCACCGATAGAATGAGATCCTGTCGCACAGGCAGTTACTACGTTAGTACATTTACCCTTGAGTCCCAGATCGATAGCTACGTTTCCTGCCGCCATATTGCTAATCATCATTGGAATAAACAATGGCTTAACCCACTTAGGACCTTTTTCGAGCAATCTCTGCTCCTCGGATTCCATATCGCTCATTCCACCAATACCTGAGCCGATAATAACACCAACTCTGTATGGATCCTCCTGTTCAATATCAAGACCTGACTGTTCCCAAGCTTCTCGTGAAGCACTTATTGCGTATTGTGTAAAATGTGACATACGCTTGGCCTGCTTAAAACCAATTCGCTCTTTGGCATTATAGTTTTTGACCTCGGCAGCAAGTTTAACATCGAAGTCCGCTGTGTCAAACTTAGTAATAGGAGCTATTCCTACCTGTCCCTTTTTGACGCTATTCCAAAACTCGTCTACATTATTTCCAATTGGTGTCACCGCACCCATACCTGTTACAACAACTCTTCTTTTCATTTACATACCTCCGTCTACGCGAATGACCTGTCCCGTAATATACGTACTTTCATTCCCTGCAAGAAAGGCCACCGCATTGGCGATTTCTTCAGGCTTGCCAAAACGCTTCATAGGAATTATCTCCTTGGCACTTTCGATAACTGTCTCTGATAAAGCATCTGTCATATCTGTCTCAATAAAACCAGGTGCTATAGCGTTCACACGAATGTTTCTGCTAGAAAGCTCCTTGGCCGCTGACTTGGTCATTCCGATGACTCCTGCCTTGGATGCAGAATAGTTGACTTGTCCCGGATTGCCCATTACGCCAGATACAGATGAGATGTTAATAATAGATCCATGTTTTTGTTTGAGCATATATCTGGATGCTGTTTTCATACAGTTAAATGCGCCTTTAAGATTAGTGTTAATTACTGAGTCGAACTCATCCTCACTCATCATTATTAACAAGTTGTCTCTTGTGATACCTGCGTTATTAACTAGAATGTCTATGCTTCCGTATTCCTTGTATACCTGGTCCAAAAATTCCTTGCATGACTTGGCATTGCCCACGTCACACTGCTTGGCCTGAGCGTATCCTCCCTGAGACTTTATTTCCTCACAAACGCCCAGCGCCTTTTCCTCAGAGCCACAGTAATTGATTATTACTTTGGCGCCCTGACCTGCTAGCTTTTTGGCAATGGCACTTCCAATACCTCTAGAAGCACCTGTAACTATCGCAACTTTATTGGTTAACATAATATTCCCTCTTTTTATTATAGTTTTACTTAAGTAGTTCCATTGCTTTTTGCAACTCATCAACAGAACTTATATTGATTACCTCGACGTCCTTGTTGATCTTTTTCAAGAAGCCTCTTAGTGTTTTGCCAGGACCGATCTCTACGAATCGCTCCACACCCATATCAATCATCTCTCTCATACTTTGTTCCCATCTAACAGATGATGATACTTGAACTTGAAGAAGATTTTTGGTCTCGCTTATATCCTCAACCTTCTTGGCAGTTGTGTTGGCCACATATGGAACCTTAAGCTGATTGAACTTAACATTGTCCAAGTCCTCTCTTAGCTTTGCTCCTGCACCTTCCAAAAACTGTGAGTGAAAAGGTCCACTAACATTGAGCTTGATAACTCTTCTAGCTCCTGCTTCTTCAAGCTTGGCCGAAGCCTTATCCACAGCCTCAGCTTTTCCTGTAATGACAATCTGTCCCGGGCAGTTGTAATTAGCAACAGAAACATCTTCCATTCCCCCTATAGTCTGCTCTATTGCATCTGCCTCCATTCCAAGCACTGCTGCCATAGCACCTTCCCCTGCGGGTACCGCTTCACTCATATAAATTCCACGCTTTCTTACGGTTGTTATGGCATCTGTAGAACTCATTCCACCTGCTGCTGCTATTGCTGCATACTCGCCTAGACTCAAACCTGCTGTAATGTCAGGTTCTATTCCCATTTCTTTCAACTGTTCAGTAATAGCAAGACAAGTTGCCACCATTGTTGGCTGTGTATATTCTGTCTTATTAATCAAGTCGTTTTCGTCAAAACAAATATGTTTCAAATCAAAATCCAGTTTTTCGTTAGCATCGTCAAAAACTTTTTGGCACATCTCATATGACTCATAAAAGTCCTTGCCCATACCTATCTTCTGAGCTCCCTGGCCCGGATATATAAACGCTGTTTTCATAATCTACCTCTCTGCATGCTTGTTTATTATTTGCTCTCTGCATACTTGTTTATTATTTGCTGCATCTGCTCAACTGTCTGCTCGATAAGACGCTGACAAGTTGTCTCTTCCTTGATCATTCCTGCAATCTGACCAGCCATAATCGAACCGTAGTCTGCATCCCCATCAACTACCGCTTTCTTAAGACCACCTAGTGTCAATTGCTCTAGCTCATCTAATCCGGCACCTGCCTTCTCAAGCTTGAGATATTCGTTAGTCATTTTGTTTCTAATTGTTCTAACCGGATGTCCTGTGCTTCTACCTGTAACCTTGGAGTCAATATCCTTGGCTTTGATTACCTTGTTTTTGTAGTTGGCATGAATGTTACATTCCTTAGTGACCAAAAAAGCAGTTCCCATCTGAACAGCGCTGGCACCAAGCATAAACGCTGCGGCCATTCCTCTTCCGTCCGCAATACCGCCTGCACCGATAACCGGTATAGACACAGCATCGCAAACCTGTGGAAGTAAGCTCATTGTTGTAAGCTCTCCTATATGGCCACCTGCCTCTGTTCCCTCTGCGACAACTGCATCGGCGCCACATCGCTCCATCATCTTCGCTAGGGCAACTGATGCCACAACAGGAATGACTTTAATTCCTGCCTCTTTCCACATCGGAATATACTTGGACGGATTGCCTGCACCTGTTGTTACAACTGCCACCTTCTCATCTGCAACGACCTGAGCAATCTTATCTGCTTCAGGATTCATCAGCATTATGTTTACGCCAAAAGGCTTGTCACATATTTCTTTGACTTTTCTTATTTGTTCTCTAACGAACTCTGCACTAGCTCCACCAGCGCCAATAATTCCAAGGCCACCGGCAAGGGACACAGCAGCTGCGAGGTGATAATCTGCGACCCACGCCATTCCTCCTTGGATTATTGGATAGCGGATATCAAGTAGGTTAGTTACTTGTGTATTCATATTTTTGCTCCACTTTCCTGATTCAATCGTACTAGCCAATTGTTTACTACTGGTTAGCTTCGATGTACTTAACAACATCGCCAACTGTAACCATCTGCTCTAGTTTTTCTGGCTCAATCTTTACACCAAACTCTTCTTCAATACCCATAACAAGTTCAAAAAGGTCAAGTGAATCAGCGCCTAGATCATCTTTGAATGATGCGCTCTCTACAACCTTATCCTCATCTACTCCTAAACCTTCAACAATTACTTCTTTGATCTGTTCAAACATTTTTTTAATTCCTTTCTTCGTTTGTTTTTATTTATACAGCATCATGCTGCAGTTAACTTTTTAAAATTCCATGTATGTAGCTGCCCATGTGAGGCCAGCGCCAAAACCAGACATAATAACTTTTTCGCCTCTTTCAAGTTGTCCATCTCTGTACATCTCGTCTAACAAAATCGGTATACATGCTGACGATGTATTGCCGTATCTGTCGATGTTCATTGCAACTTTTTTGCCATCAATTCGAAGCCTTTTGATTATTGATCTTATAATTCTCTCATTGGCCTGATGAAGCACGAATCTATCGATTTCTTCCTTGTCCATATTCATCTTTTCTAGCAACTCATTAATGCACTTAGGAACCTGACTTATGGCAAACTTAAAAACCGCTCCGCCGTCCATGTTGATGTAATATTTTTTGCTATCCTCAACTGTAGACTTACACGGATTGTCCAGGTCTACCTTTCTATCAGCAAACATATTGGACATATGCAATGACTTGCCGCCTACTCCATCTGCGTGCATCACTGTCGCGAACTTGGCATCGCTATCAGCCTTGATCACAACTGCACCTGCTCCGTCGCCAAAAAGAATACATGACCCTCTATCACTCCAGTCAATCAGCTTGGACAAGCCCTCTGCCCCCACAAGCAAAGCTGTCTTGATCAAGCCGCTATTGATATAAGCCTGCGCTGTATTGTACGCAACAATAAATCCTGTACAAGCCGAGTTCACATCAAAGCATGTAGAATTCACAGCCCCAAGCTTCTCCTGCACGAAACAAGCCGTGCTCGGAAACATTAAGTTAGAAGAAACTGTTGAAACGATTATCAAGTCAATCTCTTCTGCGTTGAGCCCCGAACTAGCCAGCGCACGTTCTGCTGCGTGAACTGCCATATCTGCTGTTGTCTCGTCTGTCAGAATATGTCTCTCGCTTATGCCAGTTCTCTCTCTTATCCAAGTATCGTCAGTTTCAACAACCTGAGCTATGTCGTCATTAGTTATTGTTTTGTCAGGTATGTAACTACCTGTTCCAATTATTTTTCCAAACATTTAGTACCTCACTTTTTTCCAACCGCACTCTAATATAGACATGAAAAAAGTCACCGTCAACGGCATTTGGAGAAGTTATACACTGTCCAAAAAAATTGTTTATTACGATACAAAACGCCCCAAAATTGTACGTTATCATACAACTTTGCCCCAAAGTGTATATTATCTCGTTAAGCTCTTACTCTCTCTTCCTTAGAGTGCTATAATACACACTGTAAATTAATTTAATGCGGGGAATAAAGTATGAAAAACGAAGACAAGCGCGTAACGCGAACCAAAAATCAGCTAGAGCAAGCCTTATTGAGATTGCTCCAACAAAAAAGTATTCACAAAATAAGTATTAGAGAATTATCACTTGAAGCTGATATTACAAGAGCAACTTTTTATCAGCATTACAGAGACCCATATGAAATGCTTGAAGAAATGCAGGACAGAATAATGAATGGCATTCAAGAGATTATTAACGAAACTACAGGAGGCGACTCTCACGGTTTCTTTCTAAGATTATTTAAGTATCTGGACGACGAAGATGTCAGCGCTGAGATACTTACAATAGACACAGGCCACGGCACCGGTTATGAGCGTATCGGTCATGTAATTCATAACAACTATATGCTCAGATGGGGCCAAAAATTTACTGACGACCAGGCGTCCCAGTACAAGTACTACCGCTACTACATTGTTTTTGGATGTATTGCAGTTGTAGAAAACTGGATCAATTCTGGCAAACAGGAAACTCCTGAACAGATGGCTGCCATAGCCAACTCTGTTTTGCCTAAGGAAAAAATGTATCTCAAAGATGTATAAAAAAGCTCAAAAAACTTGCAATAAAAAACCTCTTTACCATACAACCGGTAAAGAGGTTTATTTTTATTTGAACTTCAATGTCTTTTTCATCTTGGCAGCAAATTTTCTATATTTCTTGATTTGTTTTTTAGGACATGTGATATAGAACCCTGCCTCAACCTTACGTTTTTTGGAATAGCAAATGTAATAAATTGTTCTGTCTGTTACATGCTCTTCCTCGTAGTAAAAGCCTGACTTAAAAACTTTAGTTTTTTTCATTTTCATGCCGTAGCTTTTATAAAGTGCCTTGTACTTTTTGCCAGTCATTTTTTTGAAAGGCTTAGATCCATACATGGCGAGGCTTACGCCCTTTCCTTGAAGTGTTATTCCATCTCCGTTCTGAGACTTGTTAACCACCTTAAAATACTTGGGATATTTGATGGAATACTTAAATCTGGCGTTAGTATACTTCTTCATTGTCGCAGCACTAGCCTGACCGACGCTGCCCATAACTAATGACAAAACAACTATGGATGCACAAAGCATCTTGATATATTTTTTCATAATAAAACTCCTCCGCAGAATCTCCAATATTGTTAATTATATTGTACAATTCCTACGAAGGAGTATCAATCGATTCTATTTAATTGTTGGGTCAACAAATTCCAATAGTTCTTTCGTATTATTCACTATGTGCTTCGCGCCATGTTTTTTCAAAAACTTAAGAGTTCTGAATCCCCATGAGAAACATACCACAGGCATTTTAGCGTTTTTGCCAGTCAAAATATCAATATCAGTATCGCCCACGTAAATTGCCTCTTCTGCAGTACATCCTATCTGTGCTAACACAGTATCAAGCATATCTCTTGCAGGCTTGAGCTCCACGCCTTCCTTGCCGCCTAGCGCCACATCAAACATACCGCCGAACTGCTCCTTGGCAAGTATTTGAACTGTCTCGTCAGGCTTGTTAGAAACAACAGCTGTCTTGATTCCCTTTTCGCGCAACGTAACAAGCAACTCATTAATACCATCGAACGGCTTAGTGTTGTCGTTACAATGGAAATTGTAAAAAGGTCTGTACACTGCTGCAATGGCGTTAATCTCATCGCTGCTAAAACCATACTGTTCCGGCTTGTCGTGATCACCTATCTTGTACACCTCTTCAATAGGCATACCATCTTCTGCCGCCAACGCTCTAAGTATTGCTGTCTCAACGCCGCTTCCATAGAACATTCCGACTGCCTCGTTATCAAAATCATATTTGTGGCCAGTCTTCTCTAGCGCGTAGTTCGTCGCAACACGTAGGTCATCTATTGTGTTAAGTATTGTTCCATCCATATCAAACAAAACAGCCTTAATCACACGATTTTTTCTAGCTCTTTTGTTTGTATCAACCTTGCCACCGTATACGAAAAATCTATCATACACATATTCTGTCACAAAGTTAATTGCCATAAGAAATATTGTTACAAAGTTGCCGTTCCAACCCATATCATCTTTCAGTACATGTCCTCCCCATGTTGATAGCGGTGCAAAAATAGCATAGTACACTCCTATCAAAAACATAGCCAATGGAATGTTACTTGCAGACATAAATGTGTAATATCTGTTAAATGTAAAATTCCACAAAACAGACAATATCAAAGCTACTATGTAACTTGAAATCCATAGCATTTTGCCATAGTCATACATTAATGTAAAAACACATATTTCAATAATTCCGGCTGATATAGAAAACAACGTAAATTTAATTGTTCTTAATAATTCTTTATTCATGTCTTTCCTTCTTGTAAAAATATGATATCACTTTAGTATTCTATCATATTATAACAATATTCTTAAAAAAAGGAAGAACATTATTTTTGTTTTACAAAAACCATTTTTTGCTTTTTTCTTTTTAACACCTTGCAATTAGAAGGGACGAACAACCATTCAAGTTTTTTCAAATGTCTAACATCAAGAAAACTAATCTTTGTTTTCGAGCAATCCAAGTCATAAAGCTTAGTACACTTGCGTACATCCAAGTATGTAATAGGATTTCTATCACATTCAATCACTGTAAGTTTTTTCAAACCTGTAATGTTTAGGCTAGTTAGTTTGCACTCAGCACATTCTAACTCTTTGAGTCGCTTGCACTTGGTCAAATCAAGACGAGTCATTTTATTAAAACCACATTGCAAATACCACAATTTTTT
>CACYHD010000012.1 GCA_902774125.1 uncultured Lachnospiraceae bacterium
TGAAGATGCTGCCGGGCATGAACCAGTACAGTTCAATGTTGGAAGGCCAGGATACCGATGGAGCAATGAAGAAGACTGAAGCCATCATCTTATCCATGACTCCGGCTGAAAGAAGAGATCCGAGCATGCTGCGCTCTTCACACAAAAACAGAATTTAGAGGGTAATATTACATTCGAAGAAAGTAATTGGCGTCTTCAAGCTCTATATCAGCTAGGTCATATAGCTGGTAAGAAGCCTTTGAAGGAAAACGACTTGGTTATTACTAATTCATCTTATGTTCCAAGTGGTATGCATTCTGTTACACGTTTTGCTGATCCATACAATGCTAATCCTGTAAATATAGCTTGGGAAAGCAGCCTTGAAAAATGCAAAAATGTGTATATGTATATTAAAGGTAAGCCTGAGAAAAGGCCTGAATATATAAGCGGATTATATGTATCTTCTTATCAGAGACCTACTAATACAAACAAGCATACATATACAGAAAATGAATTAAAGGGTTATGACCAATTGGCTGATGATAATGCTATTATGAAACTATGCTCTAAGATTAACGGAGAAGTTATCAATTATAATCTGGCAGTTAATCAGAAAAAGGCATGGTACAATGATCCTGAAAAAAACGAAGGAAAAGCTACATATATAGGTGTTACTAGAACGAACAATGAAGATAACGCCATAACGGGCATAGTAATGTATAAGACCTCAAAACTATCGCCAATCAAAATAAAGGTTGATGGTATTGAATATCATAGAACTGGCGATAAATGTGGTGATTATTATCTATACTATACTAAGAGTCCGGGAGCTAACCCGGGAGTTCCTATTGAGGAAATATCTTTTGACGATGTACCTATAATAGATGGTTGTGCCACAGCTGTTGGTGTTACTGGTGATGATAAAGGTAATGTTGATTATCTAAAAGACTTTAATGGTTGTAACGGATTCTTGCATATGAGCGCAACTACGGATGATTCAGTAATCTCTGATATTGCAATCGAAAAGGGCGAAAAGAATGCAGCCTTTATGAGACTAATGAGCAAGGGCTACAATTACGTAGTTAAAGAAAGCCTTAATGCAAAAACAGGTGGCGAGAAAGTCTGGATAGGATATAAGATGTGTTCTGCTGATGTATTAGATATCATGGGTGATGAATCATATTTTGAAGACGGTGATGATTTATTAGACGATGACGAGTGGAACCAGGAACTAGAAGATTGTTTTGGATTTGATATTGACTTTGATATAGCATTCCCTGAGGAAGACGTAGTTAGAGATGTTATAGCTACGGTAGGAGAGGGTTATAAGGAATCTATGAATTACGAAGGAAGAGAGTACCAGGCAGTTAGTGATATTTCATTAAACGAGGGCACTTCAGGTAAAAAGATTTACTTATATATGAGTAAGGATAGCAATACGAAGGCACAGTATCTATCAGCTATATCTGATATAGCTCTATGTTCTGGTGATGCGGTACCATATACCAAGGCAGATGAATCACTTTATAATATCCCAGAACAGAAAAAAACTTCTGGTGATGAAAGGGCTAAAGAATTAGATCTTTTTGTTACTTTATTTGGTAATCAGGCTGTTTATTCCCGATACGGAGTATGGGAGTCGGTACTCGATAATCATGGCAATGAGGTTAACATGAATGACAATGTTATCAGTACAGTACATGATCACAAACATATCATAGATAATAGATTGTATCTATTTGTACGTCGTTATGATGGCAAAGCCAAACCAGGTGCAGAGATAACAAGAGGATATGTTCGAAATGACATCTCAACATATGATGTGCTAATAGCTAACTAGTAATATACAGTACAATAAAAAAGGCCTCATACGTTCAATTATTTGACGTATGGGGCCTTTTGATTGTTGATTATTAAATTACTTAACTCGTACTGTTATTGTTGCTGTTTGCCATGATGATGAATTGTGAGATTTGTCACCAACTGCAATAACATTAACTTTTACTTTGTAAGTTCCTTTTTTAAGCTTTTTCTTTACTGTAATCTTTCCGGTTTTACTATTTACAGTAATATTCTTGTTGCCGGATGCCTTGGCATAAACCAAACTTCCCTGTCCCTTGTTAAGGAATTTTATTGTTTTTGTAGCCTTAAGAGATTTGGATTTTTTCTTAAGTGCCTTATATTTAACATTTACTTTTTTGCCCTTAACTTTTAGTGTGTTAGCTTTCTTGGAAGAGCTGTTTAGTTGTTTTTGTAAAGTAGTTACCTGCTTCTGTAGATCAGCAACCTGAGATGAATTCTGTGTGTTAATAGCATTTGCTAGAGACTGAACGGCATCAGTCAAAGTATCCAATGAAGGAATATTGCTATCTGGTTTTGTTTCTTCTTCTTCAGATGATTCATCAGGACCAAGTTTTACAATGTGTGTGAATGATCCGTTGTATTCGCCGTTACCCTTGATTGTGATTTCGGCTTCACCTCTCTTAAGGTCAAAATCAGTAACTTCAAAATCAAAGTTGTCGTTATCCCATATTTCTTCTTCTTCTGGGACAATCTCGTCATCCTGAAGTGTTGGGAAGTATGTGAGAGCAAGACCAGGTTCAATTTCTTGCTCTAACTCAGTAACTGTTTGGCAGTCATATGAGTCTTCAAGTCCTTCTACAGAGACTAGCTGTTCGTCGAATGTTTTGTTGCGGATTAGAGACTCAATCTCTTCTGGATTCTCATAAAAATCTTCCAAGAACCAGATGCCTGGTTTTTCATCAGCTGAGAACTGCTTAGGATAATCTTTGTAAGATGCGTAATGAACGCCGTCCTGTCCACTTCCTTTTTCTACATATGGAGTTAAGAAGTTTTTGGATGGATCGTTATGCAAAGCGTATACATTAAACCAATCTGCATAAGAACCATTGAAACTTTCTTTGATGTCAGATGGAACAAGTGTATATGGTGGTATTAGACCTGACTCTGAATATGAATCGATATTCTCTACAGCATACTCGAATGTGCTATCATCAGGATCTTTTGTGATATAAGCAAAGTCCTTGTCAAGCATATCGCCAAAAGAGCGACTTGCAAATTGTGACATAAGGAATGATGCCTCTGTTACATCGACTAGGTACGCATTGCCATTGATGTTAGGAATGTAGTTGATAGTATGATCTAGTTCATACGGATCGGTTCTAACAAATTTACATGGCAAGTCGGCTGCGTGACATAAGATTGAATAAAGAATCGCAATGCCCACGCATACAGATGTGTCTGTCAAAACACCATAAGCGTCCCACTGGTGGCGATAAAGATCGAAGTTGTAAGTAACACTCCAAAAATCAAAATCATAATTAGCGCGATCGTTTTCCCACAAAGCTAATCTATAGTATTTTTCTAGATCGCTCATATCAGGTTCGGTAACAGTGTTAACAGCTCTTATAATTCTTGAAATACAAAACTGTTTCTGAGCTGGTGTGAGTATAAAGTTCTTTTGAAATGTTGAAATGTCGGCATGAACCGGTTCGTGTTTAATAGTATTAGCGCTAACAGTTACAGGCTTTGTGAAAGAGCCTCCAACGAGAGTTGCAAATAGAACTAGCGATAGTACTACCGACAAAAATCTTTTGCTGTTTTTAAACATGTTTTTTCTCCTTTTTTATATTCCTTTTTATCATATTATAAATGTTACCGATTGCAGTTGAGACTACAATTTCTAGCAACGCAATTATAACAAGTGATAGATTGTTAAAAACAATATTCTTATTAAAGTAGCAAATCAAAATATATGTTACTGGAATTATGAACCACTGAACAATATAAATGCTGTTAACATTGCTGCTTATTGTAGAAATAAAAGCTAATACTCTAGCAGGAATAATCTTAGTTATCATATAGCATAATCCCACTAAACCGTAAACACATATTATACAGAACAGTGCGTCAATAGTAGTCATAAAGTAATAATGATGAACTTCTGACAAAAAGCCGCCATCGATAGACCATGACTGAACGAAGTATGCAACAGAAATGCCTAGTGCCACAGGCCATGCTCGTAGGAATCTTTTTTTGTCGTTACATCTAATATAGTATTCCCCAAAGACCATACCGGCAGCTGGCATAATGAACCAGTTGAATAGCGGAAAGGCTGTGAAGCCGCCGGCACTACCGATGAAGTAGCCCGCTATTAAGTTAGGAACGTTGCTGCCCAAATCTGAGAATCTCAAAAATGATCCCACAGCAGATAATATAATAGCTACAAGTAATATTTGCTCAGATGATAGATTGAACATTCTCAAAATGCCAGTAACAATCATTGCAAGTCCGGCAAAAGCGAGGATGTCTATACAGAATAATAGAAGGCCTCCGGCGATAGGGAAAATATCCCATTTGCCCAAAAGTCGTCCTGAAAGGTAATGAGGGAGAAAAAACTCGCCTACATTGACAACAACACCGAGCAACATTATTTTTACACCACGTGTGATAAGGTGTATTGGATCCTGTTTCTTGGAATAAATCATGCCTACGCCCATAGCAAACATAAATACAGGTGCTGCAAATGGTCCTCCTAGTAGTTTTGATATTCCGTACTGCATGCCTGTGCTGATAGTGTTATTGAATCCTTGTGTTACCATCAGACAGTGCAAAAAAATCATGAAGAAGATAGACAGGCATTTGGCCAAGTCAAGCTCTACCTGTCGACCTCTGTTAACTTGTTCTTTTGAAAACATTTTTTAATAATCCCTCCTTTAAAATATATACATCGATTGTACCATGATAATGTAAGTTTTATATGTGATATTATTTTATTTAAGTCTTAGTTTTACGATGCCCTCACTATATGGCGCCACAGCATATGGCTGGAAGCATACATATATTTTTTTGCCTTGGATATAATAGTCTAAATCTTTTGTTTTGGACTTTTTAATAAGCTTTTCTGAATCCTCGTAAGCTGTATGTCCTGACTTCTTCCACTTAGCAAAAGCTTTGAGAAGCTTTTTAGTAACATAGGATTGAGACTTTTTGAAAACCTTATTAAGTTTGAGGAGCTTGCCCTTGCTGTTGAATGTATAGCCTATCTCGGATGTGTATCCATGCGCTCCACCTATATATGAGTAGTCAATTACTTTGACACAAATATATTTCTTATTGTTGGTCGTGACTTTCATATTCATCGAGCCGTCTATTCCTTCTGAAGGAAGAACGTATTTGGCTCCGTCCTTAAGACCGTTGTAGTGAGCCTTGGCTATACTGTTAAGTTTTTTGTTGATTTTTTTGGCCTTTTTGGACTTGCCTTTAATAACGATTTTTTTGTACTTGATCATGGCTGTTTTTTTGCCGTATTTGACAGCTCTAACTTCGGTAGAAGTCTTATACTTGGACTTAGCAGCCTGAACATTGGAACTCTGAGCCACCATTAGGCCTATGGCAAAAAAAGCAGCAGAAAATGCTACAATCAATTTTTTTAGTTTCATATTAGATTCTCCTTCCTGATGTTGATAATTATATTATAGCACAAATTATAATCAGGGCGGGAGGAGCTGGTTTGGTTAGCGTGGGGTTATTAATTATTTTTATATTATTAATAGCGCATCTTTTTGCAATATGCTAATATATATTTATAGAACTATGCGGAATATTTTTGAAAAGGAGTTAGGTATGGGAGCACAGATGACTGTAACTAGTGATAAGAGCAAGTGGGTAGCATTCTTTTTATGCTTCTTCTTCGGCTTTCTTGGTTTACATAACTTTTATGTAGGCAAGTGGGTTTGGGGATTAATCTACATCTTCACAGCCGGTCTTTTGGGAATAGGTTGGCTTGTAGACATTATTAGAATATTGATTGGTTCATTCCGTGATAGCGAAGGATTTCCACTTAGAAAATAGAGGTATAGAGTTAAAGGGGACAGAAGTATGAATGATTCGATGTATTATGCGATGACTGCTATAGTGGCAATTATTTTGCTAGTTATGCAGAATCACGATATTATGTTTAGAATAGTTCGTGGCAAGATGGATACAGTGTGGATTTACTACAAAATCCTATTGTATATGATGCTACTATTACACTCGACCGATGTTGTGTGGGGTGTTTTTTCTGTGCTAAAAATGCGCAACGTTCTTTTTGTAGATACGCTGTTTTACTTTGCATCAATGGCTTTGTGTGTACTGTTCTGGACGCTTTATTCTGTAAGGTACGTAGGAAAAATGGGTGTGGCGGCCAAACTGCTCCAAGGCTTTAGCTGTTTGTTCTGCGTGGTTGTTATGGGATTAGTTATTGCCAATATTTTTGGCCCGGTGCTTTTCTGGATTGATGAAAACTGTACATATTCAACAGAGCAAATGAGATGGTATATTCACTCCACTCAAATTATGCTATTGATTGCCATAAGTATTTACTGCTTCATGTCATATTTCCGCAAGGAGAATAGTCCTATTCAGAATAGATATAGAACTATTGGTTGGTTTGGCGTGATTATGTCGTCATTCTTGCTCGTTCAGCTATGGTTTCCACTGCTACCTTTATATACTGTTGGATATATGCTAGGTGCATGTATGGTTCGCACATTCGTTGTAAACGACGAGAAAGAGGAGTATAAGCACAAACTTGAGGATTCCCTTGCAAGAGAAAAACAACAGCTTCAAGATCTGAAAGATATGCGTAGGGCTGCCTATGTTGACCGATTAACTGGGGTCAAAAACAAGAGTTCTTACGTTGAGATGGACGAGCACAAGGCTATCGAAATGCAAAAAGGCACTGCTGAGGAGTTCGCTGTTGCTGTTTTTGACATCAATGGACTCAAGTTTATTAATGACAATTACGGCCACGAGAAGGGCGATGAGTTTATTAAGAGCGGATGTAAGATTATTTGTAATCACTTCAAGCACAGCCCGGTATATCGAATCGGTGGCGACGAATTTGCTGTTTTGCTTGAGAAGGAAGAATACGCTAAGCGCCATGAACTACAGGATAGCTTTAATGCGATGATGGATCAGCACAACATTGATGGAGATATTGTTGTGGCTATGGGTATGTCAGATTATAATAAAGAATCAGATTATACATTTAACGATATTTTTGCAAGAGCAGATGAGAGAATGTATAAGCGCAAGAGAGAACTTAAAAACAATAAGCAAGAAAGAGCTTAATAATAATCAGAAAAGAGCTTAGAATAATAAGCAAAAAACAATTTAAAAAACAGAGCGAGGAGACATTAATGGAATTAATACAAAGTTTTTCAGTAGATCACACAAAAATTGTGCCAGGTATTTTTACGAGCAGAGTTGATAGACTAGGTGACTATGCAGTTACTACATATGATATAAGAGTGAAGCATCCTAACAGGGAGCCGGTTGTTGATGTGGCAGCAATGCATACACTAGAGCACATTATTGCTACATATTTGCGCAATGACGAGGACTGGAAGGATGAAGTTATTTACTGGGGACCAATGGGATGTCTTACAGGTTTCTACCTAATACTAAAAGGCAATCGCAAGCCTCAGGAAATATATGACTTAGTGCTAAGGGCATTCAAGTCAGTTGATGATGCAACTGAGGTTCCGGGAGCTACAGCAGAAAATTGCGGTACTTACTTGATGCACAATCTGCTTATGGCCAAGTATTACGCTGGCGAGTTTGCAGAGTACCTCGAGCAACATGCCGGTGACGAAAAGATTTTTGAATATCCTAAGTCAGAAAGATTGGTGACTGACCAAGGTCAGCAGTTTTTTGATTCATAAAATAAAAAAGAGTCTTTGTTAAGACTCTTTTTTTATGTATAATATTCAGCAGAGGTAAAAAATTATGGTTTTGAATATATTTCTTTTAATATTAGGGTTTGTCATGCTAGTGAAAGGCGCGGACTGGTTTGTGGAAGGCGCATCTAGTGTGGCCCAAAAACTTGGCGTGTCACAGCTTGTTATCGGTCTTACAATTGTTGCCATGGGTACAAGTATGCCGGAGGCGGCAGTTAGTATCACGGCGGCTATGAGAAAGAACGGCGGAATAACAATCGGTAATATAGTGGGAAGTAACATTATGAATATTCTACTTATTCTCGGTGTGACAGCTATGATATGTCGTGTTGCTATACAGAAGTCCACATTGCGCTATGAAATTCCATTTATGATTTTTATCACTGTTGTTTTGATGGTCAGTGGAATTACTGGTGGGCAGATTAGTCGCATAGAAGGCGTGATATTGTGGTTGCTATTTATTCTGTATTTCGTTTATCTATTTATAATGATAAAAAAGGATGGCACCCAGGAGAGTGAGGATGTCAAGGACTTTCCTGTGTGGCAATGTATACTTATGATAATTATAGGTGGAGCGTTGGTCGTAAAGGGAAGTGATTTCGCTGTTGGCGGCGCTACATATATAGCTAATTTTTTTGGAATGAGCACAAGAGTTATCGGTCTTACAATTGTGGCTTTTGGTACATCTCTTCCGGAACTCGTGACATCAGTTACTGCAGCGAGAAAGGGACATACAGGAATTGCTATCGGTAACATTATAGGAAGCAACGTTTTTAACATTCTCTTCGTTGTTGGAACTACAGCACTTATTCGCTCGGTTCCATTCGACGGAAAGTTCCTTGTTGATATGTGGGTGGCAATTGCCAGTGGTGCAATATTGTGGCTTGGAACTGTGCGACACAAGGAACTCAGACGTCCATGTGGAGTTTTGATGCTAGTATGCTACGCTGCATATTTCGTTTATTTGTTCGCATTTAAATAGAATTCAAAAACAAAAACATACGAGTAGTGTTGGTTGACATAAAACAGCGACACTGCTCGTTTTTTTGTGTCCAAATTTGTGCGGGTGTACTAAAATTTGCATAGGTGTGTTTTTTCAAAAGTGATAATAAATATGGAACTTTCACAATTAATATCACTATGTTATGATATACGCGTTAAAAAAACGGTTACAATATTAAATCGGCTTTACTAGTTTTAAGTCGATTTAGCATATATTTATTTTTGTATGGAGGTTATTAGGTTATGAAACACACTAAGAGACTTTTGTCCTTGGTAATGTGTGTGGCAATGATTTTTTCAACATTGGCATACAAGGCTAAGGACGTGCAAGCAGCAACTCTATCAAGCGAAGAAATCGCTAGCATAGCAGATGCATCTAAGAACCTTGCACTAGGAAAGATTGCCGAGGTGTATCCGGGATGTGCAGAAGGAAACATTCCTAATATGACTAACGGCAATTTGGGCGGAGGCCATTGTGCTTTGTCTTCAGGATGGGGCTACTCAGGCGAAGCCTACGCAGTAATCGATCTAGGAGATTACTATGACGCATCATCTCTAGACAAGATGATTGTTAAGTACAAGGATGCTGCTACTAACGATACTGTTATGGGAAGAACATACAGTATTCAGTATTCAGCAGACAACAGTGAATGGACTACTGTATACGAGTCAGCTAAGATTACAGCAGCTGATTTTGCTTCAGACAATGCTATTGTCGATGACCTTTCAGGTTATACAGGCGCAGTAAGATTCATCAAGATTGATTATCCTTCACTTCCAACTTACGGAATTCAGATTCGTGAGTGGGCTATTATTGCTAACAATCCACAGCTAGCACAGATTGCTAAGCCTAGTGACGCAGCAGATGTTGCTGTATCAAGCGACGAAATCGGTCAGGTTAAGTACACTGTAGAAGCAGGTGCTAATCAGGATGGTTATGCATACAATGTTTATATCGGAGAGGATATAGTTGGTGAAAACGTTGAGGCTGGTCAGGAATACACAGTGACTGGTATCAAGGGCGGAGAACAGACAGTTAAGGTTTACTCTGTATACAACGGAATTCTTTCAGATGGTTTGGAAAAAACAGTTAATGTCAAAGCGTATGCTACATATATCAAAAAAGATGAAAACATCGCTTACGGCAAAAACTTTTCACTAGATTGTGGCAAGTCAGCAGAGGGCAACGGTAGCCTTACTGATGGTACTATAAGCCGCACAAGTTACGTGACAACAACTAAGAACCAGCCAGGTTCTTGGGCACAGATTGATCTAGGTAACGTTTATGAAGGATCTGGCATCGACAATGTTGTTATTTGGTACAGAGATCCTAATGCAGGAACATGGGAAGGTAACGGAGGCCTTAAGCTTCAGTATTCTTCTAACGGTTCTACATTCGAGGATGTAGCGACAATCAGTGCTAAGCAGTTCGCTGCTATCGATAAGTCAGATGTTCCTTTCTATCTAAACATTGATTTAGCAGAAATCAAGGCATCAGCTCCTGACGTTCAGTTCATTAGAGTTTTGTATCCTAAGGCAGTTCCTTACGGTGCACAGATGACAGAAATCGGAGTATATGACTTAGATGGCGACTTGGCTATAGCAAGTGGTGAGGGGGTTAACCCACCAGCAAGCGTTACAGCTTCAGGCGATGTTGACATTATTACAGGTACAATCGTTGCTGGCGAAAACCAGGAAGATTACTTATACAATGTTTATGTTGACGGCGAACTAGTTAAGAGTGATGTGGCAGCTGGCGACTTTACAATTAACAATGTTACAGCTGGAACACATACAGTATCAGTAGCTTCTAAGGTTGGTAACAAAGTTTCTACAATGGTAAGCGTAGAAAATGTTGTTGTAACTACAAGCTACACTGTAGACGTTAAGGGCAACGTAAATGCAGCTTTTGCAGACGCTGATCCTGTTTTTGGCTACAACTATGTGAGATACGAGGGCGTTAGCGCAACAGAGTCTTCTGCGGTTAACGGCGGAAGCAAGGGCGACAAAGCTATCGACAACAACATCAATACTAGATGGGAATCTACACAGCAGGATCCTAACTATATGACTGTTGATCTCAAAAACAAATATACTATTAGTCAGTTAAAGATTGACTGGGAAACAGCTAGTGCTAAGGTTTACAAAGTAGAAGTTTCTGACAATGGTAAGGACTTCGAAGAAGTAGCTAGCGTTAACAGCAATGTTACTCAGAGAACTGACACAATTACATTCAATAAAGAAGTAAAAGGAAGATTTGTAAGAATTTACGGAACAGAGAGAACTACTGTTTACGGTTATTCAATCTTCGAAATGGCTATTTATGGTCCGGATGCAGAGATTGCTCCAATTATTCTAAAGGCTCAGAAGAAGGCATTCATCTACAATGCAACTGATTCTGGCAAGGGATACAGAGTTGAGTTCGATGACTCAGCTAACACAGGCGATAAGGGAGCTATTAAGCTAGACGAGCTTACAGACGAAGAGTCTTACAAGTATATCGTTACAGTAAACGGTAAGGAGTATACAGTAAGTGCTTCTGGCAAGTATATCGACCTATCAGATGCTGGTTTGACAGATGGCCAGACATATACAGCCACAATCAAGTCTGTTTATACAGATGCTAATGGAATAGAAGAGGCTTCACCAGTAACTACAACAAGTAGATTCGTTTATACAGATGGACCAGTAGATCCATATGATACAGGTATTGCTTCTGTTCATGTTAGAACATCAAGAACTGATTCTACTAACGGTCTTAACATCTTCAAGGATGAAACAAAGACTAAGGTTGACTCAGCTATTACAGTAAAGAACGGTGACAAGTCACTTAACGTTGCCGGCATTGGTCAGATCAATGTAAGAGGTAATTCAACTAAGTCAGCGCAGAAGAAGCCATACAACATTAAGTTTACAGAAAAGCTTAACGTTCTTGGAATGGGCAAGGCCAAAAAGTGGTGCTTGCTAGCTAACTGCTTCGATAAGACACTTATCAGAAACCAGGTTGGCTACTACTTCCACAATCAGCTAGAGAAGACTCAGTCAAGCGGAAACGTTTACTCAAGTCTTGCTAAGCCTGTAGACCTATATATTGATGGTTATTACGTAGGTGAATATCTACTTGCAGAGGCAGTTGAAACTGGTTCTACAAGAGTTAATATCGACGAAGAAAATCTAGAAAAGCTTGATATTCTTCTTGAGCTTGATGCTACAGGAAGAGATAGAGCTAGTGATTCTCACCTTCTAGTTACAAGCAAGGATGAGAATGGCAATGTTGTTTTTGACAACAACGACGGTAAGCCGACAACAGCAGCTCATTATCACTCTAAGCACTACGGTCAGGAGTTCACAGTTAATGAGCCAGGTACAGATGGTACAGCTAACATGGAAGAGTACGGTCCATGGATTGAAAAGTACAGCGACAAGATGACAGCCGTAGAGAACTTTATCGATGAGTTCGAGGATGCTGTTTATGCTAAGGATTATGCTAGAGTTTGCGAACTAGCAGATATGGAATCATTCGTTGACTTCTATATCACATCAGAGCTATTCAAGACAAAAGATATCGGATTTAGCTCTACAAGATTCTATCTCAAAGAGGTAGACGGAACTACAAAACTTTATGGCGGACCACTATGGGATATGGATCTTTCAAGTGGTAACGCAGAAAACAATGAAGGTTACACAGACCCTTACGCTAAAAACGAGAACAAGTGGTTCGGCGCTTTGATGGAAATTCCAGAATTCAGAGCTCAGGTTGCTACAAGATGGCAGGAACAGCTACCACTTATCCACAGCGTTGTAGATGAGGGCGGTGTGATTGACCAGATGATTGATGAGGTATCACTAGCAGCAGCTCTTAACTACTCAGTTGCTCACAACGTATTCTCATCAGCAGATAATGATTACAACAATGGTTGGGATGTAACAGCTTTATACGGCGCATCACAGAACTTAGGTGAAAACGTATACGGCTCACGTATCCTACACGATACATACGAAGAGTATTTGGCTGACTTCAAGGCTTGGATGCAGAACAGAGAAGTATGGATGAGCGATTATCTAGGCGTAATCGAAATTCCAGAACCAACAGAAGTGCCAACAACAGAGGCAGTTACAGAAGCTCCAACAGAGGCAGCAACAGAAGCAGTTACAGAAGCTCCAACAGAGGCAGCAACTGAAGCAGCAACAGAAGCTCCAACAGAGGCAACAACAGCAGCTGCTCCTTTGAGTCAGCCAGTTGGTTTGACTTATGCAGGTAATGATTATCTTCCATTCTACTTTGCATGGGCACCAGTTGCAGAAGCAACAGCATACAATGTTTATATTAACGATGAATATGTAACAACAGTTACTATCCAGAATGTAAACTTCGACCCTGCACTATTTAGTGAGGCAGGAACATATACTATTTCTATTGAAGCAACAGATGGAACTAGAGTTTCACCAAAGGCATCAGTAGATTATGTAGTTGAGGCAACAGCAACAACTGTTGAACTTACAACAGCTGAGGAAACACCAGCAGCTACAGAAAATGTTACAGAAGCTCCAACAGAGGCAGCAACAGAAGTTGCAACAGAAGCAACAACAGTTGAAGAAACAACTGAAGAAGAAACAACAGTTGAAGAAACAACAGTAGAAGAAACTACTGAAGAAGAGACAACTGAAGCTCCTTTGACATTCGAGTATGAGAAGGCAGGCAAGCTTACTCAGAACTTCCCAGCAGAGGATGCTCAGTACGGAACTAACTACCTAACATTCGAGGGAGTTAGCGCTACAGCTACAACAGGTAATGCTGCATCAGCTATTGATGGCAAGATTAATACAAGATGGGAATCAGTTCATGGAGTTGATCCACAGACTATTACTATCAATCTAGGAAATGTTTACGGTGTTAACCGCCTTGCAATTTTCTGGGAGGCAGCTAACGCTAAAGACTTTACAGTAAGCGTTTCAACAAACGGCGTGGACTACACAGAGGTTGCTGATCTAACTAACATCGTAAGTGGTGATAGAACAGATTACATTACATTCTCAAAGGCAGTTCAGGCACAGTATATTAAGATTCATGGTACTGCTAGAAACCTAGTTTATGGTTACTCAATCTGGGAGATGGCAGTATATGGTAATGATTCTTTCAAAGAACCATTTACATTGGCTGCACTTAAGAAGGCATATGTTTATAACACAGTAAACGCTATGACTTCTAAGAAGCCAGAAAACACTGGATATCAGGTAGTGTTCTCAGACCCTAACAAGGTTACAGTTGCTGAGGGCGAGACATACAATTATGTATTCAGCGTAGCAGGACAGAGTTTCGAGCTAGCAGCAAGTGGTGATTATGTAGATTTGAGCCAGGCTGGTTTGAACGATGGTCAGACTTATACTGGTACAGTATGTGCCAAGTTCACTGATGCTAACGGAAAAATTACTACTTCAGTTCCAGTTGCTACAAGTACTTTTGCTTACACTGAGGCAGCTGACGAAGTAAACATGTCAGGAATCGGTGCTGTATACATTAGAACATCAAGAACAGATTCAACTGCAGGTCTAGACATCTTCAGAGATGAAACAAAGACTAAGGTTGATTCGGAAATCGTTGTAAAAACAGCAGCAGGCGATTTGGATTGTGCTGATTTTGGTACATTCAATGTAAGAGGTAACTCAACAAAGTCAGCTCAGAAGAAAGCGTACAACATTAAGTTCAACAGCAAGCAGAACGTTTACAAGATGGGCAAGGCCAAAAAGTGGTGCCTACTTGCTAACTGCTTTGACAAGACACTTATTAGAAACCAGGTTGCTTTTGCATTCCAGAATGCATTAGAAAAAACACAGAGCAGCGGAAATGTTTACTCAAGTCTTGCTAAGCCGGTAGAACTTTATATCGATGGCAAGTATGTTGGTGAATACCTTCTTACAGAGGCTGTTGAGGCTGGTTCTACAAGAGTAGATATTGATTCTGATAATACAGAAAACACTGACATCCTTCTTGAGATTGATGATCAGGGTAGAGATAGAGCAAGCGACGCTCACTTAGTTAAAAACATCGCATACGATGCTGAAGGTAATGTAGCTTCATACGATTACTACGAGTCTGCACTAGGAATGCAGTTCGCAGTTAACGAGCCAGGAGAGGACGGCGAGGTTAATATGCCAGCCTTCAAGGAGTGGATGAAGACTAACGAAGCTAAGATTACAAGAGCTGAGGCATTCCTTGATGAGTTCGAAGCAGCGGTAATTGCTAAGGATTATGCTACACTTAGTCAGCTAGCAGATATGGAATCATTCGTTGACTTCTATATTACTGCAGAGCTATTCAAGACTAAGGATATAGGATTCAGTTCTACAAGATATTACATCAAGGGTGATGCTGAAGGTAACAACAAGTTATACGCAGGTCCACTTTGGGATCTTGACCTATCAAGTGGTAATGCTAACAATAACGAAGGTTATACAGACCCATATGCTAGAAATGAGAACAAGTGGTTCAGAGCTTTGATGAACATTCCAGAATTCAGAGATGCAGTAGCTGCTAGATGGGAAGAAGTTCTTCCAATCGTTCACGATCTAGTAGATGAGGGCGGAATTATCGACCAGGCTATTGATGAGATTGCAGTAGCAGCAGCTAGAAACTACTCAGTAGCTTACAACGTATTCTCTTCCGCAGAGAATGGCTACAACAATGGTTGGGATGTAAGCGGTCTATACGGCGCTTCACAGGTTCTAGGTCAGAATGTATACGGTTCTACAATCGTTCACAATACATATGAGGAGTATGTAGATGACTTCAAGACATGGATGAAGAACAGAAAGAACTGGATGGATACATATCTAGGAGTTCTTGATACTAACAAGCCAGTATACCTACAGCTTGTTAACGATCAGGTAGAAATCAACTGGAACGATGACGCTGAGGATGCAACATACGAGATTACATTCAAGCCATATGGCCAGGATGAAACAACAGTTACTGCAACAGGCGACAAGTATGTTCTTGATAACGTTTATCTAGAAAACCAGTCAACTGTTACAGTTAAGAGAATCGATGGCGATGACAAGGTGCTAGTTGGAAGCGAAAAAGCTTTGGCTGACCTTGCAGTAATCGACATTACTACAGTTAACGAAACTTTGGTTGCAGGACAGACTATTAGAGTTAAAGGTATTGTAAAAAATATCGGTACAGCAGTTGCAGTTGTAACTGACAACAAGCGTATCACATCAACTCTAACAGTTGATGGCAGCTGGAAGGGTTACACAGATGGCTATGTTGGACCAGCTTACCCAGGTGAGACAGTTACTAACTATCAGTTCGTAAGTAACTGGAACGGCAACCAGGTTACAGCCGGCACACATACATTCAAGGTAATGATCGACGAGAGATTATTAGTTGAAGAAGCTAACGAAGCTAACAACACTATGGAAAAAGATTTCGTAGTTGAAGCTAACTAAAAACAAAAACAATAAAAGAGGTATCTAATCACTTTGGTTAGATACCTCTTTTTTTGATTGAAGCGTAATATATCATATGTCAGTAGTACTTTAGGAATTAATCCTAAAGCTGTTTGTTATTTCAAAATATTGATTAGGAATAACCAGGCCAATCCGTAGTAAGAAACAACTGCAACAAGGTCGTTGAGTGTTGTAATCAACGGTCCTGAAGCAACGGCCGGATCGATTCCAATTTTTTTGAAAAACATCGGTATTATTGTGCCGGAAAAACTAGAAATAGTCATAGCAAGCAATAAAGCAGCGCCGACACATAAAGCAATCATAAGTGCCATGTGAGGGCTGTATGCATTTTTGGTGCTGACATAAACCATGACAATTCCCATGGAGAGAATGCTTAGAATCAAGCCGTTAGTGAAACCGACTCTCGTTTCCTTGAAAAGCATTCCGAGTTTTTGCTTACCCGATAAATTCTCGTCCATTAGAACACGAATAGTGACGGCTAGTGACTGTGTGCCTACGTTTCCGGCCATGTCGAGTATGAGAGACTGGAAGGCAACCAATATAGTGAGGTCTGCCATTACGTGCTCGAAGGCGCCAACAACTGAGGACACAACAGTGCCTAGTACAAGAAGGACGACTAACCATGGAAGTCGCTTTTTGATACTGACCTTAATAGGCTCGTCTAGATCTTCCTCTTCAGAAAGACCACCGAGCTTGGCATAGTCCTCGCCCATCTCTTCGCCGACGATTTCGACAATGTCCTGGGAAGTGATTATGCCTAAAAGCTTGTTGTTGTTATCTAGAACCGGGATGGAATCCTCGGAATATTTTTTGAGTCGCTCGATACAGTCGTCAATCATCTCAGTAGCATATACGTATGGGTACGAAGTGGAGACGATGTCATCAACATTCATATGTTTTCTTGCGCGAATAATGTCGCTTAGCTCGATGATGCCGTAAAAAACATCATTCTCATCCACAACGTAGAGGGTAGACACATTGTCCTTGTCCTCAGCCTGAGCGATTAACTCGTGCATTGCTGTCGCTATATCCACACCTTTTTGGACTACAACATAATCGGTAGAAATCTTACTACCAATTTCGTCCTCGTCGAAGGAGGCGAGAAGTTGGATTTTTTGCTTACTCTCAGAATCAAGAATATCAAGAAGAGTGTTGCGGCTCTCCCTGTCTAACTCTCTGAATATATCTGTAACTTCATCATCGTCCATCTCGTTGATGACGTCGGCGCGCTGCTTGATGCCAAGCTCGCCAAAAAATTCCAGTGGATCCTCAATGTAAGAAATAATATCTGCCAATGTCTCTGCATCGAATATGCGGTAGAGAATTTTGCGCTCATCCTGACTCATTTCTTCCATAGCCATAGCCATATCGTTGTCGTGATAGTCGGATAGCTTTTCCTTGAGGGCTATAGGCGAAATTCCGCTTCGCACGATTTGAAGTATTTGATCTTTGTAATCCGGCTGTGTGCCGTGTGATATGTTGCCCATAATATTAATTCCCCTTTTAAATATTCTATAATTAAATTATAAAGCAAGGTTATTACTTTTTCTATATTCGCCGGGAGTCATTCCTTGTTTCTTCTTGAACAGTCGATTGAAGTGTTCCACGTTTTTGAATCCGATATCGTTGCTTATCTGGGCGACGGACTTGTTAGTGTTGGACAAAAAGAACATGGCCATCTTGAACCGAATGTTTTGGAGCAGCTCCGTGAAGGACTTGCCAGTGTTGTTTTTGATCAGTCTAGAGCAGTAGCCCTGAGAAAAATGGAAGTGTTCCGCTAGAGACTGCAAGGAAACTGTGCGATAATTGTTACTTATATATGTAAGAATGTTAGGAAAATTTCCGCTGTCCTTAGCTATTGTGGCGGAGAATGTGATGTTTTGCTCGTAACCCTGAAGCAGCTTGGCGAACAGCACCATAATGGAACCAGATAGCACATCACCATAATATTTTTGGCGCTCGTTATACTCCTGAAGCATACCCAGCACGTGCTCTCTAATGTAAGGATCCTTGTTAGAATCAATAAGAAGATATGTGTTCTTGTTGTTAGTGTACAAGTTGTTGTTAAAAAAAGTTGAGATGGCGTTAGTTTGGCGCAGCAAGTTGTAAAAAATATCCTCGAACGTGCTCTGCCTTATAAGAATGTTGAGGATGATGCTATCGTCAAAAACAGAAATTGAGTGTACGGAGTTAGGGGCAACGAGACAAAACTGACCCTCTGTAAGTGTAATGTCAGTGTGATTGATGTGCTGCAGACAGGACCCTTCAAGAACATAAATCATCTCAAAAAGTTGATGCTCGTGCTCGAAAACAGGGGTGTAGCGGTTGTGTTTCGTTATAACAATGTTGTTAGAATCCTGGCCGCAAAAAAAGTTAGTATCTGATATAACAGTAGGCAGGAAGCCTCCTTCTTTGTCGGGGGTTATACGCTTGATGTAGTAGTTGTAGTCACCGCCCATATCTTCTATAAGCTCGGCATATGTGCGGCCGGCCTTTGTATATTTGTAGTAATCTAAGTATAGGCGCTCATCTTCATTGTAGTCGTACAAAAACGCTCTCAAATTCTCATCCATTTTTTTCTCCATAATGTAAGTATAAATTAATATGTTAATTCGATAATAACACAAAAGGTCATAAAACATCAATTAAATTGATTATGAATTGCAATTGTTAAAAGCAGTCAGTGTAGTACAATATAATCAGAAATAGTGCGGATTGCGCAAAAGGAGAAATATGATGAAAAGACTTAGAAGATTAACAGCAATTATTACAGTGTGGGCGTGTGTTTTTGGCTCCCTATCACTTCAAGGTTTAAGAGAGGAGACTAGCGCTATGGATACGGAATTCAAAAATAGCGTGGAGGCCACAAGAGATGGCTCACAGATCAACTTAACTTGGGCTGCCAAGGATAATGCGACAGCCTACGAAGTTATGCGAAGCAGTGGACGTTACAGCGAGTGGACTAAGGTCGCTGATGTGACAGATACAAGCTACTCACAAGAGGTTGATTCAGTATACAAGTACTACTACAAGGTAGTTGCCAAGAACGGCGACGCGACTATAGAAACATCAAATATTGCAGGAATGGACATTACTCTTTGGGGTGATGGAGTGGATATTTTTAGTCCGTCTGACGACAAGGATGCAGTAGATGCAAGAATCAAGTCTATATCAGATCAGATGATGAAAGCGTCTGAGGCAGAGTGGAGCGACAATAGATATGCTCTTATGTTTAAGCCTGGCAATTATTCAAACATATCAAAGATTAACGTGGGATTTTATACTCAGGTTTTGGGACTAGGTGCTACGCCTAACGAGACAGTTATACCTAACATTAACGTTGACTCAGCGGCTAACGGCAACGTTCTTATCAACTTCTGGAGAGGAATCGAAAACATCAAGGTTGATACAGGAGATTTGTCCAAAGAGGTTAAGTGGGGCGCATCACAGGCAGCGCCTATAAGAAGATTGTATGTTAACGGCAAGCTTCACCTAGATGACATTGGATTGCCAGCCAGCGGTGGATTCCTGGCAGATACATATGTGACTGGTCAGACAGGTTCATGGTCACAGCAGCAGTTTTATCTACGCAACAACCACATGTCTCAGGGTTGGTACGACGGCGTTTGGAATATTATGTTCCAGGGCTGCGACAATGCGCCACAGCCATCAGAGGACTGGGCCAATACTAGCTACAAGGGATATACAGTAGAAAATTCAACAGCACGAGTTAAGGAAAAACCTTTTGTGTTTATGCAAAACGGTGAGTATAAGGTTTTCGTTCCTAGTCTTATAAAAAATGCTGTAGGCACATCATGGTCAGATTCCGATATGGGTGAGGGCCGTGTGTTAGATATAGAAGATTTTTATATTGCTAAGCCGGAAATTGACAATGCTTCAACAGTTCAGGAAGCGCTATTACAGCGCAAAAACATTATTTTTACACCAGGTGTGTATAGATTTGAAAAACCAATTGAGGTAGACCGCCCCGATACAGTTGTGCTTGGACTAGGTCTTGCAACAATTATATGTGATAATAAAAGCACTGCTATAAAGGTTTCTGACAGACAGGATATCAATATCGCAGGACTTGTATTAGAGGCTGGATCTGTTGAGTCACAGAGCTTGTTAGAAGTTGGAAGCAATACCAACGATGCAAACAACAGCGAGAATCCTATTGTTTTGAGCGACGTGTTCACAAGAGTTGGCGGAGCTAGAGTTGGTAAGGTTAAGAGCACTGTAGTTGTGAACGCCAACGATGTTATTATGGATCACTTGTGGTTATGGAGAGCTGACCACGGTGCAGGAGCCAATTGGAATGAATCAACAGCAGACAATGGAATTATTGTAAACGGCGACAGAGTTGACGCTTACGGATTGTTCGTCGAGCATTTCCAAAAATATCAGACATTGTGGAACGGCGAAGATGGACATACATATTTTTATCAATGCGAACTCCCTTATGACGTACCTACTCAGTCAGATTGGATGAGTGACAAGAAGGGCTACAGCGGATATAAGGTAGCAGAAAATGTTACTAACCACAGCGCAGAGGCACTCGGAGTTTATGAGGTGTTCGTTCACACTAATGAGTATATAACTCTAGCCAATGCTATAGAGATGCCGGCAACATGCTCTGTGCACAATGCATGCACAGTTTCGCTAGGCAATGTGAATGGCGAGATAACACATATCGTTAATGGAATGGGCGATTCTGTAGGTTCAGGCATTAGCCCTCAAGGTCAAAAAGTTGGTATCAATGACTACCCTGAAAAAACTGTTTTTACAACGGATAAGAAAGGTCTTTGCAGCTGGTATTATGCAGCGGGAAACAATGCTAATCAGCGCAATGTTGGTCTGTTCAAAAACGTTGGAGCAGGATGGTTCTACAACTGGGGAGCAACCGATGATGTGGCGTCTGAAGCGAGAGCGGAAAACCTTGAATACGTTCCTATGACTTGGGGAGCAGGTTCTGTCAGGGACTCAGAAATGAATCGCCTCAAGCAGGGTCACGAGGATGGTTTGTATGATTGCTTGCTAACGTTCAACGAGCCGGATTTGGGTGACCAAGCTAACATGACTGTAGACCAGGCAATTAATTTGTGGCCTAAGCTAGAATCAACAGGTTTGAGACTGGGAAGTCCGGCTGGAGCAGCAGTTGAGGATGCATGGGTTGAGCAGTTTATGGCCAAGGCCAAAGAAAAAGGTTACAGAGTAGACTTTTTGACATTGCATGTATATCAGGACTTCACACATCCTAGTTCAGTTAGCAGCTTGAAGTACGCTCTTCAGAGACTTTACAACAAGTACCAGATTCCTATTTGGATTACAGAAATCGGTAACGTAGATGTTTCTACTCAGTGGGCAGGCTATAGTCTATATCAGCCTATGAGTCATGAAGTGGCAAGAAAGTACATCAAGGAAGCTTGTGAAATGCTTGAAACTCTAGACTTCGTAGAGAGATATGCTTGGTTCGTTGATTACTCTAATAATATTGGTGGAACAGCATACACAAGACTTTATAATATTGAAGACGATTCACTAACACCTGAAGGCGAAGAGTATGCTTTGGTTCAAAAAAGCAAGGAGGTGCCTACAACAACTCAGGCGCCAACAACTAAGCAGCCTACTACAAAGCCGGTTACAACTAAGCAGACAACTACTAAACCTGTTCAGACTACAACAGAACCAATTTCAATCAATCCGGTTACTGAACAGACTACAACAGTAGAGCAGTCAGCAAGCACTGGCCAAGTTATTAAAAAAGTTGTAATCAAGAAAGTTTATCGAAAGAAGAAATCTGCCAAGAAGCTTAAGCTCAAAATCAAGAAGCTTAGCGGAGTAAAGGGATATCAGATTGCAGTATACAAGACTAAGAAAAATGCCAAGAAAAACAAAAAAGCGTTGTTCAAAAAATACATTAAGAAGAACAAAGCAACATTGCTAATCAAGCACAAGAAACTCAAAAACAAAAAGAAATTGTTTGTGAGAGTTAGAGGCTATATCAAAGAAGCAACAGGAGTTGTTTTTGGCAACTGGTCTAGCGTCAAAAAAGTAAAAATTAAATAATAATATAAATGTGATAAAAACCGCCCTATCTTTCTAGTGTTAGTTGTTACCTTAATTCAAATAAGGTAAAATAGTACTAGAAGGAAGGGCGGTTTTGACAAGGAGAATAATATGAAACGAATAGCAATATTATTATTGATTATGTGCATATGCACCCCTGGATTTACATGGGATACACAGGCAATGGAGACAGAAAGAATCAACGGATTTATTCGCGTTAAGAAGGAAATAAAGCCAAGTGAAAAATCTGGTTCCAAAAAGGTGTTGCGCAACCTTGCAAGATTTTTGCCAACAAAGTATCGCTCAGATGAACAGGAGTGGGCAGAAGGAATAAAGGTTAAGGATCAAGATAATACAGGTATGTGCTGGGCTTTTTCTACTATAACTGCAGCTGAGTATTCATGGGCCAAAAAAAGCTACAGAGAATTAGGAGCAGTTAAGGAAATGTCAGCAGGTCACCTTGGATATTTTTATTACAATCGCGTAAACGATCCACTAGACAACACTGAAGGCGATAGGAACAATATATCGTCCGTAGATTCATGGCCATTGATCGGCGGCAACATGTTATATGCCGCACAACATCTTGCTACATATTCCGGCATCGGACTTGAGAGTGATGCGCCTTTTGAGTTAATAAATTCTCACGTAATAAATGATGAGTGGGACAAAAATTACAAGCCTTATGACGATGAATTAGCTTACAAGAATTATGCAACACTCAAGAACAGCTATATATGTTTAGGTCAAGGAGCAGATGTGGATATTGTTAAGGAAAAAGTGTACGATTACGGCGCAGCGTCAATAGCTGTTAGATTTGATACAAATAAGTATATGAATCTTGATGAAACTGATGAAAAAGGCGAAAAATATAAAGACGGCAGATCTTTCTATAACTACGAGGATAATGGGTCTAATCACGGAGTAACAATTATTGGATGGGATGATGATTATCCTGCTAGCAACTTTGCTCACAAAGTCAAAAGGTATTCTGAAGAAAAAAGCTACGAGATGACAACTCCACCAGGAGACGGTGCCTGGGTTGTTCAAAACAGTTGGGGATATGATAGCAATGATAAAGGTGTGTTCTATATGTCCTACTACAGTTCAGATTTGATTTATGACCCTCTTGTTGTAGTTTTTGATATGCAGGCAGGCAATGAATATGATTACAATTTCCAATACGATGGAACAGCAGATTGTGGAGATGCTTCAGATGACGGCAACGAAAAATTCTTTACGAAGATAAGTAGCTCTGCAGCTAATATATTCACTAACACAACAGGTGGACCTATAGAAGTTAGCGCAGTTGGATTTACAACTTTTACTACTGATTTGGGCATGTATTATATAAGCGTGTACAAAAACATTACTGACCCTACTAATCCTACAAGCGGACAACTAGTTGGAATAACTACTGCAACAACAGACATGGCGGGAACAAAAACTGCTGTTCTTGATAAGCCGGTGCCAATAGATACGGACGAAACATACTCAGTTGTTTTTACATTCCCTAAGGCCAACAACTTCGGAGTTGAAAAAGAGAGAGACGATTTTGAGGCAAGTGTTCACAAGGGACAAAGCTTTTTCAGAAAGCGTGCGACTGCTCCTTGGCAGGACGTGGCTGACTACGATGCGTGCTTTAGAATTAAGGCTTTGGCCAATAGCATAGACGACTACTACGAGCCGGAATACGAGACAGAGTCAGAAACACCAATTGATCCGGAAGACGAGACAACGACTGTTCCGGTTTCTGAGACAACTGCTCCGTCTACAGTGACACCTGTAACTACATACAAGAAGCCGGGCGCAGTTAAGATTAAAAAAGTCAGAGCCAAAAAGAAATCAGCCAAAAAGCTAAGCGTCACATTAAAGAAGGTTGCTAATGCTAACGGCTATCAGGTTGCAGTTTATAAGAGCAAAAATAACGCTAAGAAAAACCGAGCTGCAATAGTTCGCAAGCTGGCGACAAAGATTAAGATAACTCTTAAGTCCAAGGCTCTCAAAAACAAAAAGAAATTGTTCGTTAGAGCTAGAGCTTACAGAAAATACAGCAAGACTAAAGTGTTCGGCAAGTGGTCAGGAGTTAAGAAAGTAAAAATCAAAAAGTAAAGATTGCAAGTAACGAAAATCAAAAAATTAAAGATTGCAAGTAACGAAAATCAGTAAGTGACAAGCATAATAAAAGGGCATTTTCCTATTTGGGAGTATGCCCTTTTTGGATTATCCTATCAGCGCGGCAAGCACTGTAGGAACAATTATTTCATTTTAATATTTTTAGTCTTGGACCAAGCGCCGTAAAGTTTTTTGCCTTTGTTGTTTTTGAAAGCTCTAACTCTCACATACAAGCGCTTAGCTTTTTTGAACTTCTTAGAAGTGATTGTAATAGTAGTCTTGTTCTTTTTAATAAGCTTGCTGGCAATAGCGCCGGATTTCTTTTTGGCCTTCTTCTTGGAGTTGTATACATAAACTTTGTAGCCTTTGGCTCCGGAAACTTTCTTAAGCTTGAGCTGAATTTTTTTGGAACTCTTTTTCTTAAGCTTAACAATCTTGGCCTTGCCTGGCTTCTTAACAACAGAAGGTGTAGGAGTTGGATTCACAGTATCCGGGTTGTAGTTAGGATCAAAGGACTGTAGCCAAGCCAGATATGCATAATGTGCGTGGTTGAGAAGAACCGGCTTGAGGCTTAGCACCAATGTTGCTACATCATTTGGAACTGTGTCTTGGTCTGACAAAAGAAAATCTACCAAAGCTCCAAGGGACTTGGCAAGAGAAGTTCTAAGCTCGTCGATATCGTCCTCTGGCTGAATTCCGTTGTCATCCAAAACTGAAAGGATGAATTCTGCTGTTTCTTGGCCACCCAGCATAATGTCTGCAACAATAGTCTCGAATCCTACCTGATCGACTGTGTCTATTATATCGTTTTCGATGCCTTCTAGCTGTGCAGAAGAAGCATGCAAATACAATTGAATGAACAAGTTTACAGTAGGCTGAAGTGCTGCGTACTTTTCGCTTGTGCCGACAGTGTCACTAAGGTGTGGTATTAGGTTTGAAAGAATCTCACTAACTTTTCTGTCCTTAGTTGGAAGTACTTTGGGATTTTTTGTATCACTTAGGTCCAACTTCACACCTGGAATAGTGTCGATTCCGAGTTTTGCGCCAGGAACCATCTTGTCCAAAAACTTTTGGGCAGCTGCCTTCTTGGCTTTGTACTGAGCATCCGTTGTAGGATTGAGCAGTACAGTAGAACCGTATCTGTGCCATCCCATACGCTCAGGAGGGAACATAGACACAAGATCATCAGAAACGAGAACGTTAAAAATATTTTTGTATCGCTTATCACCGTAGGTAGTTCCGGTTGTAGTGTTGGCACAACCGAATGTATATGTATAAATGTTCTCTAACTTCAAATTGACATTGCCAATCTTTCCATCTGAGTTGATTGATTTGGACAAGCAGTTAGAAATGGCTGAGCCTCTTGAGTAGCCTGTAATCCATAGTTTCACAGGAGTTTTGATATTGAGGCCTGTCACATATTTTTCGAGTTCTGCTTTAACCTTTCTCATTGAAAGAGTGAAACCTTTGTGTTCGGTGCCAACGCCCATGTCAAGATTGCTGTACCACTCCTCAGTGTACATAGTGTTGCGCATGTTAACAGCAATAAGTGTGTTGTTAACGCCATTAACCTTGATTGTTCTCTTGGCGAAGGAACATCCGATAGTTTCTTTTGTTGACTGGGAATCAAAATACTGATTGAAATAAATAGTGTCAAATCCCATCGCTTTGTATAAGTCTCTTAGGTTTTTGGAATAGCCCTTGAAACCATCCTTGTTGACTGTGCCTGATGCAGCGCAAGCCATACACATACTCATTGTTGCAAGTGAGGGATTGTAATTATATGAAGATTGAGCAAAGTAATTGTCGCTGTAGTAAAACTCACTTGTGTAATTAGTAGCCAAATTGATGTTATCTGGAAAATTGTATTTTTTTGGCGCAATAGTCTCGGCAGGAGTAACTGTGATAGTGCCCAAAACTAGCGCAATACTAAGTACCAGACTCACAAAAAGTCTAATATTTTTTTTCATACTAATACCTCCATAAAAACTTCCTTCCTCAATTATACATAAATACTAGTCGCAAAAAAAGAAATAAATTAAAAGTGCCAATTATATATATGTAAAAAAATCAAACCACAACGAACAAATGATAGTTGGCAAAAGCCTTTTTTGAGCGTGTTTTGTGATACAATAATAGTACGACACAATGACTAATATATAGAAAGAAAAAACTATGAAATATATAAAAAAAGGTTTGGTATTGATACTCATAATAACTGTGGCATTGCATTTTCCTGCAATGAGCTTTGTTAAAGTGAGCGCAGACAACCAGGCCTTTTTTGATGTGACAATACAAGATTACTACAAGTACTCAGGCAAGTTTTTGATATACTTCGACAACGTGAGCAATGCGGCATCATATGATGTTTATATTGATGATAGTGCAGTGCCGGCCAAAACAATTCATTCATCCGGCGACTACATAAGCAAGTATGACATGGAAGAGTTAGAAACAGGCGAGCACACTATGACGCTAGTCGCTGTTAAGAGCGATGGCACAGAACTAGCAAGAGCTAGTGGCAGTTTTGTCACAGAAGAGGCGGGAACATACGACGACATTCCGCAAGTTTATATCAACACGCAAGGAGAGGTTACTAAAGATTACTTTCCTGAGGCTAACACAACAATTACTGTTGTGGACAAGGAAGGTGGAACGTACAGCGATATAATCGACACTGTGTCTAATATCAAAATCCGTGGCAATTCGACAGCAAGCGCCAACAAGAAACCATGGAATATCAAGTTTGATAGCAAGAGAAATGTGCTCGGCATGACTAAGGGCAAAAAGTGGTGTCTTCTTGCTAATGCATACGACAAGTCTTTGATGCGCAACAAGCTAGCTCTAGAGATGGGTCACAGCATCAATATGCCATATACATCTGAGAGCAGATATGTCGAAGTGTACATTAACGGAACGTACAACGGTAATTACCTTCTAGCAACACCTGTTGAGGTCAAAAAAGAACGAGTTAATATAGACGCATACGATGCGGATTCGTTAGATGTTTTGTTAGAGCTGGGAACAAGATATGAAGCAGATGTTAATCACTTCACAACAACTGTTCTCGGCACAACATTTGATGTGAATGATCCGGAAAAAGATGGCGAGATAGCTACAGATGAGCTCAATGCCAAGATTGAAAGAATAAAAAATTACTTGAACAATTATGAAACATGCCTCAAGACCGGAAATTACAATGAGATTGTTAAGTACATGGATGTCGACTCCTTCGTGGACTTTTATGTGATAAGCGAGTTTTTCAAAAACGCAGATTTCAACTTTAGCTCCACGAGATTTTATATTAAGAACAACAAAATATACGCAGGACCATTGTGGGACTTCGACCTAAGCTGCGGCAATTTGAATCCTAATTCGTATGCGGATTATTACGATGATGGTGTCAGTTACAAAAATTATCGCTGTCGCAAGATGACCTGGTATGCCAAACTTTTTGACACTGATTGGTTCCAGGCCAAGGTGCAAAAACGATTCGAGGAGATGCAGTACATCATCCAAAACATGTATATGGAAGACAGCACTGAGTAATGGAGCATCCAGCATCTAGTCGACAATTACGGAATGTCATTCGAGCGAGATTGCAGATCCAAGTCGGAAAACGGAGCAGGCTGGTCGCTCAAGGGCGGTGGCGGTTATGTGGGAATAAGCTATGCCACAACAGCGAGATGGAAAACGTGGGATGAGCCAATCGAGTTCGTAAGGGAATGGATGAAGAATCGCAATGAATGGCTATGTGAAGCTTGGGGTGTTGATATGGAAAATGCTTATAATAAGTATGACCCTAATAGACCTGCAGATCCTGCAACGATTGTCGTTGAGACTACAACTCAGGCGGAGGCAACTCAGGCGGAGACAACAGGCGGAGAATACCCAACATATGCTCCGACTAATCAGGTCACAACAACAAAGGCCATAACAACAAAGGCTATAACAGTAAATAATACTGCGGGCCCAAAAATCAAGAAGCCGGCCAAGACAACTATTCGCAAGGCTCGAAAAATAAAAAAACGAAGAGTCAAAATTAAACTAAAAAAAATATCAGGTATCAAGGGATATCAGATAATGATTGCGGCAAACAAAAAGTTTACTAAGAAATGCTTCAAGCACAAATACAGCAAGCATAAGTTAACGGTTAAGTTGAGCCGCAAGTATAAGAAAATTTTTATTAAGGCTAGAACATACATAAAGGTGAAGGGCAAGACTGTTTACAGTAAATGGAGCTCAGTGAAGAAAAGATAAACCGGCCTAAAGTAATAGGGCAGGACTAAAACGACAAGGCTAGACCAAAGCGATAAAGCCAACCTAAAAAAGAGGAATAGTATATGAAAAAAATAACAAGCGCAATAATGATAATGTTTTTGGCGGCAGCGATGACGGCTTGCGCAAGCACTAGCAGCAAAAGACCGGAAGACAACAAGAAACTCATGCTTCCTAAAAACAGTTACAAGCTAGAGGCACGCCATGAAGTCAACGGAAGACAGGGTGTGTGCAGCGAAGGTGATTACTACTGGGTAAGCGGAAGCACGACACTCACTAAGTATGACCGCAACTGGAAGGTAGTCAAGGAGAATAAGGATCCATTCAAGGGATACGAAAAAGAGGTCAATCATATAGGTGACATTGATGTGTATAAGAACGAACTATATGTGGGCGTGGAATATTTTATGGACGGCGTAGGTCGCAACATTCAGGTGGCGGTTTATGACGCGGACACACTGCAGCTCAAGAGAACGTTTCCGTTTAAGCCAGAGAGCGGTCAACTCGAGTGCTCGGGAATTGCGGTGAATCCTGACGATGGAGTGGTTGTCATGTGCTCTTGGGTTGGCGAAGAAAGCGGAAGATACTTGTATCGATACAACCTTAAGGACGGCAAGTACCTTGGCAAGGTTCATATGCAGGCGCCACCGCAATGGCTCCAGGGAATAGCTTACAACGACGGCTATTATTATATGACAGCAGACGATGGCACCGCAGATGACAATGAGCCGGACCACATATATGCAACCAAGTTCGGCCTTAAGGATAGCAGCTGCATAGTGACTCTTGAGAGAACGCTAGACGACGTTAAGCGCCAGGGCGAAATCGAGGGACTCACATTCGACCAAAACAAAGACAACCTTATGGTGCTGTACAACAGAGGCGCAAGAATTGTGCTAGGCATGCCAAAAGGTTTTTACGAAGGATACGACAGAGAAATATCTGAGGTGTTCGTTTATAGCAAATAGAATATACACAGAACAAGCCCGTTAGTTGAATAATTAGCGGGCTTGTGTTATAAATAAATGGTACAAAAACATACGACAGTTCGTTAGCACCATCCTGTCGTTAAAAAAAACTAGGGCTCGTAACCTTATAAGGGTTACTTTGTCCTGCGTGCAGTAGGGCTTTTTTTATTGGAAAAAAGTCGTAACAGCTAGAAAGGATTTATTATGTATTTTTTGAGAACAGAAGATAGCTTTGATGCAGCACATTTCCTAAAAGGATACGAAGGCAAGTGCAGCAATATACATGGCCATAGATGGAAGGTTATTGTTGAGGTCAAGGGAGAAGATCTTAAGCAGGAAGGACCTAAGCGTGGTATGGTCGTTGACTTTAGCGACCTCAAGGATTGACTATACAAGATTTGTGACAATATGGATCACAGTCTTATTATAGAAGAAAACTCTCTCAAGCCTGCTACAATGGAGGCGCTAAGAGATGAGGACTTCGTCATTATAGAAGTTCCTTTCAGACCTACAGCGGAGAACTTCGCTAAGTACTTTTTTGAAAAAATCAAGGAAGATGGTTATGTAGTAAATCGCGTTGAGGTATATGAGACACCTAACAACTTTGCTGCATACGAGGAATAATAATGAAGGTTGTAGAAATATTTACAAGTATAAACGGTGAGAGCAAGAGAGCCGGAGAGTTGGCTGTTTTTGTCAGGTTCGCGGGGTGCAATCTGAACTGCGCATATTGCGATACGAAGTGGGCCAATGAGCCAGACACAGAGTACAAGGACATGACGCCTGAAGAGATAGCAGACTACGTTATCAAGCAGCAGGTGACTAACGTGACTATAACCGGTGGCGAGCCACTTTTGCAAAAAAATATAGAACAGCTTGTGGCGCTTCTTATGGGAAGCGGCCATAGGGTGGAGATTGAGACTAACGGCTCCGTTGATATAGACAGCATTGCGTGGAGCAAGCGACCAAGCTTTACAGTTGATTACAAGTCTCCATCGAGTGGATGTGAGAGCAAGATGTTTATGGATAACTACAGCAAGGTGGGAGCAGATGACGTGGTCAAGTTCGTTGTCGGAAGCAAAGAGGACTTGGACAAGGCTAGAGATATAATAAAGCAATATCATCTGGACCAAAAATCTAATGTTTTTGTCAGCCCTGTTTGGGGTGATATAGAACCGGCCCAGATTGTAGAATATATGATAGAAAACAAACTTAACGACATCAAGTTGCAGATCCAAATGCACAAGATTGTTTGGGATCCTGACAAGAGAGGAGTTTAGAATGATAGACAAAAAAGCTATAGAAGAGCATATCAAAGGAATAATAGTAGCACTAGGTGACGACCCGGATAGAGAAGGGCTCAAGGAGACACCTCAGAGAGTGGCTGCAATGTACGAGGAAGTGTTCGAGGGAATGAACTACACTAACCACGAGATTGCGGAGATGTTCAACAAGACTTTTTCCGAGCAGATCAACGAGGCGGACAATTCCAAGATTGTTGTAATGAAGGACATTGAACTTTTCTCATATTGCGAGCATCACATGGCGCTTATGTATGATATGACAGCCAATGTGGCATACATTCCTAAGGGCAAGGTTATCGGCCTATCAAAGATCGCTAGAGTGGTAGATATGGTGGGCAAGAGACTTCAGCTTCAGGAAAAAATCGGACAGGACATCGCTGATATTATATCTGAGATTACAGGCAGCGAGGATGTTGCAGTAACTATTGAGGGATACCACAGCTGCGTTTCTGCAAGAGGAATCAAAAAGCAAAAGACTAAGACATATACAGCAGAATTCAGAGGCAAGTTTAAGGACGACACATCATTGCAGTTGTATTTGAAATAGAGTTTAAGAATGACACTTCATTGTGGTCATACTTGAAATAGCAACACGACTGGTTGACATAATATTGGAGGACAAATGAAAGCATTAGTTTTATCAAGTGGCGGCGTGGATTCCACAACAGCCCTTGGATTGGCGATAAAAAAATACGGTAAGGATAATGTAATAGCTCTATCTATTTCTTACGGCCAAAAACATGACAAAGAAATCGAAGCTGCTGTTAAGGTGGCAGAGTACTACGGCGTAGAGCAGTTGTTTTTGGACCTGGCTAAGATATTCGAGTACAGCAATTGTTCGCTTTTACAGCAGTCCACTGAGGAGATACCAGAGGAAAGCTACGCTGAGCAGATCGAAAAAACTGAAGGTGAAAAGCCGGTTAGCACATACGTGCCATTTAGAAACGGTTTGTTCCTATCATCTGCGGCAAGCCTCGCGCTAAGCAAGGACTGCGAGGTCATTTATTACGGAGCACATGCGGACGACTCGGCTGGTTTTGCCTATCCGGATTGCTCGCCTGTTTTTAACAATGCAATGAATGAGGCTATTTGGGAAGGCTCAGGACATCAGCTCAAGATCGAAGCGCCTTTTGTCAATATGACTAAGGCAGACGTTGTGAAGATGGGTATAGAGCTAGGCGTTCCATACGAGCTAACATGGTCATGCTACGAAGGTGGCGACAAGCCATGCGGCAAATGCGGAACATGCATCGACAGAGCCAAGGCTTTCGAGGCCAACGGCATTTCAGACCCGGCACTATAGACGTGACAAAAAAATGAAAGTGTCCCGTTTAACGTGACAAAAAAACAAAAGTGTCCCGTTTAACGTGACGCAACAAAAAAGTGTCCCGTTCAACGTGACACTTTAGTAAAAATTACATCATAATTAAATAGTAAACTATTGTAACGATATATTGTATAATTAATATGGAATAATACGGAGGAAACCATGAGAGAAAAAGAAGGTTTGACTAAGCTAGGTAGCAACAGCACAGAATACGGAACAGAATACGACAAAAACTTATTAGAAAAGTTTTCTAACAAGCATCCGGACAACGACTATTTCGTTAAGTTCAACTGTCCTGAGTTCACAAGCTTGTGCCCTATTACTAACCAGCCTGATTTTGCTACAATCTACATTTCTTACGTACCGGATCAGTATTTAGTAGAGAGCAAGTCATTGAAGCTATACCTTGTTTCTTTTCGCAATCACGGCGACTTCCATGAGGACGTTATCAATATAATTATGAAGGATCTTGTAGAACTACTAGACCCTAAATATATAGAAGTATGGGGTAAGTTTTTGCCACGCGGCGGAATCTCAATCGACCCATACGCCAACTATGGCAAGCCAGGAACTATGTGGGAAAAGGTTGCAACAGACCGACTAGTCAACCACGATATGTATCCTGAAAAAGTAGATAATAGATAATCAACCGAGGTTGCCTTGCAAGGCATGTGACAAATGAAAACTACAAAGAACGGAAACCCAAAACATAATAAGTTTATTTCCTGGGGAATTAAAACATTGGCATTGGCATTAGTGATTTTGCTCATGCCTTTTTGTCCTGTTTACAAAACTGTAGCGGACATTAATAAGTACGGTAGAAGTGCCGACGGACTGTGGACATACAAGCTAATCGACAAAGCCAACAGAACTGTCGCTATACGACCTAACAAGCTAGGTGAGCTTTCAGGAAATGTTACTATACCGTCCAAGATTTCTATTCAGGACCAGGATTACACAGTTGTGAGAGTAGGAAGGGACGCTTTTTGCCAGTGCCTATGCAACAACTGTTTGAGAAAAAACAAAAAAGGTTTGGAGGTAGCTTGGGAAAACACAAGCGGTAATTATACTGGCGAGGAACTAGACCCTCATATCGGAACAATTACAATACCTTCAACAGTTAATACAATCGAGACATCAGCATTCGAGGACTACATTTTTTCCAGGGTGCGTTTTGAATCGCCATCTAGTCTCAAGGTAATAGAGGAGAATGCTTTTTGTGGTGCATCATTTGACAGCATTACAGTGCCTGCAACAGTTGCAACTATAGGCGAAAGCTGTTTTGACAACTGCGATGTCAAGACAGTAAGTTTTGCCAGCGGAAGCAACATTAAGTCATTTGGAGACGAGGCATTTTGCGAGGCAGAAATAGGAAGCATCACTTTGCCATCATCTCTCACATCGATTAGTGCGGGATGTTTTTTCCGTTCTACAATTAAATCTATCGACATTCCATCTAATGTCAGCGAGATAAAAAAATATGCTTTTGCCGGCTGCGAGGATCTGAAGGAAGTCAATATACCTAAGAACGGTGATTTGTCAAAAATAGGTTACGCCGGATTTATGGGAATAGGAATTTCTTCTCTAACAATTCCAAGTGGCTTGAAGAACGTAGGCGATTACACATGGAGCAATTGCGAAAAACTCCATACAGTTAACATGGAATATAACAATGAACCTAGCTCATTCTCCAAGTTGGCTTTCGTCAAGGTGCAGGGCTTCGACCCGGCCTCTGATGATATTGAATCGGTGGATGAGTACAAGTACAAAACTAACACGGCAGTGGATAAGGTCAATCTGCACAACTACGATGTGTATAAGTGGATGTGCGGCAAGGGACTTTTTGACGGCAAGACGACAGTACACTCCGACAAGACGCGTGTGTTCATCCAGAAAAAATCTGATAGCAAGGGAGACATAAACGGAACTACATCAATTGCTATAGACAACTATTTCAAGGTCGACAAGGGATATCATTACGAGAACAAGATAGTGGAATACGGCAACAAGGCAGACGAGTCTGCCACAACTAAGGTGAACGCTGAAGGGAACAGTGTGAGCAACAATAATTATCCGTTTGTTGTTTTGCACGCAGACCTCAAGGGTAACAGCTATCAACTCAAGTTCGATGCTAACGCCAAAAACGTAGAGAACATGCCTTCAAGCAACTTGAACTGTACATACGGAGAAACAGTACATTTTCCTAAGGCAGAGCCAAAAAAGAAAGGCCATATTTTTAGAGGTTGGAGCAAGTACAAAAACGGCAAGGGCACTTTCTACAAGGCGGGTCAAAGGGTTAAGGAAAACTTTAGCTCGACAGAGCATGACGTCGTTAACATGTACGCCGCATGGGAGGCCCAAAAGGTACATATCAAGGCAGAACTCAACGGCGGAACATCCAATCAGAAGGAAGTGACAGCCAACTACGGATCCAAGTTAAGTGATGTTTTGTACGCACCAACAAAGGATGGATACGACTTCGTTGGATGGAGCATGTCGGACAAGGGCAAGGCGCTAGGCAAGGACTACACAATCGACAAGGAAACTGACTTTACCGTTTATGCCGTGTGGAAGAAAAACACGAAGAAAGTGACAATCAGTTTTAGCCAGCCTAAGAACACAGACAGAGATTCATTCTACGAGATAACGGTGACAAGAGACGGAACGATGATTCAGAGCCACAACGTTATGGCATCGGATATGGGAATAGAGAACATTGTTTTGACAGGTGCTAAGGTGGGCGAGAGATACGTCATAACATGCACCAACTACGTCAAGGAAAAAGGCAGAAAAAAATACTTCACACCTGTGACTAAGGAAGTAGTCATAACGAAGTAATGGAATAAACTCCCGGCAGGGACATTTAACAAACCAAAAGGAGACAAAGTAATGAACAATCAAATCGAAGCTTTAGTTAAGGAAATCAAAAAGGTAATTAAAGGTAAGGATGATGTAATACTAGAAGTAATTACAGCCATTCTTTCATCGGGACATATATTGCTAGAGGACAATCCTGGTCTGGGCAAAACAACATTGGCCAAGACTTTATCAAGAGCGATGTCGCTAGATCAGAAGCGTATTCAGTTCACACCGGATACTATGCCTAGTGATATTCTTGGAATATCTATTTATGAGCAAAACCAAAGCGAAATGAGATTTATCCCGGGCCCTGTTTTTACTAACCTATTGCTCGCCGACGAGCTTAACAGAACATCAAGCAAAACACAGGCGGCTCTACTAGAGGTTATGGCAGAGGGAACAGTTACAGTCGATAACAAAACTTACAAGCTAGACGATCCATTCATTACTATTGCAACACAGAACCCTATAACAAGTGGTGGTACACAGCAGTTACCAGACTCACAGCTGGACAGATTCGTTGTAAAAATCAGTATGGGATATCCGGACGAAGTCGGTCAGGTAGAAATGCTTGTCGAGGACGACGGTACTGACCCAATCGACAAGGTTGTGCCTGTTGTAAGCCTCGAGCAGCTAATCGACATGCGCAAGAAGGTCGCAGGAATCAAGCTGAGCACAGCAATCGCTACATATATTGCCAAGCTATGTGACTATACAAGAAAAAACGAAAAGATCATTTGCGGTATAAGTCCTCGTGGTGCCAAGGCGCTTGCAAGTATGGCCAAGGCTCACGCGTTTATGGAAGACAGAGACTATGTTATCCCTGATGACGTGAAAGCAGTAATCGTAGACGTGTTCAAGCACAGAATGATTCTAACTCCATCAGTTAGAAGAGAAAAACACGCTGCCCGCAAAATCATCAACCAGATGGTTCAGGAGGTAGAGGAACCTTCAATTTCAGGAAACAAGGAAGAATACTAAAACTTTTTGGAATAAAAAGATTGCCGGAAGCCAGATGCAGAGACGGCAACAAATCGCACCGAGGAGACTACAATGAAAAGAATTATTCACATACTTATAAGTCTAATAATAGCAGCTAACATGCTGTTTATGTTCGGGTGCGAAAAAGAAGACAACAAGTTCAAACTCAAC
>CACYHD010000013.1 GCA_902774125.1 uncultured Lachnospiraceae bacterium
TGTAGACGAAAAAACCATAGCAACAGTTAGCGCTATAGCAGTTACTCTCTTGAATCCTTTTTTCATAACTTCCTCCGTAATATAAACAGTTTTTAGACTACAAAAAGGATTGCCCCCTCTCGTAGGACAATCTTGTTTTTTCCGTACCTTCGATATATCAAGACTAACATATATAGTAGGCTCATTAAAGGTGTGCAATTACTTACGCAAGAAAAAAAGACACTTTTTAACTTTCTTTTTGCGACCAGAGTATTGTCAATGCAAAATAATAAATGTATAATTTTATTAGCGTAAATTTTAGGAAGGGAGAATTGAATATGCTAAAAGAATTTAAAGAGTTTGCACTAAAAGGAAACATGATTGACCTAGCAGTCGGCGTTATCATCGGTGGCGCTTTCAAGGGATTGGTAGATGCTTTGGTTTCATGCATCATAATGCCAATTATTTCTATCTTCACTGGCGGAATCGACTTCAGTGAATGGGCAATAACAATCCCAAGATGGATTGGCAATGGCCCTAGTGCTAGAATCAGCTTTGGTATTTTCCTATCACAAGTTCTTAACTTTATTATTATGGCATTCGTTATCTTTTTGATGGTTAAGTTTGTTAACAAGCTAAGAAAACCTGACGAAGATATCGCTGTTACAACTAAGATTTGTCCTCATTGTAAGGAAGAAATCAATGCTGAGGCTACTAAGTGTCCACATTGTACAGGTGATGTAGAATAATAAGAAGTTATTCAGTTTATAAAAAGACTTGCTCTAGGGCAAGTCTTTTTTATAATATATACACTTTATTATTAAAATTTTTGACTTATAATAATATAGAGATTATTCGTACGGAGGATTTTATAATGTTCAAAAAACTATTATCACTGCTAGTGATTGTCGGCCTTATAGCCACATCATTACCAGTACGAAACGTCAGTGCCCAAAACGGCCCGGACCCAGATTATTCATATCTTTTTGTATCTATTGGAGATGCAACTTATTATCTATATTCTTCTAACCAGGCCAACAACACAATCGAAAAGCCTGACGGACTAGACTACGACAAAACTACTAATACACTTACAATGACAAACTTTTCTAGCAGTTTTTCGTCAATTACAGGAACGAATATGGGCGACGACTTTACAATAAACGTCCAGGGCAAAAACATTTTTAAGAGTATGTCCTTTTCTACATATGACTACAACAACAGCGTAACCATCACGGGAACAGGCTCATTGACATTGAACAAAAACCAGCAGTTCAACGGCCCTGCTATTTCCCTTTCTGCTTACAAAACAAATTCTAAGATTGTAATTGAAGATGGCGTTGGAATCGACATTCACTCACCTACTAACATCGGTGCAATTGCTGTAACAATGGCTAAAGAAAAAAACGCCATTCAGATAAAAGGTTCTCAAATGGTTTCTTCTATGGAAAGCATTTCTAACGATGTTGTAAACTACAACGAGGAATGTAGTTATGGTTTTGACCCTTCTCCAAGTCATTACAACACTGTTGCGGACCTAGACGAGTACAAGGATTCCAACAACAAGACATGGGGTGTCAAAACAATAAATGGTTCAAGCAAAACATATTACAAGATTTATAACTCTTATGAAATAACTTCCGGTGTTTTTGTAGTTGAGCCGGATGAGACTTACTGGGATGACAACGCATGGCAGGAAGTTCAAAAAAGCCATGACGAGTTGCCTAGCGATTTTGTTTTTACCGGTCGCAAGTTTAGTGGTGTGAAGAAAACTCCTAACTGGGACAGCCTATATCGTTGCAATATAGCTGGTCAGACCGGAACATTCGTCTACAGCGAAACTACAGAAATTGATGGTGACAATAACTATTATGATGTATGTAATGTATATAAAGTTTACGAAAGCGATGACATTGGCAACATCTTAGTTCCGGTCAAAGATATGTACAACTTAGAGAGTTTGCCTAGCAATGTTACTCCTGTATCTACAGAATTGTACAATTACACTTTGGCAACAAGCGATCTTGTTATGAATATGGACGCTGAAACAACTACTACCCAGACAACTACACAGGCAACTGAGCAGACAACAAAAACTACTAAGCCGCAGGCACCTACAACTACGAAGCCTTATGCCGTAGTTAAGCCAGTGCCTCCTAAGGCATCAATCAAAAAGATTAGTGCCAAGAAAAAGGCTCTAAAGGTTAGCTGGAAAAAAATTAGTGGCGTTAACGGATACCAAGTTAATTACGCCAAAAAGAAAAGTTTCAAGGGCGGCAAAACGATAACGATAAACAAAGCTAACGCACAGTCCGTCACTATCAAAAAGCTTTCAAAAAAGAAAAAATACTTCGTACGAATTAGAACATTCTACAAAGTTGGTAACGACATGAGTTGCTCAGCTTGGAGCAAAGCTAAATCCAAAAAAACAAAATAATAAATAATAAAAACATCTTATATATGACGCTATAGTATTGGTCATTTATAAGATGTTTTTTTGCCTTCTTGAGTTCTATCAGGATAATATCACATTATATGCGACATTGTTGTTTTGGGCGTCATATGTAATGCGATACTTCACATGTTTTATCACATTGTATGCGATACATCTGTTTTTTGTCTAGTATACAATATAACATGAGAGGTGATTATAATGACTATGGAACAATTTGCCCAAAGATTAAGTAGCATCTTACAAGCAGCTAACACAACTGAAAGAGATCTAAGTTTGAGGCTCGGTCATAATCCAGGCTACATCAATGCCATATGTACTCAAAAATCATTTCCTTCTATGGAATTATTTTTTGACATTTGTGACGAACTCAATATTACTCCACTGGATTTCTTTGAGGAACAAAACACTAATCCAAGCAAAATTAATGAATTGCTTCCATATCTCAATGCTATAAATCCTAAGGAGTTCGATAATATATCTTCAATCATTAAAGCTCTCGCAGACAAAGAAAAAACAAATGATTCTGAAAAATAAGAAAAACATGGCCTTGCTTTTGCAAAGACCATGTTTTTGTTTGCTATGTTTTTAGCTCGTCTAAATAATATATGTTGTTATAGAGTGAGCTGGTACGTCAATCTTAGCACCGTTACCGTCCACATCAATTGTCATTGTTGCGTCATTGTCTGACTCGCTTAGCACTACTACTACGATGCTTCCATCAGGATTCTTGTAAGCCAAGTTGTAAATGTCATTATCTACATCGTTGCGAGATAGAATGCGCTTAGCACCTGGCTTGATATAACGTGACAAATGACCAATGAAATAGTATGACCAGTTAAAAATAACCTCGTCAGTGTTTCTATCCAATGTGATAGGCGCCTCGCAGAAATTCTCTACGTAGTTAGGGCCTCCTCTCTCATCAAGAAGAAGATTCCAGTCAAGCCAACCTTCATTGTAGTTGTTGAAGTCGTTAATCATGTTGCGGCCGTATGTCTCGCCGTGAGTCCAAGCTCCGATGTTTTCCTTAGAGCTTGTTCCGCCTGACACATTCATAACCTCAACGCAGCCCTCTGAGAAAAGAAGGTGCATTTGAGGGAACTTGTCTTTAACCATTGTCAAATTCTCAGACTTTGGTGAAACATACCAGTGATATGCTGCGCCCCAAACAACGTCTTCTGCTCCTGGATATGCCAATGTTTCTCTTGTTCTTCTATATAGACCATCTCTGTTGTGATCCCAAATAAGAATCTTAACATCGTCCTGAAGTCCTTCTTTTTTGAGCTCTTCGTATACATAATCAATAGCTAATCTAGCCTCTTCTGTAGCATTGTACTCACATGATGCCCATGGCTGAATTGCCTCTGGCTCATTTTGTGTTGTAAGAAGATTGATATCGATTCCTCTATCCTTGAGGCCTTTGATATATTTAACAATATACTTGGCCCAAACAGGATAGTACTCATCTAATAGCTTTCCGCCGTGGTCAACGTCCTTAGTGTCCTTCATAAATGCAGGTGGACTCCATGGAGATGCTAGAAGTGTTAGCTGCTCTCCTGCCTTTGCCTCTGCTGCTTTTATCATTGGGACAATCTGCTTATCATCATGAGACATATCAAATGTAGATAATGAATCATCACCTTCCTCAACATATGAGTAGTATCCTAGCGCAAAATCACATCCACCTACTGTTGTTCTACCCATGTTGTAAGCTAATCCTTTTTCCTTATCAAAATATGCTTCAATAATCTTTTTTTGGTTAGCTTCGCTAGTGTTAGAATACACATGTGCTGACGCCTCTGTAAAAGCTCCACCAAATCCCAAGTGAGTCTGAAACTCCTTAGAACTGTCTACAAGTACTGTTGTGCCACCTAGAGCAAAATCTTTAGTTAGCTCAACCTCGCCCAATTCCTGCCATGGCTTAAGATCAGCCTTTTTTGATTGAATAATTTTTGCTTTCATTGTTTTGTGCTACTGCACGCTCCTTTCATTTATTACCCTATATTTTTATCATACGTAAGCATCATGCGATGCAACCCTTATGTTATTTACAGTCAAATAGAGATTTATACTAACGCATAAATCTCTACTTAACTAAAAATCAATAATTGTTACTTATTGTTAACTGGTAAAAACTGAGCAAGAACTCCAGCCATCTGGTTAGCTGGCATTGTCTGAAGCCAAACCTTGCCAGGGCCAGTAACTACTGTGTTGAAAAATCCTTCTCCACCAAGTAACTTGTTCTTAAGCCCTGATACAGTTTTAACATCAAGAGAACATGTTCCTTCCATTGCAGCGACATATCCTGTGTCTACAATAATCTGCTGACCAGCCTCAAGAGTATACTCCTTGATACTTCCATCAAACTCTAGGAAAGCTGTTCCCTGTCCGGATAGTTTTTGCATAATGAAACCTTCACCACCGAAGAATCCGCCAGCAATCTTTTTCTGGAAGAATGTTGACAAGTTAACGCCGTCAGTTGAAGCCAAAAATGCTGATTTTTGTGCAACGATTTCTTTTCCAGGTCCAATTTCGTAAGCACGGATATCGCCTGGGAATGAAGATGCGAATGCAATTTCACCTTGGCCACCTTCAGCTGTATAAGTGTTCTGGAAAGCACTTTCTCCTGATAATGCTCTACCAAACATTTTTCCAATACCGCCGCCTGATGTCTTCATCACCATATTAGGTGTCATCCAAGACATAGCGCCCTTTTCTGTCAAAACAGTTTCTCCATCTTCCAGTGTTACAATCACTACTGGTAATGGTGCTCCTTCAATACTATACTTCATATTCAATTCCTCCGATCAATTAAAATATTTACACTACAAGTATACCATAATTAATAATTGGAACAACACTTCTTTATAGTTTTTTATTGTTTTTGTGGGCATAAAAAAAGTTGCCGGCATTAAGTCAGCAACTTTTTTATTTTATTAGAAGTATAGTTTCTTATCGAAGTAATCCTTAAGATCTTCAATCTTAATTCTCTCCTGCTCCATTGTGTCTCTGTCTCTTACTGTAACAGCTCCGTCTTCTTCAGAATCGAAGTCGTATGTCACACAGAATGGAGTACCGATTTCGTCCTGACGACGATATCTCTTACCGATTGCTCCTCTATCATCATATTCACAATTGTAGTATTTGCTCAATTCCTCAAATACCTTTGTTGCGTTTTCGTTAAGTTTCTTAGATAGTGGCAATACACCAATCTTAACTGGAGCAATTGCTGGATGGAAGTGAAGTACAGTTCTCATATCTGGCTTCTCTTCTGTACCAATGTTCTCCTCATCATATGCTGCGCAAAGGAATGCAAGTGTAACTCTGTCAGCACCAAGTGATGGTTCGATTACGTATGGTACGTATCTCTCATGTTTTTCGTCATCGAAGTAAGTCAAATCCTTACCTGATGTCTCGATATGTCTATTTAAGTCGTAATCTGTTCTATCGGCAATACCCCATAGCTCGCCCCAACCAAATGGGAACTTGAACTCGATATCTGTTGTAGCCTTAGAATAGAATGATAATTCTTCCTTGTCGTGGTCACGAAGTCTCATTTCGTCTTCCTTGATACCAAGACTTAGAAGCCAATCTCTACAGAATCCTCTCCAGTATTCAAACCACTCAAGGTCAGTATCTGGCTCACAGAAGAATTCTAATTCCATCTGCTCGAACTCTCTTGTTCTAAATGTAAAGTTACCTGGTGTGATTTCGTTTCTGAATGACTTACCAATCTGTCCGATACCAAAAGGAATTTTTTTACGTGATGTTCTCTGAACGTTGGCAAAGTTAACGAAGATACCCTGAGCTGTTTCAGGTCTTAGATAAATAGTATCTGAAGCATCCTCAGTAACACCCTGGAATGTCTTGAACATTAGGTTAAATTCTCTAATGTCTGTAAAATTGTTCTGTCCGCACTTAGGACAAACAATGTTGTTCTCCTTGATATAGTCTGCCATTTCCTCGTGAGTCCAGCCGTCTAGACCTTTCTCAGGAGTGATGCCATTCTCTTCCATATATTCTTCAATAAGCTGATCAGCTCTGAATCTTGCATGACACTCTTTACAGTCCATTAGTGGATCTGAGAAGCTTCCCAAGTGACCTGAAGCAACCCATGTCTGTGGATTCATAAGAATAGCACAGTCAACGCCTACGTTGTATGGATTTTCCTGAATGAACTTCTTCCACCATGCCTGCTTAACATTATTTTTGAGTTCAACACCAAGATTACCATAATCCCATGTGTTAGCTAGTCCACCATAAATATCTGAACCAGGATAAATAAAACCTCTACTCTTCGCTAATGCTACGATTTTTTCCATTGTTTTTTCCATTTTGATACCTCTTCTTTTATTGTAAATATTAGTCTTCAATAGTGTAAACTATATAGCTAAGTTCGTCTTCCTTGTTGGCTGTTGTAATAACATTATCTTCGTCCATTGTACAATTGTCGCTGTAGTATTTTACTTCGCCATCTACCTGAACGCGATATGGTCCGCTCACTACAAGCAAGTAACCATCAGACTCCTCTACAACTTCTGCCTTTTCTTTTTCTTTTTTGTCAGTACCGGCTTTGATGAAATCACCTTCAAGAACAATATCATCGTTATCCTCTACAGCTCCGATATAAAATTTGCTTCTATCGAAGTTATTAAAGTGCAAGCCATAATTCATAAAATCGTATGTTGTCAAAAATTCAAGAACAACCTTGGCTGATTCTGAATCAATGTCCACGTCACTAACTGACGCTGCATCTTCAACAGAAGCGTAATCGCTATTGTTAAACTTCTCCACCTCTGCGTCGATTTCTTTTTCAAGCTCGTCTTTATCGTAATAATCTTCTTTAAATTTTTCACTTGCTCCATACACTACAGAGCCATCACCGTTAATATATATTCCGTTATCACCTGGCTCAAGCTCTATGTCTCCCATATTGCCACAGCCAACTAGTGACAAAACCATAATAACAGTCATTAACAATCCAACTAATCTTTTCATCGTCTTCTCCATTGTAGCTTAGTTTGTAGTACCATAATATTTTAAACTTATACGTAACTAATTTCAATGACTTTATGCTGATATTTTTAATAAATTCAGCCTTTTATTTAAATAAAATCCAAGGAATTAAAATGCTTGTCGACCTTCTGTGCAATGTAGTCATTCGTAATCTGTTTGAGCTGGTTTTTGACATTGTCCTTGAGGCCAAAAGCAAACAACTTATTCATAGGCGCCGTCTCGATATATTGAAGGGCATATAATGTCGATTGAAGCAATTTATCTTGTTCCTTCAATGTGCCGTGACAGTCGCTGCATAGCACTCCATCATGCTTCATGTCAAAATAATCTATATTTTCTTTTTTGCCGCAATTCTTGCATGTGAAAACATTAGGGTACTCGCCGTTTTCCACTAATATGCGCAATTCAAAAACAGAACGAATAATATCTATATCGAGTTGACCTTTGGCCAACGTCTTCATCGTCATGTACAAAAGCGTTAACACTTCTGTTCCATCCAAGTTTTCTTTGCCATAATAGTCTGCCAGTTCCAAAAAATACATTCCTGTATATAATGTGTCAGCATCATGCATATCATTGAAAAAGTAGTCACTAATCTTGGCCGAATTAATAGTAAATGAGTTGCGTCCCTGGTACAGAGTAAACTCCCCAAAAGCCATAGGTTGAGTGCTCGCCAAAAAAGGGCTGTTAGGCTTTCTAGCGCCCCTCGCAAATGCCGAGATCTTGCCCATTTCCTTTGTGAAAATAACAACTCTCTTATCAAATTCGCCTATGGGCATGGATGAAAGTACCATTCCCACAACTGTTGTTGTATCTATCAATTCCTACTAATCCTTTTCCGGTTGATATCCAAAATTCTTCATTAAAAAGTCGCTGTCGCGCCAATCTTTTTTAACCTTAACCCAGAGGTGAAGGTTAACCTTTGTATCTAACTGCTGCTCCATCTCATATCTGGCATTAGTTCCAATTTTTTTCAACATAGAGCCTTTCTTGCCGATAATAATTCCTTTGTGGGAATCCTTCTCACAAATAATAGTCGCTTCAATATCTGTAATAGGTCCCTTTTTAGTATTGCGTTCCTTCATAAGTTCTATTGTAACTGCAATGCCGTGTGGTATTTCTTCATTGAGTGCATGAAGCGCTTTTTCTCGAATTATCTCCGCCATAATCTGACGCATTGGCTGATCTGTAACAGTATCCTCGTCATAGTACATAGGGCCTTCTGGCAAATACTTGAAAATCTGCTCAACTACTGTGTCAGTGTTTTCTCCGCGAAGAGCTGAGGCCGGAATAATCTCGTCAAAATCATAAAGATCCTTGTAAGCAGCAATAAACTCTAGCACCTCGTCTTTGGCAACACTATCAATCTTATTTATTATAAGAATAACTGGAACTCCAATTCCTTGAAGCTGCTCTGCAATGTGCTTCTCACCTGCTCCTATAAAAGTGTCAGGCTCGACAAGCCACACAATAACATCTACTTCCTTCAATGTTTTTTGCGCAACATTCACCATATATTCGCCTAGTTTGTTTTTGGCCTTGTGAATTCCCGGTGTGTCCAAAAACACAATCTGTCCATCGTCACATGTGTATACAGTCTGTATTTTGTTTCGTGTAGTCTGTGGTTTGTTAGATGTTATAGCTATTTTTTGGCCGATAAGTCTGTTCATCAAAGTAGACTTACCAACGTTAGGTCTTCCGATTAATGCTACAAATCCTGATTTAAAATTATTATTCATCATTCACCTCTGTTAGATATTGCTATACCAAAACTCTAATATCGTCAAACAAATATTTGTTTTCTTCGATCTGGGCTTTTGAGCCGATTACACATATTGCATTAGGTTCCATTGCCTTTGTGTAATAATCAGCAAGTTTTCTTATATCCTCAACTGTTGCGCTAAGAACTTGGTCGCGCTCTCTTTGAATATCTTCGTATTTAACATTGGATATGTACACACCTAGTTCTCTAGAACATATATCCTCAGTGCTCAAAGGTCTATCTAGTTCGCTTATTGCACCGATAATATACTTGCGCATATCTCTCTCATCCACCTCAAAGTTAGCCACATACTTATCCGAATTGATAAATGTATCGCTAGTAGATTTCAAGTTAGGGTCACGGTATGAGCTAAGAACTAATGTTCCATCTTTGCTTATCTTATTGAAGCAACCGTATGCTCCGCCCAAAACTCTAACATTATTCCACAAATAATCTTTACGCATAATACCGCCTAGTACATTAAGAGCACCGTCGTATTCTTCCTGGGACAAATCTAAGTAGTTGCCACCACGTGAAACGAACTGAACCTGACCCGGGGTAATGAAAGCTTCATTTTTGATTTCTTTTACTATATCCCAGTCTTCTACTTCAGCTGTGTTTTCTCCAAGTTGGTTAATTATATCTAGCGCAAGTTCCTTGACTGCTTCATATGATTCCTTATTTCCTGCGTAACTAACAACAATATTGTTTTTGGCAAAAGCATATCTGATAACTTCTTGCAACTTGGCAACAAACTGTTCTTTTTTGACATCGTAATTATCTAGCAAGTCGCACAAGAAATCGTAGAAACCAATTCCTGATACCATATCTAGGTAATAATAATATTTGTTGCTATATGATAGCACTCTGTTACCGCCTACCACATCGCCTCGCTCTAAGATGTTAGAGTACACTGTAGACTTAGTTTCTTCGAGAATAACCTTGATTCTGTCGCAGTCATCGAACTTAGTTGTGAACAGTATTTCCTTGGCCAAGTCAAAACTTTCCTTCATCTGATTATAGAAAGTTTTGATTCTAATCTCGCCTCTGTATCTCAGCTTGTTATTAGCAAGGTCGAGAGCTGTTACTGTGCCAAGAGAAAAGCCACCTGTCAACGTTCCGATAAGAGCATTCAATTCACCGTAGCCGTGACTTTCTGTGTCCAAGCCACCTAGCATCTTTTTCATTAGTCTCAAATATGGCAAGTATTCCTTAGGCATTTTTTCCTGTACTGTGTTGACACTTACATAACCGATTCCGTTAGTAAATATATCTGTGTAAAGGAATTTAACACCGTCTACTTCCTCTTTTTGTGACTTAAACTCTCTAGCTTTTTTGTCCAAATCATCTATTTCTAATAGCGGAATAGTCTCAAGCGCTTCCTTAGATGTTGGTTCCTCCTGGTATTGCTTGAGTTCCTTTGTTTCTTTTATTAGCTGTTCTATTTCTGCATCAGTCATTGACGCCTTTTGGGCAGCTAAGCGTTCCTTTAGCTCCTGTTCCTTGCGGGCTGTTAAACCTTTTTTTGGAACCATAGTTACCAAAGAACAATGGTTGTTGTTAATCAAATATTGTTCGATTATTTTTTCAAGATAATCACCCTCAACTAGCTGCTTGACTTCCTCTGTGATCTTGTTTGTTTCTAACAGAGTCCATGCATCCTTCTCGTCATACAACCAAGCAGACATAAGTCGTAGATAATACATTAGTCCCTTAGGATAAACGCCAAAGTCTTTTTCTCTGTCCTCGAACTCTATTCCAAAAAGACCTGCTTTAATTGCTTTTTTGTCTATTCCATCTTTTACGATTTGTTTGAGAGTTGTATCAACAATCTCTTCAAACTTGGCCTCATCCTCACCTGAAGCAAACTTGGCATAAATAGAAAATACCGGCTGAACAATATCCTGCTCGTATGTTGAATAAATATCTTTGGCAATTCCAGCATCAAGCAAAGCCTGCTTAAGTGGCGCACCCGGCATATCCATAATTGCATATTGGATAAGCTTGATAGCCATTTCTAGTTTAACGTCATTGCTCTTTCCTATTACGTAATTTTTGGAGAAAATATAGTTCTCATTTTCTTTCTGGTCGTCTGTTATTGCATACTCAAATTCCTTTTTGATTTTGTGGTCAAAAGGTTTCTGAAGATCAACGTGTGAATCAATTTCCAAATAATCATAGTTAGACAAATATTCTGTATCAATCCACTCTAATCTCTCCACAACATCCATATCACCGTATAGATAAATGTAACTGTTGCTAGGGTGATAATATCTTCTGTGGAAATCCAGATAATTGTCATATGTCAAATCCGGAATGCTGTCTGGGTATCCACCACTCTCGTAGTTGTATGTTGTATCTGGGAATAATGATCTAAAAGTCACCCTTTCCATTACGCCATCAACAGATGAGTGAACACCTTTCATCTCGCTGTAAACAATTCCGTTAATCTTAAGCTCATCTTCAGCACTTTCTATCTCATAATGCCATCCTTCCTGCTTGAAGATTTTTTCCTCATCATAAATATTAGGATTAAAAACAGCATCCATATAAACGCTCATTAAATTTTTGAAATCCTGATTGTTAGTACTTGCTACCGGATATACAGTTTTGTCAGGATAAGTCATTGCGTTAATAAATGTATTCATAGAACCTTTGACTAACTCCATAAACGGATCCTTCAAAGGATATTTCTTAGAGCCGCAAAGAACTGTATGCTCAATAATATGAGGAACACCTGTCTCGTCCTCAACAGGAGTTCTAAAACCAACACTAAAAACTTTATTGTTATCATCATTGGCAAAAACAAGTATATTAGCACCTGTTTTTTTGTGCTTTAACAATATTCCTAGTGAATCTATTTCTTCAATCTTTTTTGTTTCTACTATCTCATAAGATTTAAGTTTTTTTATTTGTTCAATATCCATCTCAATACTCCACCTTTTTTATTTTTGACATCTAAATATTTTACCATAAAAACAAAGAGAAGTCATTGAACGGACTTCTCTTTGGTAGTTTATTTTTGTTGTTTTTTTAACTGATAAATTGTATTAGTTGTCAAAAACAGATACGTACTTTTTTACTCTGTTGACAATAACAACTGCTACTATCATCTTGGCAACATCTGGAATGATATATGGTATAACGCAATATGATAGTGATGTAGCTAAGTTATAACCTGCAACGTGCATAAACCATATTGTTCCAACAACAAAACATAACACATCGCCAATAATCATTGAAACAAAAAGCACAACCATCTTAACTAACTCATTATCTAGTTTAACGCAATCATTAACAATGCCAATAACCAAAACAGTCAAAATAAATCCAACAATATATCCACCTGTAGGACCGGCCAAAACACTTGCTCCACCTTTAAATCCAGCGAACACTGGAACGCCAACAAGTCCTAAAAGAATGTATGCAGCAAGTGAAACAAGACCTCTCTTTGTTCCTAGTAATCCTGCAATTACAAAAATTGCGAATGTCTGCAATGTAAAAGGTACAGGTCCAAGTGGAATAGAAATCCATGAACAAATTGCTATTAAAGCTGTAAATAATGCCATCAAGGCAATGTTTTGCGTAGAAAATAATTTTTTCATATTAAACTCCTTGTCTGCTTATAATGCTATAAGGCTTAATACTTTTTGCTAGCATAATTTTTAGTATATCCTTATTTCCTATAAAATTATATTCCTACGCTTCGCTATTGTCAACCTGTATTTATTTTTGGGTGACAATGTTATTATTACAGAATTGTGTTATAATAATCTCTATGAATGTTAAAGAAAAAGTATTGAAAGAACTAGAAAATAATAAAGGCAGTTTTGTTTCCGGCGGAAGCTTGGCAACAAACCTTAACGTAAGCCGCAACTCTGTGTGGAAGGCTATTAATGCCCTCAAAAAAGATGGCTACGTTATTGAAGCAAAGTCCAACAAAGGCTATCAACTTATGGAGGACAACGACATATTGTCCACATGGAGTATTAGCAAGTACTTGAACAATGATTTTGATATTCAAGTTTTTGATCAAGTTACTTCTACTAACACTCTTCTCAAAGAGATGGCCAACGATGGAGCTTGCGAAAAAACTGTTATTGTCGCCAACGAACAGACTAAGGGCAAAGGAAGAACAGGCAAGTCCTTCTACTCACCAAAAAATTCTGGCGTGTACCTCAGTCTTCTTCTAAGACCTGATATAACTGCACAAGAATCATTATTTATTACAACTTGTGCTGCCGTTGCTGTATGCAAAGCAATCGAAGATATTTGTGACAAAAAAGCGTACATCAAATGGGTGAACGACATTTTTGTGGATGACAAAAAAGTTTCAGGTATTCTAACTGAAGCTTCATTCAACATCGAAACAAACAAGCTCGATTATGTAGTTCTAGGTATTGGCATTAATATCGTCACACCTTCTACCGGTTATCCTGAAGATATTGCCAACATTGCTACAAGTCTATTCCACAGCCAGGCTGATAGCATCAACAAAAAAAGTATTTTAATCGCACATTTCTTAGATTACTTCTGGGAGTACTATAAAAACTTCCAAGATAAATCTTATGTGCAAGAATATATAGACCGTTCTATGTTATTAGGCAAGAGCATTGTTATTAAACAAAACAATAACAATATAAAAGCCCTTGCCCTTGATATTGATGAGAACTGCCGACTCAAAGTCAAGCTAGAAGACAACACAGAAATGTGGTTATCCTCTGGAGAAGTTAGTATTGTAGTGTAAGCACAATGATATTATTACTACAATACTTCTCCATTCTCATTAATAACTAATAATTCATAAGTACCCTTATTCACATATGGCACATTTTCTAACCGACACCTTGCCGTATTTGCCATTGACATAACGATACTTTTGAGTGACATAAACATCTAACAACCCTTCCTTGTAATTAACTCCCATTACTTTAATGTTTAGATCACCCTTGCTTCTCAGACTAGTGGCCAAAAGATTAATAAAATGTCCTATCATATCTTTATCCGAAGTAATTGAGTTTTGGCCCTGGCTCATAGTTTCTTTGACAGTATGCTTAACTGCTGCTGCCACAGCTCTGTTCAAATCTCTTTTTCTATTAGTGGTTGATTCCACAGATATAACACTCATTGTGTTAATCATTACTATTACTGCAATTCCTATAAGAACAATAAATTGTTTCAATCACTCCTTCACCACCTTTTTTATTTTGCCAGAAAACTGTTTGTTTTCTTTTTTTGTAATCTTATATTTCTTTTTTCTAACAGAAGCCTGTGCTGTCTGTATATCTTCGTATGTTAGTTCCACCTCGTATTCGTATGTCTCACTATCACTTTTTAGACTCCGTTCTAATTCCTCATACAACTCCTCCTTCCAAATGGAAAAAGGCGCTACTGTATCAATGAACTCGTACGAAATAAATCTTACTTCCGTGTGCTTGTACAACCCTTCAAGAATATACACATTCATCTGCTCTGTAACAGTAACATCACCACTGTAGCTAGTTGCCTGAAGTGTGAGAGTATATGTCGCACTCTCTTTAGTATTAATATAATTCTGTGTGGACAAATTGCTTCCCTTCGCTATAAGCCTGCCTTCGTTGTCCTCTATTCTTATGACTCTAACAAAATATGTCACTGCCGTTTTTTGATCATTGGTCACAACAACTTTTCTAGTCAGTTCATCTCTATCCAAAACAATATTTTGGTCCACGGCATAATACCTGTCCTGAGCTTTCATAAACAATTCCTTAATAGCTATTTCATTCCATATCGCGTAAAGGTCAATATTGCTATCCACCAAAATCTTCCCGGACTTGTATGCCAGTCCATCTCCTTGGGCAGTTGTATTCCATGTCATATCGGTATTCAAAACAAACCCATCTCTTGTAATGTTAGTGGAAACCACGGCAACATACTCATTCCAAAAACCATTTTCATCCTCCGGAAAATTGGCAACAGGATCTAATGAATTGCTATGATATTTGATATCGTACAAACGACTTATAATTATATATCTTTTATTGTTTATTCCCTTAATATTCGTAGCATCTCTAAGAGGGATATCTCCTGCAACTACAAACTTTTTTTCAACCTTTTCTCCCTTTCTCTCGCTCTCAGGTGTACCGCTGTAATACAACTCCTTAGAAGCCATAGAATCCTTGTAATCCACGTCTACAATTATTGTTCCAGGAGAAGTTATCGCCGCTTCAACGCGAGCAACATATCCGCTTGTTTTGGCCAATGGTTCTATAACATCTATATGGCGGTCTTTGCATAAGTAAACCATATTGCTATTGTTTACAAACGCATTCTTTTTGAACTCTAACAATCCGTTTTGATATATGCCTGCACCCCTAGCGCTGTAATTAGCACTAATAGTTCCATCGTCAATAACAGCCTTGCCAGTCTCCACAATAGCCATGCCACCGCCGTTGTTTGTAGCTTTATTGTGAATAATATTATGACTACTGAAACTCACACTTCCTATAAGAAACAATCCACCTCCGCTTGCTTCTGATGTGTTATAAGAAATAGTCGTGTTAGACACCTTCATCATGTTACCGCCTATGCCTTCAACATTGGCAGAAACATATATACCGCCGCCGTATGATACAGCAGAATTATTAGTAATAAACATTGAATCTATATTCACAATAGATTTGTACTTGCTACTCCCCGCACCAATAGAGATACCTCCTCCATTATCTAGAGATTTATTGTCAGTAATAGTGCCACCTCTAAAAAGTGCAGAACCACCACCTTTGCCACTGCCTCCGTTACAGCGAATACCTCCACCAGCCAACTCAGCTGTGTTGTGAGATATAAGCGGTCCTTTTCCATTAAAGCCGATAATAAGCTTCGCTCCGTATCCGGAAAAAATTCCTCCGGAGGACTTGCCCGCTCTGTTTTGATAAATAAGTCCTGATTCGATTCTGCAGTCAGACTCCTCCGTTGCAAAAATAGCTCCACCTTCCTCCTCGGCAAAACAGTCAGTAATCTTGGAGTCACCTCCCATATTCAGCGCCCCTTGTTCTCCAACATAAATCGCTCCACCCTCTGTGTATGAATAGCAATTATGTATGTTGGCTCCATCTTCAATATTCACAATTCCCCCAAGGTTTTTGATAGCTCCACCATTGCCTCCGTAGCAATTAGTGATTTCGCATCTAACTGTCAAATTGCCATAAACTCTAATAGGGGCAGACTCTGCCATATTCATGCTGTTTTGGGCATCTTTTAACATCGTGTTTTTGTCCAAAACCAAACTCGAATTATTATCTACACAAAATGTATCGTTTTGCTGTCTATTGTCAGGAAACGCTCCTCTTGCCCCAACAATGGCAAGCGTCGATCCACGCTCCCCCATATACAACTCAGCTCCGTTGCTGATTCTTATCATTTTTCTCGGATTATCCGTATCATTGATTGGCGCTGTCCAACCTATTCCTTTTTTTATTTTCCTATCCACTCCCTGCGCATTGATATGAACTAATCCTTTTTCAACTCGAACAATGTTAGTAATCGTTATATCCTTTGCTATATCAATGTACATATTAACGCCATCTTTGGCATAGCCCAAAGCCTCATTCAAGTCCTTTTCGTTTTTCACGACATATGGCGATTGGCTCTTTCCACTTCCGGTCACAGCGCCATAGCAATCTATATTTGCTACAATACATACTCCTATGCTAAGTACTAAAAGAACACCTATACTTTTTAACCATTTCATTTATTACCCCCTTTCGTAAAACTTGCGCTTAACTGGCATAACCGCCAACAATGTTTTTCATAACCTCTAGCACATTTTTATCTGGCATAACCTTCTATCATCGCTTGCTTCTCATAACCACTTCCAAACAAACTAAAAACAGCAAAATCTACATAGTATGTTAATGTTATATATTTGCTAGGCTGATCTTCATAAATAGTCACATCCTTAACGCTGAGATCATATCCGTTTTTCTTGGCATCATTAACACACTCATTTATTATTTGGTCATTACAATTGCTGTCCTCTATTCTGTTGACAACCACGTTGTAGTAATCCTTGGCTCTAGAATCCTGGTTGCTAGAATTGATTATGGATGCAAACAAAATGCATGCCAGTGTTACTCCTATAATCATTGAAAAAATTTCTATTGCTATCTTCATATTATTCCACCATCACACTTACATACTTGGTGCACACCATACTGTAGTCATTAGTCACCAAACATTTAACTCTGTATATTCCTTTTTTGCTTACATCAACCTGGCCATACGTCTTAACATTGGACGTAATATCCTTGCCATCCCAATCCTTGGCTTTGATATGCTGACTCACATCAAAACTGGCATCATTATAATCAGCATATATAATATCTCCCACCTGGATTGAGGGATGCTTATCTTTATTGGCATTGGCAAAACTGCTGCTGTCAGAACTTATCGCCACATTATAAACGGGCGTTATAGTTTTCCACTTAGTGACCAAAACAACACCAATTAAAGCCACAGTAAGAGTTCCTATAATTCCGTACAATAAAGCTTCTCCGTGTTCATTCAAAAAAAGCTGCATAAACTCCCCCTCTAGCCAATTATTTCTCCGAAGGCCACTAGGTCAAGATTGCTCAAAACCCAAGTTACAATAAACAAAAGCATCACTACACTTACAGCTACTATTCCACTAAGCAAAATACTTCCATGTTCCACTACAAACTCTTCCATAACTTCCTCCTATCCTGTCACCACATCAACACGTGATAACATATTGATCTATCCTGTCACCTCATCAACGTGTGACAACATATTGTCTATCCTGTCACCACATCAAGTACGTGGTAAAATCCTGCTACAATTAACAAGAAAAAAATTCCAATTATAATACACTGTCCCAACTCACTCAACAAATACTTCATAACTTTCTCCCTAATTCAAAACGTTACCTATAGACGATGTAAATACTGATATCATTAAAACCATATCAACCATAATCTTCACGACTCCTAATATCATAGGCAACGAGGCATACATCGCTGAGGCTCCTATTCTATCTTGCATTTTCATTTCCTCTGCGTGACCTGCCAGCTTATTGTTGCGATCGATAATAGAACTAATCTGTTCTTTGGCCTCGTCCTTTCCTAGCTCATTAATTGAATAAAACATCTTCATTGAAGATTTGACCTCGTCTAGTTCAAACTCCACAAGCAAGTTATCGTAAGGCTCAATGCCTACCGGATATTTCTCGAAGTCAATCAACAATTTTCTAATAGGCCTCTTCAGTACAAACGGTGCTCGCTCATAAGAATTTTCAATAGCAGATTGAACTGTATCGTTTTGGAGATTCATCGCAACTTCCCTAATCCAGTCCGGAAAATATTTTTGGAGTTCCTTCTCCAGTCTCTTTTTTATTTTTTTATACGACAGTTTTTCGCTGATTTTGAGACTCTTGTAATCTCTAAATCCTTGCTCAACAACGTTGTAATATCTCATAACCTGATTGTCACTAAGACCTTTGCCCTCCTCTAGCCAGTCTATGTTCATTTTTTGAGTCACAAGATAATACGATGCCATCATCAAAACAATAAGTATAGTTGAGCAAAGTTGATAAACTCCGTTAGATGTATACTTGTATTGGGCAGGCACCAAGTATGCTATAAATCCACAAGTTATCAACGTAGAAAAAATCGATATCAAAACGTTTCGCTTAACTCTTGCTACGTTCTGGATAAAAATCAGCATCCTGTCATTCCAATCCTTGATATCCTTGAGAATAATGTTGATATAGTTTTCGTATTCTCCGCCTCTAAGTTCTACCTTAATCAAAAACTCATGCAGTGATTTAATCCTCTTGCACTTGAATCTTTCTTCTATAAGGCCAAGTGCTTCCTTGTATATATTTTCGGACTCCTTGTTGTCAATCATATCTTCAACCTGCTCGATTAGTTTTTTGATATTATCATTTCCAACCTTCCTAGCATCCTCAAGAGCTAATCTTATTTTGGGGCGTTTTTTGAAGGAATACACCATCTGCTCCATATACAAAACCGCACTTTTGAACTCCTCTAAATAATGGAGTCTCTTCTTTTCTTGTATTTCAAAAAAATAGTTAAAAACAATTGACGCCGCAATACAAATCAAAAACGATATAGGGTTAAGCTTATATCCCAGGCAGGTCAATGCCACTACAACTATTACTTTTATTGAGTTAGTTAATAAATTTTTTATTTTTTTCTTAGACAACTTTTAATCCTCGCTATTAAGTTATTACAAAGGGATCCTCAATCCCTGCTAATTGGAATTTGCGCATTATGTCTTCTGGCAAATTCTTCGTTAATATCTTTCCATCTTCATAAATCATGACCTTGGTGTTTTTCTCATCTATTCTCGACATACACATTACCTGCGCAATGCGCCTAGTGATTTTTTCACCATCCTTGACGACGGACTCAAGTTGGACACCGAGGTCTATAAAAGAATAGACGTCATTTTTATTAATACTCTCTCCCATGTTTCTCAAACGATCAGGAATCTTGCTCGCATCATCGAGATGCAAAGTGGTGAGACAATGTACACCTGCCGAAATGTTTTCAAGCAAATATTTAACCTCCTTGCCTCTTGTTTCTGCGAGCAACACCCATGTCGGCAACTGTCTCTTACTTGCCTTAAGAGCACTAGAATATCCAAAACTATCGCTAATCTTAATCTCTACACAATCCTTGCCCGGATTAATTGCAGAGTATCTTAGTTCTAGATTATCCTCAATTGTATAGACTCTCTCGTAATCCGGAATATAGGATGTTAAATATTTGACATACTCCGTCTTGCCTACACCCGGAAGGCCTCCTACAACAACTGTGCAATGGGCCTTTATTGCGTTTTGCATAAAGCAGTCTATCTGAGCCGTACAATAATCACTGCTAATTATTTTTTCCTGAGTGATTCTTCGCACAGCTGGAGTTTTTCTTATACTGATACTTGTTCCTGTATTCGTCACAGATTCGTGGAGAATAGAAATTCTCAGGCTGTCAGTCTCGGCTTCTAACAAAGGATTATTAATATTGAATTGTACGTTCATTAAGTTAGATATTCGTGTGTAAAATTGTTTGATAAAATTTTCTTCAAGCTCAAAGCCTTCAATCTTATACCTGCCTTTATTAAGGTCATTGACCCATAATGACTGACTCCAATTAATATCTGTTATATTATCATCTTCAATATATTCCAATAATGGACCGTAGGCTCTATTGGGCAAAGTCAGTTTACGCATACATTCCTCCTGATACTAATCAACTAATGAATCTTTCCTGCAACCGAATCGAATGAAACGGATGAGGAATATCCATCTACTACGCCCTTAACTGCATCGGCAATAATTGGGCCAACAACATAGGCAACACCAACTAGCAACAGAATACAAACTGCCACAAATATAGTTTTGCCATGTTCTTGCAAAAACACATCCATATACACTTCCTCCTTTCCTCTAGCATCAAAGCAACATGTGTGGAATTAAACAGAAATACTAAGGCATTATATGTAACATATGTTTTTATATGGTCACAAATACCTTTTGTTGCTTTTGGTAATAACGATATTATACCCGAGCCAATAAAAAGTCAATAGTTTTTTTGTAATTTTTATCACATATTTTTTTGTTGCATTTTATGTAAACAAGCCCGTAAAACAGTGTATGTAACATTCATGCTTTTATGTCAATCGGCGCCAAAAACAGCGTATGTAACATTCATGCTTTTATGTCAATCAAGCAATCGAGTAGGCTGATTCCTACTCGATACCCACTCTGTGTAATCACTTCGAATCCACTTCGCTACTTCTCAGTGATTACACGGTCGCCAAGTGAAAATCTCTGTGCAAGCACAGATTTTCGCTTGGCTCGTCGTGGATAACAAAAAATACCTGAAAGAAATGATATCTTTCAGGTATATAAATAGTGATATTAATTAATTATTTATTTTTTTGCCTCGCCTGTAATAATCCATGGTGATGGCTGAGCAACAAACACACTGTTTTTGTCAGTCTTAGAAACTGTAATCTGCATAACCTCAGTTACATCAACGCCACACTGACCTAGTGTATATTTGATTTCTGATAAAAGATCAAGCTCCAATGTCCAGAAAATAAACTTTGCATTAGGATTGATTCTTAGAACGCTTTCAATATCCTTTTTAATCTCGCCTCTCTTGGCAACAATAAATGCAAGTCGTGGAGTTGGGAACTTGGACAATGTATCTTCATCCAAAGAAGTGATCACCTCAACGTTGTGAACGCCAAACTTTTCGATGTTCTCCTCCATTGTTCGCTTAGAGCCCTCGTCTCTCTCGCCGGCAATAATTGTTCCTTCGTAGGCAATCATTGACGCCTCGATAACAACAGATTCTGCATCAACCATTAGAGCCACATCTCTAATATCAAGCTCAAGCTTATTCATAATAACGGAACGAATCTCATGTCCAACGTACTTAACAGTTCCGTGTGAGAAGTTCTCGTTTTTCATACCAAAAATCATTGATTCGCGAGTGTTCTCGTTAACGATAAAAATAACCGTTGGTCCAGAAATTGGATCATCCATCATATCACTGACCTTGCAGTGCTTCATCTCTGATGGCTCGTATCCAGTTCCGTAATACATTTCGTAATCACCGTATCCAGCCTCCCAGCATTTGTATAACATGTTGGCATGTGTTTCGTCTACAAAAACAAGAAGTCTTTTATGTGTAGCTATCAACGCTAATAAATTTCTTTTTTTGCCACATAGATTGGCTATCTTGATTTTTTCTGGAGTAACGTTCTGTAACTCTGCAACATAACCCATCCAATTTAACATTTGCTGGTTACTAAATTGTACTTTTTCTGACATAGTATAGTCCTCCTTCGCCGCTCTTCTTCACTAATAATATTTTATCACAACAAAGGCTGGATTTCGACCAAATTCTGCTACTCTTTATAATAATGCCACAAGGAAAAAGCCCTCTGTTACGAGGGCTTAGGGAGAAATTATGAAACTAAATGTTGGTTTTGTTAATTAATACTGCGACATACAAAAAAACAATGCTCCAGCATTATACTGAAGCATTGCTTGTAATATTAATATTTACTTTAGTCTACCTTAGGAAGCTTAGATAAGCTCTTAGCAATTTCCTCATCAGAAGGTAGATAATTCTCCATCTCGCCGTCGTGGAACTTCTCATATGCAACCATATCGAAGTATCCTGTACCTGTAAGGCCAAAAACAATTGTTTTTTCCTCACCAGTTTCTTTGCACTTAAGTGCCTCGTCGATAGCAACCTTAATTGCGTGTGAACTTTCTGGTGCTGGAAGGATTCCCTCAACTCTTGCAAATTCCTCAGCAGCTGCAAAAACATCTAACTGAGTAGCTGTTCTAGCTTCCATCAAGCCATCATCGTATAGCTGTGAAAGTGTAGAACTCATACCGTGATATCTAAGTCCACCTGCGTGGTTAGGTGCTGGAATATAGTCAGAACCCAATGTGTACATCTTAGCTAGTGGGCAGATAGCACCAGTATCACAGAAGTCGTATGCATACTTACCTCTTGTCAAACTTGGACATGACTGTGGCTCTACAGCGATAATCTGGTAGTCAGCCTCACCCTTAAGCTTCTCGCCCATAAATGGAGCTATAAGACCACCTAAGTTAGATCCGCCGCCTGCGCAACCGATAATAATATCAGCCTTCTCGCCAAGCTTGTCCAATGCAGCCTTTGTCTCAAGACCGATTACTGACTGATGTAGCAATACCTGGTTAAGAACAGAACCAAGAACATATCTGTAACCATCGTTCTTAACTGCAACTTCAACAGCCTCAGAAATTGCACAACCCAAACTACCTGTTGTTCCAGGATGCTCAGCATTAATCTTTTTGCCGATTTCTGTATCCATTGATGGTGATGGTGTAACGCTTGCGCCGTATGTTCTCATAACTTCACGACGGAAAGGCTTCTGCTCGTATGAAACCTTTACCATGTAAACCTTACAATCCAAGTCAAAGTATGAACAAGCCATTGACAATGCTGTACCCCACTGGCCTGCACCAGTCTCTGTTGTAACACCCTTCAAGCCCTGCTTCTTAGCATAGTAAGCCTGAGCGATTGATGAGTTAAGCTTGTGGCTACCACTTGTATTGTTACCCTCAAACTTATAGTAAATCTTAGCTGGAGTTCCTAGCTTCTCCTCCAAGAAATAAGCTCTTACTAATGGTGATGGACGATACATCTTATAAAACTTAAGAATCTCTTCTGGAATATCAAAAAATCTTGTTGTATCGTCTAGTTCCTGCTGAACCAACTCCTTACAGAAAACCTCCTCTAGTTCTTCTGCCTTCATTGGCTCCAAAGTTGCCGGGTTAAGAAGTGGTGCTGGCTTATTAATCATATCCGCTCTAAGATTGTACCACTGTGTTGGCAACTCCTTTTCATCCAAATATGTTTTGTATGGAATGTTTTTGTTTGGCATAATGTGCCTCCTTTCAAAAAATATGTGGCTGGGAAGGATTTTTTTAGCACTGATAAAGCAATAAAAAAATCCCGTCCCACAGTAACTGCTGGGACAGGATAATAAATACTCCTGCGGTGCCACCCGGCTTGACAAAAATGTCCTCTCTCTCGTGCTGTAATCTTATGATTATTAACACGCTGACCTTGTTCACGGAGTGTCTTCTCCGTCTCACATAACAGGCTAACCTGCTCCGATCGCCCTCCGAAGTCCATTCACTACAATATACTATCACTGCAATCTCACCACCTGCAGTTCTCTGTAGACGTAACTATTATAGCTACTTACTCTTCATCAACGGTTTAATGCTATAGCAAATATACCTTATAACAGCCCAAATGTCAATTATTAAACATTTTAACATGAACTATCTTGCTGCTGTTCGCTATTAACATTGGCTGCTTATATATTTTTTACTTCAATAATAGTTCCGCCGCCTAGTACTACTTCGCCGTCGTATAACACAACTGCTTGGCCTTTGGTCATGGCTCTTACCGGCTCGTCGAACTTAACTTGAACATTGCCATCTTCCATAACAGTAGCAACAGCACTTGTCAGTTTTTGGTGATAGCGTGTTCTCGCGCTAACCTTGATTGGCTCTGTTGGTGCGTGACCACTTATCCAGTTAAAGTCATCGGCAACAAGACTGTTTTTGAACAAATCTTCATTGTCTCCTATTACAACCTGGTTAGTTTCAGGTCTCACCTCAACTACATAGTTGCGGCCCTCTCGACCTTTGACCTGAACGCCTCTTCTCTGGCCAACAGTATAATGGTAGTAACCTTTGTGCGTTCCTATTACATTGCCCTCAATATCCACGAAGTCGCCTTCTCCAACATGCTGACCGGTAAAGTCTTCTAGAAAGCTGGCATAATCTCCATCAGGGACAAAACAAATATCCTGACTTTCTTTTTTGTCGGCTATTGCAAGTCCGTACTCCTCCGCCTTGGCTCTAATCTCGTCTTTGGTAAACTCGCCGAGCGGAAAATCAGTCTCCGCCAACAAGTCCTGTGTCATGTGATATAAAACGTAGCTTTGGTCCTTGCTCTCATCAAGGCCTGTCAAAAGCTGATAACTATCTGTCGCCTCGTCATATCTGATTCTAGCATAGTGACCTGTCACTACAAGCTCGCAGCCTAGTTCTTTGGCTCTTCTATGTAACTCGTCGAACTTCAAATATCTGTTGCAGTCAATGCAAGGATTAGGTGTTTTGCCGCACATATAAAAATTGCAAAACTTATCCATAACCTTTTCCTTAAATCTGGCTTTGAAGTTAAAAACATAATAAGGAAAACCTACCTTAATGGCAACGTTTCTGGCATCCTCAACGTCACTCAATGAACAGCAAGTTTTTTCTGTATCTAGGCTAATGTCATCGTTGTCGTACAACTTCATTGTAACGCCGATTGGATCATAACCTTTGTCTTTCATAAAAACGGCAGCTACACTACTGTCTACGCCGCCGCTCATTGCTATTAAAGCTTTTTTCATATTAACCACCTAGCTTAATCATCTCATCGATTGGCTTTTTGGCTGCTACAATTGTAGCCTCATCCATCTCTATAACATCACCACTTGTTCCCTTGATGCAGTTGAGAACATCAACTAATGTTGTAGCTCTCATATTGTGGCAAACACAGTCCTTGGACATAGCATAGAACATCTTGTCTGGACATGCCAACTGCAAATGAGACACAATGCTGTTTTCTGTACCGATAATAAATTCCTTGGCGTCGCTTTCCTTGGCATAATTCATAATACCTGTTGTTGAGCCAACATAGTCTGCATGCTTAACAACCTCTGGCTTACACTCAGGGTGAACTAAGAACAATGCATCCGGATGTTCTTCTTTAACCTTGAGAACATCGTCCTCGTTAAACTTAGCATGAGTTGGGCATCCGCCATTGAGAAGCTTGATCTGCTTTTCTGGAAGCTGATCTGCAATCCAACTGCCCAAGTTACAATCAGGAATAAATAGAATCTTATCATTATCTATCTGCTTGCAAATCTTAAGAGCTGATGATGATGTTACACAAACATCACAAATAGTCTTAAGCTCGCTTGTTGTATTAATATATGCTACAACTGTATGATCAGGATATTGTTTTTTGACCTCAGAGATAAGTTCCTTATCCATCATCTCTGCCATAGGACATCCCGCATCTTTGTTAGACAAAATAACCTTCTTATCAGGTGATAGCATCTTAACTGTCTCTGCCATAAATCTAACGCCACACATAATAACTGTTTTGTTAGGCATGTCTTGAGCCTTAACTGCAAGAGCATAACTATCTCCTGTGAAGTCTGCCACCTCAAGTATTTCAGGATTCTGATATACATGAGCTAGAATGCCAATATCATTTTCTTTTTTCAATCTCAATATTTCTTTTTGAATATCACTAATCATTGTAACTCTCCTATTACATATTTTTGCCCGAAGGCTTAGCGTACGCTACTATTCTATCATATATTTTTTTATTCTTCCTTATATCATTGCATTTTTATGCTTGGGCCTTATCTCGCGGGTTGATAACGCTTAGTTTTTTCCACTTGCCTTTTCTGTATCTGTAGTAGCTGAATGTTCCATTCAAAAACCATGTAATACCTGTCGCGTAGAACACTCCGTACATTCCAATAAACGGAATAAGCGTTAGTGGATATGTAAAAACAATTCGGCCTATACACTCTACTATACCTGTGTATAGCGAGAACGCTGCATCTCCTGCACCGTTGAGCACGTTTCGTGTCGGATATATCATTCCCAAGAAGCCGTAGAACAATGATGTTATGCGCAATCCGTCAATTGCGTAACCGAGTGTTTGGGCATCGTTGCCAAAAATAGAAACAATCGGCTGAGTGAATACCCAGAATATAACAACAACGACTCCAGCAATAATGAAGTTCATTACATTAGCACTCTTGAATCCTTTTTGGACTCTGTCAATACGACCGGCGCCAATGTTCTGTCCTGTGTATGATGCAAGTGCGGCACCAAGTGACATAAATGGCTGCTGAACTAGTGATTCGATTCGGCCTACAATTGTAAATGCTGTTGTAAAAACAGCTCCGTATGTATTTACGATTGCCTGCAAAACAATAAGTGAGAATGAAATCATTGAGCTTTGCAAAGCAACAGGAATTCCCAATCTGCATGCTCTTGCCACAATTGGCTTAGATGGCTTGAAATGTTTTTTCTCCAGTCTGAAAAACGAGTTCGTTCTGTGGGCATACGTAATACAAAGAATGGCCGACACATATTGTGCAACTACCGTTCCAAGCGCCACACCCATTATTCCTAACGGTATAACAAGAACAAACAAAAGGTCCAATCCAATATTCAATATACTTGAAATAATCAAAAAGATCAGTGGTGACTTGGAATCTCCAAGACCTCTCAAAATACTAGACGTTCCGTTATAAAATCCCATTCCAAGTGATCCAATAGCAATAACTCGCAAGTACAAAACCGCATCGTCTAAAATGATTTTGTCAGTCTGCATCAGCGTCAATATAGGCCTTGCCAAAAAGAATCCCAATGCAAAAACAAGAATGGATGCAATACCGATAACTGTTACTGCTGTACCTATTGTTTCCTTAACTTTTTCTTTTTGATTAGCGCCAAAATATTGGGAAATAATTATACCGATTCCAACAGACAATCCACCCATTAAAGAAAAGAAAAAGAATGTAAGAGAGTTAGTTGTTCCGATTGAACCCAATGCGTTATCTCCAACAAACTTGCCTACTACAATGGAATCCACCAGATTATAAAACTGCTGAAAAATATTTCCTATAAACAAAGGAAGCGCAAACTTTAACAAAAGTTTGTATGGCGTTCCCTTAGTCATATCTTTTACAAATCTATCCTTAGCCATTGTCTCTCCTTGCTACTTATCCAAGTGCCACATCTACTATCATCACAACAAATCCTATTGCAATCTCAAAAAACTTTAACTAATAATGCTCGCCCTTGTCCTACACTAATTTCAGCTTTTTTGCCTGTCAGTACTTCGTTGCTTGTCGCATACTGATAGCCCGGAGTGATAACTCCTTTTTCTAGCGTAAACTTGGCATTTTTTATTGTAACATCCTCTAATGTTCCTTCTATAGCAATTAGGGAAAAATAAGAAAAGCGCTCATCTATTGTCGCCTTGCCATCAACCAATTCCATTATAGAATAATCGTCGATTATCATTCCCTTAACACCACTTTGTTCCATAAGGGAAAGGCTGTAAACATTAACAAGAGAATGGTCTAGTCTCTCGCCCACAGCGCCAATAAGAATTATACTATCAAACCCTCTTTTTATAGCCTCCTTAATTGCAAAAACAGTATCGGTATCATCCTTTTCTCTTGGAAGAACTATTGTCTCAATTCTTGTCAGCGGCTTTTCTGACGAATCAAAATCTCCCACAATCAAATCCGGAATAATACCTGCTTTTTTGCAATTAACTATTCCGCTGTCGCATGCAATAGTGTAATCGCTGTGATTGATATATTGTTTTATTTGTGGCCAATTACTTATTGTAGCTCCGCCTACTATCAAACAGTTTTTCATAATTACTCCATAATAAAAGCACGATACTATTATCGTGCTTTTAATTATATTCATTATATAACAATAAAACAAGAATGTTTTTTTATATAATTATTATACGCAAGTATAACCACCATCAACTGGAACTGTGATACCTGTTACATAGCTTGAGAACTCTGATGCTAGGAAAATAGTAGCTGTATCTAGCTCGCCTTCCTCACCGTATCTCTCAGCTGGGATAACTGTATCAGCGTATGCCTTGAATTCTGGAGAATCCAAAGTCTCTCTTGTAAGATCTGTGTAGAAGTATCCAGGACAAATACAGTTAACTGTAATACCCTTCTTACTCCACTCACCAGCTAGCGCACGTGTTAGGTTAACAAGTCCACCCTTAGCAGCGTGGTATGGTGATGAACCAGCAATCTTGTTACCAACGATACCGTACATAGATGAGATGTTGATGATACGTCCGTATCCTGCTGGAAGCATAGCCTGCTTAGCAACCTCTCTAGCCATCTTGAATGCACCGAATAGGTCAACCTTCATTTCCCACTCGAAGTCATCATCTGTAATATCTTCTGCTGGAGCGATAGCGCCTGTACCAGCGTTGTTGATAAGAATATCAATTCTACCAAACTTATCCATTGTAGCCTTAACTGCGTTAACTACTTCTTCTGTCTCTGTTATGTCACACTTAACTGCAAATGTCTCAACGCCAAACTCTTTGTTGATATCTTCTGCAACCTGCTTAACCATATCTTCTCTTCTTGCCAAAGCAACGATCTTGCATCCCTGGTTAGCTAGACCCTTAGCCATCTGAACACCAAGACCTGTTGAACATCCAGTTACAATTGCAACTCTTCCTTCAAGATTAAAATAATTTTTCATTTTTGTACCTCGCTTAATAAAAAAAATAGGATTTATCCCGCTTCTGACTTCGTTATTATTTTAACAAATTCTATAACATCAAACAATCTTATTTGACAAATCTGAAATATTTTAATATTTTTAATCTTCAACATAATATAATTAACTAACACAAAAGATTGCACTTAATATATTAAGTGCAAGTATACATAATACGAGAAAAAAGTCTTACTACCGCTCTATTGGTAGTAAGACTTTTGTTAGTTTTTAATTTATACAATTAATTAGCCAAACTATTGTTGTGATTGTAAACAACTTTTTGTAAGCTTGCATTAACCTTAGTCAAAATATTGTCATACAAGTAACTATGTCCAGCCTGGTTTTGCATAGCTGATGACTGATATAGTTTTGTTGCTATATCAAAGATTGTATATGTGCTAACAGGTGAATAATAAATGCTTCCATCTGATAGCTTGGCATATACTCTCACCTTCCACTCAGTTGTAAACTCTGTCTTAGTAAAAGCACCAAACTTCATTGTCATCGCGTAGCTTTGGCCGTAAGCAATATTACTTGAATAGTTAGCTGCTAATTGACCTTTGTTAGTTGCTGTATAGCTTCTTACATATGGTGAGCTGCTTGTGTAATATAGCTGGCTATCTGATATTTTGTTAGCCAATCCATATACAAGACCTCTCTCTACAACATTTTTGCCGTTGACCTTGTTACCTTGAGTGTATACTGCTCTCATACCTTCTGCAGTAGCGCTCACCTGGTATCCGTTAACCTCTAGGTCGGCTGTTGTTTTTATCACAGAAGGATCTGCAGTTGTTGGCTGCTTAGTTGTAGTTGGTGGCTGTGTGGTCTGACGTGTTGTTGTCTGAGCCTGTGTAGTTGTAGGTTGCTTGGTTGTTGTAGGCGCCTGTGTTGTTGTAGGCGCCTGTGTTGTAGGCTCAGGAATCACAGTCTTATATATACCACTTCCCTGATAATTGATAGTAGCGCTATTGTTTTCGTTTTTAACAAGCTCACCACTATATCCGGCCACACCAATGTTGTTAATATTGAGCGTAACACTGCAATTTCCTCTAACATATACGCCATCTGTTGCGTTGTAAATGTTGCTGTCTCGTAGATTGATTGTTCCAATGTTTTTCCATGTGTCAATCAAAACACCTTCATAAGAACTATCAATTATTGTATTATTGTGAACCTCGAATGTCGCTGGCATATCGTTTTTGGTTGCCCAGAACCAAATAGCTCCAACCGGGTACTTCCAGTCAAAATGATATGTGCCACATCTAAAAAATGCATTGTCTCTAACCGTTGTTGTTCCTGAGAATAATTCCGCTGTGTCATAATCACTACCAAGACAAATTCCCGAACCGTTGTTAACCGTATCCATTCCTATGTTATGGTGAAAAACATTGCCGTCTCCACCGTATGTTGCAAAACAGTTAGCCAACATTGGAAGCTGAACTGTATTGTAGCAAATCTCGTGACCTGATCCGTTGCCGTACCATGGCCAGATTGCGATTCCATCATCGCCTGTGTTACGAACGTTGTTGTTTTTGACTAGACAATTGTTTGTGTTAGAACATAGGTTGATTCCATCTGCGTATGTATCTCTAATTCTACAGCCCTGAATCGTTAGACCTGTTGTATTATCAGTCCACAATCCAACTTTAGTATGCTCTATCCAAATGTTTTGGATTACAACATTGCGACTGTTGTTATCGTATGTTCCCGAAAATGCTGCTAGATCCTCATTGTCCAATCGAACTGTAGATCCGCCCATCATTCCAAAGTCATAGAACTTAGCTGCATTGTTGTACTGGAAGCCTGCTCCTAATCCTTCGAGAATAGAGTACCACATACCAGCGCCTCTAATTGTCACACCATCTACATAAATTGTCTCTCCCTTAGGAAGTGTAAATCTTCCCTCTGGAATCCAAACTTCCTTGCCTTGACTCTTAGCTGCTGCTATACAATCAACGATAGCCTGTCTATCACTGTTTCCATCATTGGCAACCGCACCGTAGCTTTTTATAGATAGTGCGTTGGATGGCTTTGTTGCAGCCGCGGCTACTTCCTCAGTTTCAATAAAGTCGATTGTATAATAACTTGCTGTATTGTCGTTATCTTTTTGGAGCTTAAGCTTAGTTCCTGCTGAAAGTGTTGTGTCAAAAAGAAAATGGCTTTCGTCAAAAAATCTGTGTCCATTGCCATCTCCCGGTCTGTTAAAAAACGGATAAGCTCCATACAAATGTGCATAGCGTGATGTAAGCGACAAGCTCTGCATCTTAGAATTATTGCGGTAAAGATTAAGTGTCGCATCAATTCCGTTACCATCACTGCTGTCAGGCATACTATATCTAATTACTAGCGAGTTGGTTGGCTTAGTTAAAGTGAACTCAACATAGTCACCAGTGTTGTTAAGCTTAACGGCACTTCTTCCGCTAGCCTCAGACTGCACGTCAGTCATATACTTAGTACTCTTAGGCAAAAGCTGACCTTTGTAAGATGCTGCTTCTGCTTCGTAAGTTGTGTATGGTACACTTGCTCCAACTCCACTTAAATCGTAATCAATCTGTCCGCCTTCATTATTCTCTGGCTCAATTCCCATAGCAAGCTCTGCTGCTGACTTGGAAGAATACTTGTTAGGCTGTGTAGTAACATAAACATTAGTCTGATCATTAATATAAACCTCGGCTCTGTTATCGCCAGAGTTTATAATAAGACTAAAAGGTGCATTGTTAGCATTGCGCTCGAATGTCACCTTAAGCCACTTACCCCCATCGCTTGTCATGGAATTACCTGGCCATGGCAAAGCTGCATCAGCATTGTTAGCGTATGCATATGCATGCACATCGCTCCAATTTCCAGTGTTCAAAAAATACACGGTTGTAGTATCAGCCGCGTATGTCATATTGCTTTTTGTCACATACAATGATGTGAACATCATACAAAAAAGCAATACAAAACTAATAACTTTTTTCATCCTCTGTCTCCTTCTTTAAGATATTTCGATCAATCCATTCTTGTCTATTATATCAAGAATTCACAGCAAAAATAGTATTATCATTCTGTATTGTCTTTCAATATTCACTATGCAATTATATTGTCACTATTTTAGTCTTCAAAACGTTGTATACTCTCGCTATTGGAAGTCCCACAACATTGCTATAATCTCCGTTTATTTTTTCCACGTATACGCAGAAATGCCCCTGTATGCCGTAAGCTCCTGCCTTGTCCATTGGCTCTCCTGTAGCAACGTATGTTTTTATCTCATCCTCAGTCATCGGACTAACATACACATCTGTTTTTTCTACAAAACTATGCTCGCTAGCTTTCCCATTCTCAAGCACAACAAACGCCACCCCGGTATACACCTGGTGTACGTCTCCCTGCAGCTGACTTATCATCCATGCCGCATCGTCCTCATCCGCTGGCTTCCCCAAAACCAATTCATTTTTGGCAACAACTGTGTCAGCTCCAATTACAACAACTTTTTCACAGCCCTTAGCTGTTTCAGTATTTTTTATATTTTGTGCAACGTCTCTAGCCTTAGTTAATGCCAACTCCTCGGCCAACTTGTCCGGCTCTTTGCAGTTGCTGTTTTCGTCCATCGTTGATGGTATTATTGTAAATTCGATTCCGGCTCTCTCTAGCAACTCCTTTCTTCTAGGAGACTGAGAAGCCAAAACAATTTTTGTTCCTTCCATATTGCTGTCCTCACTTGCCTTCATTACTGCTCAAAAAATGTTTATTTCCTATCGAGCAATTTACTGCTCAAAAAATGTTTTATTCTATCGAGAAAATCTGGCGCCTCGTCATAAACAGCGTGAGAAGATCCTTCATAAATATAACAGCCACAGCCTGTGTACTGAGCCATATCAAGCGAGTTAGTGTATGGCAAGCACGCATCACCTTTAGCACCGATAGCCATTACTTTTTGGCCCATATCCAAAGGCTCCTTGCCCGCCTGTGCCCAAGCTTCCTTAATGTTTTCGAAATCCTTATTATAAAACTTAAGAATAGCCTCAAGCTGCGCGATGAACTTGTCACATTCTTCCTCGTTGGCCCCGAGATGATAGTCCATCAAGGCATCATAATACTTGTCATAATATTCTTTTGTGTAAACCTCCTGGCACGATTGCTCTGCAAGTTGCTTCAAGTCGCCTGCCTTGGTCAATTCACACCAGCTTCCAATAACATCCTTCGCCTTTCCTTCCACGTGATGCGTTGTAGAAGACAAAACAGCCTTCTCTATTATTTCAGGGTGCTTAGTAATAAGTGTTGTGAGAATCATTCCACCCATAGAACAGCCGTTAAAACAAGCCTTTTTCACACCTATTTTTTGCAACAATTCGTAGGCATCCTCAGCCATCTCCTCAATAGTGTAGTCAGCCGGCATTGCCTCCCTTGTATCCAAAACATATATAGTATAATCCTCGGCAAATGGGCTGTAATAGTCAACCACCAGCTCTGGAGCTAATGTTATACTTCTCAAGCCAACACCAGGGAGCAAAACAAGATTTTTGCTGCCCTTCCCGAAAGAAAAATATTTCATTGTTGATCTTTTTGTTTCAATTGTTTGGATTGTAATACTCATATTTTACCTACCTTCTATAACTTCATTGTCAACTGAATTCGTTTTTTGTCTAAGTCAACGCTCATAACCTTTACCTCAACAACATCTCCAATGTTAACTACATCAAGAGGATGCTTGACATATTTGTCGCTAAGCTGAGAGATGTGTACCAGGCCGTCCTCGTGCACGCCAATGTCCACAAAGGCGCCAAAGTCAATTACATTTCTAACTGTTCCCTTGAGAACCATACCCTCTTTAAGATCCTTCATTTCTAATATGTCGTTGCGAAGTATTGGCTTAGGCATTTCGTCTCTTGGGTCTCTGGCTGGCTTTTCTAGCTCGCCCAAAATATCACCCAAAGTAATTGTGTCAGTTCCTAGCTGCTCAGCGAGCTTACTCATCTTATCCTTATTTCCGATAATGTCGCGACTTATTCCCTTGATACCGCCGCGAGCTATATCCTCAGCGTTGTATCCGAGAGAACTGATCAAGCCTCTTGCAACCTCGTAACTTTCCGGATGGACACTTGTACAATCAAGTGGCTCCTTACCTCCTGCGATTCTTAAAAAACCTGCACATTGTTCGAAAGCTTTAGGGCCAACTTTGGCTACTTTGAGAAGCTCCTTGCGTGAATTATATCTGCCATTGGCTTCTCGGTATTCGACAATGTTTTTGGCCATAGTCTTTGTTATTCCTGATATGTATTCGAGAAGTGATGCGGATGCAGTGTTAAGGTCCACGCCAACATTGTTAACGCAATCTTCCACAACATTGCCCAACTGCTCTCCTAGTTTTTTCTGATTCATGTCGTGCTGGTACTGGCCGACACCGATGGCTTTAGGATCAATCTTAACCAATTCTGAAAGTGGATCCTGAAGTCGTCTAGCAATTGATGCTGCACTTCGCTGCCCAACATCAAAATTAGGGAATTCTTCAGTAGCGAGCTTGCTTGCAGAATACACTGAAGCTCCTGCCTCGCTGACAATGACATAAGAAATGTCCTTGCCAAGTTCCTTGAGCAAGTCTACAATTACAGCCTCTGATTCTCTTGACGCTGTTCCGTTACCCAAAGATATAAGCGATATACCATACTTGTCGATTAGTTTCTTTAATGTTTCCTTGGACTGCTCGATTTTGTTTTGTGGCGCTGTTGGGAAAATAACAACAGTATCTAGCACCTTGCCAGTCTTATCAACTACTGCTAACTTACATCCTGTTCTAAAAGCAGGGTCCCATCCTAGCACTGTCTGGCCAGCGATTGGTGGCTGCATAAGTAACTGCTTGAGATTCTCGCCAAATACCTTCATAGCACTTTCCTCGGCACGCTCTGTTAGCATGTTTCTGATTTCTCGCTCAACAGCCGGCTGGATTAATCTCTTGTAACTATCAGCGATTGCCTCCTTGAGACACTCTGCTGTTGTTGAATCTTTTGTAATAATTGCTTTTTCAAGACATGCCACAACTACGTCGTCCTGGGCTGTTACCTTGACAGTTAATATCTTTTCTTTTTCGCCGCGGTTAATAGCTAGAATTCTATGTCCAGGAATCTTGGCTACTCCCTCGCTAAACTCGTAATAATTATCGTATACTGTGCTTTCATCTTTGTTTTTGGCCTCGGAGACCAAAACACCGTGCTTAGCAGCCATCTTACGGATTGCAGTTCTAAATTCTGGATTCTCAGCGATATTCTCAGCTATTATGTCTCTTGCACCTGCGATAGCTTGTTCCACATTTTCTACTCCCTTTTCAGGGTCGACGTAAGCCAACGCCTCCTCCTCAATTGGCTTCATTGTTTTTTGAAGCATTATAATGTTGGCCAAAGGCTCTAATCCTTTTTCCTTGGCATCTGTAGCGCGAGTTCTACGCTTAGGTCTATATGGTCTATATAAATCATCTACAGCAACGATTGTTTGGGCCGCCTGAATTTTTTTCAATAGTTCGTCAGTCATCTTACCCTGCTCAGTGATTGAATCGATTACTGTCTGCTTTTTTTCTTCTAGGTTTCTTAGATACTTGAGACGCTCATCTAGTGTTCTTAGCTGCTCATCGTTGAGTTCTCCCGTTACTGGTTTTCTGTATCGTGCAATAAATGGAATTGTATTGCCTTCGTCGATTAGTTTTATCGCCGCCTCAACTTGCCATTGTTGCACTTCTAGTTCTTTTGTAATTATCTGTGTAATGTCCATTTTTTCTTCCTTTTCTCGTTTAATATATCACTGATATATTATAACTCATTTGGCAGT
>CACYHD010000014.1:2500-27899 GCA_902774125.1 uncultured Lachnospiraceae bacterium
TTCCATGTCTTCAGCCGAAGTGACAACAATAATCTGATCCACCTGGCTTTTTGAAAAGGCATCTATGCTATAGTACAACATTGGTTTGCCACAAATAGTCATAAATTGTTTTTTTGTACTGCTTTGCATGCGGCTGCCTGAGCCTGCCGCCAAAACAATTGCTGTTATTTTATTCATACTTTTCACCCAACTTGAGATTAGGGATGGCGTTGAGATCCCATCCGTGTCTTGTTCCTTTGATATATTCAAAATAAGCAGCCGAGCCAATCATAACCGCATTGTCTGTACACAAAATTGGAGACGGATAATAGAAGTCTATTCCTCTCTTAGTGCACTCCTCTGTAAAAGCTTTTCTGATGGCTGTGTTACTTGCAACACCGCCAGCTAGGGCGATTTTTTTCATTCCAGTTTCTTCTACTGCTTTCATTGCACGAGCAATTAGTGTATCAACAACTGCTGCTTGGAATGATGCAGCTACGTCGGCTTGGTTAATTTCCTCGCCTTTCATCTTGTGGGCGTTAAGCTCATTTAAAACAGCTGACTTCATTCCACTAAAACTGAAGTCGTACTCTGAACCTGTAACTTTGGCTCTAGGGAAATCAAATGCAGTTGGATTGCCCTCCACGGAAACTTTGTCGATTTTGGGACCGCCCGGGTAGCCTAGACCAATTGCTCTCGCAACCTTGTCAAATGCTTCACCTGCTGCGTCGTCTCTGGACTTTCCTAATATCTTGTACTGGCAATAATCTTCTACCATTACTAAGTGAGTGTGTCCTCCTGATACAATCAAGCACAAAAAAGGAGGCTCTAGTTCTGTATTCTCAACATAGTTAGCGCATATATGTCCTTCTATATGATGAACGCCTATTAATGGCTTGTTTTTGGCGAACGCTATAGCCTTGGCTTCTGCAACGCCAACAAGAAGAGCGCCTACTAGGCCCGGGCCATATGTTACAGCCACTGCGTCTATGTCATCTAATGTTGTGTCGGCATCTTTGAGGGCTTTGTCGATAACATAGTTGATGTTTTCGATATGTTTGCGCGATGCGATTTCAGGAACTACACCGCCGTAAAGCGTATGTAGGTCAATCTGAGATGCAATAACGTTAGACAAAACTTTTCTACCATTAACAACAACTGCTGCTGCAGTTTCATCGCATGAACTTTCTATTGCCAAAATTTTTACTTCTTTGTTTTCCATATCTTACTTCTCTTTGCTGTTATTATTTATAGTTAGTCCTCAAAATTGAGTTCTACTGACATGCCGTCCTTGCCGGCCTTGACTCTGTCAAAAATATTCTTGATGTTGTCGATGTATGCCCATGGTGCAACCAGGCTAGGGCTGTAGTGTGTTAGCCACATTTCCTTGGGCTGTGCCTTGCTGGCAATCTGGGCAGCCTCGTAGAATGTCATGTGTGTTTTTTCCATTGCCTTTTCTTCCATTCCCGGCTCGCCGTACATGCCTTCACATATGAACAAGTCTGCAGCTGTTGCCGCTTCTATTATATTATCCACCGGACGTGAGTCTGTGGCGTATGTCAACTTGATGCCTTTGCGAGGTGCGCCAAGAACCATGTCTGGTGTGTAAAGTTTGCCCTCGAATTCTACGTCTTCGCCCTTTTGCAATACTCCCCATTTCCATACTGGGAGTCCTAGCTCTTGTGCTTTTTGGGCATCAAACTTTCCTGCACGGTCGATTTCAATTGTGTATCCGTAGCAAGTTACTTTGTGTTTGAGTTTGAACGCTTTAATGCGAAGTCCACACATATTATATTCTTTTTTGTCCTCATCAATCTCGATGTAGTTGATATCAAATGGAAGTTCTGGTGCAATTACTCTGAGGCCTTTTACAACTCTCTCCAAGCCTTTAGGTCCAATCATTGTGACTGGTTCTGTTCTATCGGCGTTTTTCATTGCCAGTAACAATCCCGGAAGACCGCTTATGTGATCGGCATGATAATGTGTAAAACACATAACGTCTATCGGCTTCACTGACCAACCTTTTTCTTTGATGGCAATCTGTGTTGCCTCGCCGCAGTCTATAAGAATGCTGCTTCCATTGTATCGACACATCATTGATGTCAAAAATCTTTTTGGCAGGGGCATCATGCCGCCTGTTCCTAACAAACATACGTCTAGCATGGTAATCCCTCGTTTTCTATTTTGTGATGCATAATGCAGGCATCCTCTACTGGTTTTTGATAATAGTTTTTGCGCATATCAATAGTTTTGAAACCATTGCGCTTGTATAGTTCTCTTGCTGCTTTGTTGCCTCTGCGCACTTCGAGGAAAACATCCTTAACGCCCATGTGTCCCATTCTAGCTAGCATAGTGTCCATTAGCATTGTGGCAACACCATGGCGGCGGTATTCTTCCTTAACTGCAAGAGACTGAATCTCCATTTCCATCATTAAAAACATTCCTTCGCAATATCCGACAACTTGGCCGTCAGACTCTGCTACAAGAACGGTTACTATTTCCTCTTCGATTGCCTTAGTGAACAATTCCGCATTGTATGGATGCGAAAAAGAGGAAAGATTTATTTCCATTATTGAATCAATATCGTTAATATTTGCTTCTCTAATACTTATCATTGTTTTTACCTTTATTTGTTCTGGGCTTGTTTTTCTTTTAACTCTCTCTCGGCCTGAGATAGCATTAAGTACTCTGGCTTGTGCTCTGCTGCTGTTTCTACCTGGCCATGTTCTAGATACTTGCGGCCTAGAGATGCAAGACTTGAAGCCTTAGCTCTGTTCATTGAGGCTGGAGCGAAGTGATACTCGACATCCATCTGACTTCCAATAATGTCATTGTAGGCCTTCACGCCGTCTCCCAAAAACATAACCGGCTCGTCTAGACTATTGAGCTCTTCAATCAAATCTTCGACAAGCATGATGCACTGAGGCTTTATTGTTTCCATCTCTGTTCCATTAAACTTGTAAACACCTGTGTATACTTGTTTTCTTCTAGCATCCATAATCGGACATACGATATACGAGCTGCTAAACAAGTTGTAAGCCAACGCATCCATAGTCGGCACGTTGATAATAGGGATGTCCAGCGATAAGGCTAGTCCCTTTGCTGTGGCGCTTCCAATCCTAAGTCCTGTGTAAGAACCAGGTCCGCCTGCAATAGCTACAGCATCTAGTGTTTCTAAGTCTAATTCTATTGTTTTTGTTATCTCATCAATCATAGGAAGCAGCGTTTGTGAATGAGTACGACCGTGGTTAGTTGTGTACTCCGCAATGAGAAGATCGTCTTCCACAACTGCAATGCTAGCAACCATTGACGATGAATCAATTGCCAAAATCTTCATATTCGTTCCTTTTTGAATTAAGTGTGATATGTGTTATTCTTCTACAGTTATTTTTCTGTAGTCAAAACCTTTTTCCAAATCTTTTTCAATAGTTATATGAATTGCTTCTTCTGGAATAATTTCGTCAACAAGAGTTGCCCACTCAATGAGGCATACGCCTTGTCCGTAAAAATAATCTTCATATCCTATCTCAAACATTTCGTCGGGACTTCCAATTCTATACACATCAAAATGGTACAACGGAAGTTTTCCTTCTTCGTAAATCTGAATGATTGTAAAAGTTGGGCTCACGATGTCATCTTCTATATCGAGTCCACATGCGAAGCCTTTGGTAAAAACTGTTTTGCCAACACCTAGGTCGCCGTCTAGACAATAAATCTGTCCGGGCTTACATTTTTCACCAAGACTTTTTGCAAAATCAAATGTTTGTTTTTCTGATAAAGATTCAAAAACCATTACTACCTCTTGATATTTTTGTTTTTTAATAATTGTCTTAGCCTAGCAGTTCTTTTAATTTTTGGGGCAGCTGCTCAATAGAGTCAATTATCCCATCAGAACCACTTAGTTCTTCCTCAGTGCCGTATCCATAACTGCACCCAACAAACTTTGCGCCAATAGACTTAGCGCCTTTAAGGTCACTGTCCCTGTCACCTATAACTACAAAAGGTGCCGGATAGTCACCTGCAATTTCTTTTATAATCTGCTCTTTAGGGGCAAAACCATAGCTTTCGCAATCATAGAAGCGTTCAAAAAAACGCTCCATCTTAAAAGTTGCCCAATTAGCATCTCTATAAGAAGATTTACAATTACTTAAAATAACCATATTGTAGCCTTCTGTCAAGAGCTGCTGCAATGTTTGTACTGTATTAGGATACCACTTAGCACGCCCATTTAAAATCCCTGAAATCATTTCACTGCCAATCTTAGCACTTGCAATATCTTTTATCTCCTGTGAAAGATCAGGCTGAAATGAATTCCACATATCTCTAGCATTCATGCCAAGCCAACTAGAAATACGTTCAGGAGAAATATTTTCTTCCTGAACATATTTATTATCTACTAGCCATCTGTAGCATTGGTTAAATGCCTCTTGATATATCAATATAGTATTGTGGATAGTTCCATCATAGTCAAAAACTAATGTGGGTTTATTATAGTTGATCAATTAAATTCACCATTTCGATTGCTGATAGAGCGCAGTCGTAACCCTTGTTACCGGCCTTGCTTCCTGCACGAGCGATAGCCTGCTCAATGTTCTCTGTTGTAATAACGCCGAAAAGAACTGGAACGCCAGTATTAAGACCAACCTGTGCAACTCCCTTGGAAACTTCATTACATACATAGTCATAGTGAGTTGTATCTCCTCTAATAACAGCGCCTACGCAGATAACTGCATCATACTTACCTGACTGAGCCATCTTGTTAGCTACTGCTGGGATTTCAAAAGCACCTGGAACCCATGCAGCTGTGATGTCTTCTTCCTTAACACCGTGACGGACAAGTCCGTCTACTGCACCGCCTAACAACTTGTTAACGATAATCTCGTTAAATCTAGCTGCTACGATTCCTACTTTCATTCCGTCTTTAGCTACTACTTTTCCTTCTACCAAGTTAATGTTTTTCATTGTTTTTTCCTCCATTAATTTCAATAATTATAATTTAATCTTGTTAAAGATATGTCCCATTCTGTCTTGTTTAGTTTTCATATAGTTACGATCATACTCTTGTGGGTCAATCTCGATAGGTACTCTCTCCTTGATTTCAAGTCCAAAACCTTCTAGGCCATAAACCTTATCAGGATTGTTAGTAAGTAATCTTAGAGATTTAACTCCGATGTCTGATAGAATCTGTGCGCCAACCCAGTACTCGCGAAGATCGGCTGCAAAACCTAATTCGATATTTGCATCAACAGTATCCAGTCCCTGTTCCTGAAGCACATATGCTTTTAGCTTATTAATCAAACCGATACCACGTCCTTCTTGTCTCATATAAAGAATAACGCCTCTTCCCTCGGCTTCAACTTGTCGCATAGCACTCTGTAACTGCTCACCACAATCACATCTTCTAGAGCCAAAAGCATCGCCTGTCAAACACTCTGAGTGAACTCTGCATAGAACATCCTCGCCGTCTCCGATGTCACCCTTAACCAAAGCAACATGGTGCTCTCCTGTTATGTCATTAACATATCCACAAATCTGAAAGTCACCATACTTAGTTGGCATATGAGCCTTGGCTTCACGCACAACATGTTTTTCGTGAACACGGCAATAATCCTGTAATTCTTTTATTGTTATGAATTTAAGATTATGCTTTTTGGCCAATTTCCATAGATTAGGAGTACGCATCATTGTGCCATCATCTTCCATGATTTCACAACATATTCCACACTCCTTAAGTCCTGCTAAACGCATCAAATCAACTGTCGCCTCTGTGTGACCGTTTCTTACTAGCACGCCACCTTTTCTGGCAACTAGTGGAAAAACATGTCCAGGTCTTCTAAGATCCTCTGGCTTAGTATCCTCCTCTACACATTTCATAATTGTATAAGAACGCTCTGCTGCTGAGATACCTGTTGTTGTATTCTTATGATCTATAGAAACTGTAAATGCTGTTGAATGATTGTCTGTGTTTTCAGAAACCATCTGTGGCAATCCAAGTTTGGCTGCTAGTTCTATGCTCATTGGAGTACATATTAAACCTTTGGCATAGCAAGCCATAAAGTTAAGATTCTCCTGTGTAGCAAACTCAGCCGCACATATCATATCTCCTTCGTTTTCTCTATCCGGATCGTCTGTTACAAGAATGATTTTTCCATTCCTTAGATCCTCTAAAGCTTCTTCTATAGTGTTATACTGTTCGCTCATCACTACCTCCTATATTTGTTAGCTTGTTATTTATGTAAAAGCTTAATTAAAAGCCATATTCTTCTAGCATATCAAGTGTCAGGTTGCTCTTGTTTTCTTCTCTGTTTTCAAAACCAAGCAATCTCTCAACATACTTACCTACTACATCGTTTTCCAGATTGACCAGGTCACCCTGTTTTTTCTTAAGAAGGGTTGTCATCTCGCCGGTGTGTGGAATAACAGAAACCTTAAAACTCCTATCACCCACACTAGCAACTGTCAAACTAATACCATCTATACTAATAGAGCCCTTTTCCATAATAAGTCGCAATATCTTAGGCTCTGCTTCTATCTCAACCCAAATAGCATTCTCTTCTTTTTGGTACGAAGTGATAGTTCCGGTTCCATCTATATGTCCTGAAACTATATGGCCACCAAAACGTCCATCTGCAGCCATTGCTCTTTCAAGGTTTACCTTGTCACCTTTATTGGCAGTACTAAGGCTGCTTCGTCTTACAGTCTCTGCCATAATGTCTGCGCTAAAGGCATTGGGCATAAGAGATGTAACAGTTAGACATATTCCATTGACGGCAATACTATCGCCAATTTTTGTACCCTTTAACACCTCATCGGCCTCTATAATTATCTGGCCCGAGTGGCCCATGATTGAAATATTTTTTATTGTACCTAACTCTTCTATAATTCCTGTAAACATTTTTTCACCTTACATTGTATTCAATCAACAAATCTTCATCTATCTGTTTAACACCTACCAGTTTAAGTTTTACACTTTCAGCTGGAGTATCCACTCCCTCTCCTCTTACTGGAGACATGCTTTTTTCGCCACCAAAAATCTGTGGAGCTACAAAAACAAAGAGTTTATTAACTATTCCTGATCCAAGAGCGCTCTCATTTAATGTTCCACCGCCTTCTAAAAGAATACTATCAATCCCTCTTTCACCTATCTCTTTCATAAGATATTTTAAATCTACGTGATTATCAGCAAGAGGACATTTAACAAGTGTGACATCAGATTGTTCTAGTTGTTTTATCTTATCCTCATCACCGTTGTTGTAAGCAATGATAGTCGCGTATTCATTAGCAGTTGTAACAACATTTGCATCAAGTGGTGTTCTAAGATTAGTGTCTACAATAATTCTAGTAGGACTAGTCAAACCTTCCACTCTAGTATTAAGCATAGGATTGTCCGCGAGCACTGTTCCTATTCCAACCATAATACCTGCATATCTATGGCGCATTTTTTGAACTAACGCTCTAGACTCTTCGCCTGTAATCCACTTAGATGCTCCAGTCTTAGTTGCTATCTTGCCATCTGCTGTCATAGCATACTTCATAACTACATAAGGAGTCTTAGTTGTTATGTAGTGGAAAAAAATATCGTTAAGTTTATCACACTCATCTCTCAAAAAATCTTCTACCACTTCTATTCCTGCTTCTCTAAGAATCTGAGCACCCTTGCCAGATACCTTAGGATTAGGATCTCTAGAACCGATAACTACCTTTGAAATTTCAGCCGAAATAATAGCTTCTGTGCAAGGTGGTGTCTTGCCGTAATGGCAACAAGGTTCAAGTGTTACGTAGATAGTTGCACCTTTGGCTGATTCCTTTAAGCTTGCAATCGCATTGCGCTCAGCGTGCAACTCTCCATATTTTTGGTGATAACCCTCTCCTATTATTCGATTATCCTTAACAATCACAGCACCAACTAGCGGATTAGGATTGGTAAAACCAGCTCCCTTCTTTGCCAGTTCGATAGCTCTTAGCATATAATCTCTATCGTTCATTTTTATTCCTTTAAGACATCTTTCTTTTAAGTGCATAATTTAATCTATGCAAAACTATGCAATAAAAAACCTCGGATTACTTGTAATAAATACAATACACTCCGAGGTTAAATTACAATTATAACGCACTATAGATTTATACTCTAAAAGCATAAACCATTATTTATTCTTCTCTCATCCAGACTATACTGTCGGTTATGGAATTGCACCATATCATGCCAATTATTGGCTTGTCGACTTTACGACCGGTAGGGAATCTAACCCTGCCTCGAAGATGTATTCAGTTTTATTTTACACCATATTGATAATAACTAAAACAGTTTTTTATTATCTCTCAATTTTGATAAAAGCATCATAGATTGCTCTCATAGCAATGTCAAAGTCTTCTTCTGCTACACCGATAATGATGTTAAGCTCAGAAGATCCCTGGTCAATCATCTTAACGTTAACTCTAGCTTCTGCCAAAGCTGTGAAAAGAATAGCTGCAGTACCTCTAGCACTCTTCATACCTCTACCTACAATAGTAATTAGGGCTAGATCTGATTCTATATATAATTGATCTGGATGAACTCTGCTATGAATTTCATCTAGGATTGCTGTCTCTTTGCCTGTAAGTGCATCTGTCTGAATAACAACACTCATTGTGTCGATACCAGATGGTATATGCTCAAAACTTACATCGTTCTTTTCAAGTGATCTTAGTACGTTTCTACCGAAACCAATCTCACTGTTCATCTTGTCCTTTTCAATATTGATTACAGACATACCACGCTTTCCTGCAATACCTGTGATAATATGCTCGCATGGTTCTGCTGTCTCAGAAAGAATAGTTGTGCCCGGATCCTGTGGACGGTTTGTATTGCGAATATTAATAGGGATACCTGCAGATCTAACTGGGAAAATAGCATCCTCGTGAAGAACAGATGCACCCATATATGCAAGCTCTCTAAGTTCTGTATATGTAATAGTTTTGATTGGCTGAGAATTCTTGACTACTCTAGGGTCAGCGATAAGGAAACCACTAACGTCTGTCCAGTTCTCATACAATGTTGCTCTAGCAGCTCTTGCCACGATAGAACCTGTAACGTCAGAACCGCCTCTTGAGAAAGTTCTGATAGTTCCATTAGGCATTGAACCATAGAAACCTGGAATAACTGCCTTAGGTGTAGCCTCTAGAAGAGGACGAAGTTTTTCTCTAGTCTTCTCCCAGTCATACTTACCATGGTCGTCAAAAAAGATAACCTTAGCAGCGTCAATAAAGTCATAACCCAAGTAAGCTGCAAGAATCTTACTGTTAAGATATTCTCCACGGCTTGCTGCATAGTCACGACCTGCCATATTGCTGAATGAAGCTTTGATCTTATCAAAGTCCTCATCTAACTCAAAATCTACAAGACCAAGATCCTTAATAATATTGTCATAACGTAGCTTAATCTTGGCTAGAACCTCATCAAAGTCCTCACCGTTAGCAGCCTTGTCATAGCAATCATATAAAAGGTCTGTTACCTTAATGTCGTTTTTGTCTCTCTTACCAGGAGCTGATGCAACGACATATCTTCTCTCTTCTTCTGCGTTGATAATATCAGCTACCTTTTTAAACTGTCCTGCGTCTGCAAGTGAACTTCCACCAAATTTACAAACTTTACAATTCATTTTTTACCCCTACTATTTTTAATCCAAATACTACACTTTATTAGTCAGCTATTCTGATTCTAGAAATAATCTTTCCTAAATCTGATGCCTTAATCTCGAATTCTTTTTCTGACAATGGTCCTGTAATGAAACCGCCTTCTCCAGCCATTCCACCGTCAACGTACTCAACATCGCCAAAAATTTCTTTAATCTCAGGCTGACTAGCCTTTGTTCTAACGAAGAATCTCTTCACTGAATCCTGGAAGCTCTGAAGCTCCTGCTTCTTGTCCTCCCAAATAATTGTTGTGCTTGTGTTAAGGTGACGAATACAGTCAACCACATCAGAAACAACCGCACTAGCTGTTGGAAGCTTACCAGCACCGCTACCGATAAAAACAAGATCTCCAACCATGTTACCTCTAACAAGAATACCGTTAACTACACCGTTAACAGAATATAGTGGATGATCTTCTGACAATAGCATTGGTGCAACACCTGCAACAACCTTGTCTCCATCTATTTTGCTCTCGGCAATAAGCTTGATTGTTTTGCCCATAGCCTTAGCGTACTTGAAGTCATCAGAAGTAATCTTAGAAATTCCTTCTGTATAAATCTCTTCAAAGTTAACAGTTTTTTCAACTGCCAATGATGTAAGGATAGCAATCTTTCTAACAGCATCGAAGCCTTCGATATCAGCTTCCGGATTACGCTCAGCATAACCCAAATCCTGAGCCTGCTTAAGTGTGCTGTCAAAGTCAGCGCCTTCCTTCTCCATCTTTGTTAATATATAGTTAGTTGTACCATTCATGATACCAGCAATCTGCTGAATTCTATCAGCAGTAATATGCATGTTAATAGGGCGAATGATAGGAATACCACCGCCTACAGCAGCCTCAAACAAGAAGTTACGCTTGTGAGACTTAGCAATATTAATTAGCTCAGCACCATACTTGGCAACTAATTCTTTATTAGATGTAGCAACACTCTTGCCTGCCTCTAGAGCTGCCTTAACAAACTCATATGCAGGATGAAGTCCACCCATAACCTCGATTACAATTTCAACCTCTGGGTCGTTAAGTATTACATCATAATCGTGAACTAGAACATTCTCGCAAGGATCTCCCGGAAATTCACGCAAGTCCAATACATACTTAATATCGATGTCGTTAAGTGACTTCTCGTTTACTACGTCGTTATTTTCTTTGATTATTTCGAATACACCTGAACCTACTGTTCCGTATCCTAGAATTGCTACTTTTACCATAAGATTATCTCCTTTTAAAGTATCAACAAATAATTTACCAAATAATTGTTCTTTTATCAACTAAAATCTACTTTTTATTATTTGGTTTTGCGCGTTACTCAACAGTCTGGATTCATGTTGTTGCCCTGTCGCCAAAAACAATTAGGAATGAATCCACTTGAGATATTCGTTAATAAACGGATCTAAGTAGCCATCTAGCACCTTGTGAACATCTGCCACTTCGCACTTAGTTCTATGGTCCTTAACAAGTGTATATGGTTGCATAACATATGAACGTATTTGGTTGCCCCAACCTATTTCTTTGACCTCGCCTCTAATGTCATCGCGCTTGGCAGCTTCCTCTTCTTTTTTTCTTATGTAGAGCTGTGACTTGAGCATTTTCATAGCCATGTCTTTGTTTTTGGTTTGTGAGCGCTCGTTTTGGCACTGCACCACTATACCGGTAGGAAGATGGGTGATGCGGATAGCGGATGATGTCTTATTGACATGCTGACCACCAGCACCACTAGCACGATATGTGTCCACGCGGATTTCGTCATCGTTGATTTCCACGTCTAGGTCCTCTTCTATCTCAGGCATTACTTCCACCGATGTAAAAGATGTTTGTCTCTTACCTTGTGCATTGAAAGGTGATATTCTAACAAGTCTGTGCACACCTTTTTCTGACTTGAGATAACCGTAGGCATTGACGCCCTTGACCATAAATGTTATAGACTTGATGCCCGCTTCATCTCCGTCCAAAAAGTCGATAACCTCGTGGGTAAAACCGTGAGACTCGGCGTAGCGTGTATACATTCTATAAAGCATGCTGGCCCAGTCGCAAGATTCTGTACCGCCAGCTCCAGCATTGATTTTTATCACTGCATCGTTCGCGTCATACTCTTCTGAGAGAAGAGCCGAAATCTTAACCTCGTCGAACTCAGCAATAAAATTATCCAGATTGCCACGCAATTCCTCTGCAGTAATAAAACTGTCATCTTCTTCTGCCATTTCGATAGTCATAATCAACTCCTCGTAGGCATCTGTCAGTGACTTGATCTGGTTGAGACTGTTTTTCAATCCCTTAAGTTCTTTCATGAGACCTTGAGAGCGCTCTGCGTTATCCCAAAAGTCTGGTCTCTCCATGTCTTTTTCAATCTCCGCAATTCTTGCTTCTTTTTCTTCTATCTTAAAAGACTTTGCAAGCTCCGGAACTCTGTCCTCATATGTATTAAGTTCTTGTTTGTACTGTTCTAACTCTATCATTTACAATTCTCACTAAATATTATTCTACATTGACGCCTTGATCTAGAAGTTTTCTTCCAACAATGTAGTATACAATATTATACACCAAATAAATTCCAATTCCAGCAAACATTACAGTTTTGATAGCATTCATATTAACAATATCAGTTGTGTTGATAATGTTCATTACACCTTTATTAAACAAGCCGACAATATATACAATACCTAATGTCAAAGATGATGTTATGAAATAAAGCACTACAGAAATAATAACAGATAGTGAGTTTTTATTTTTGCTAAACTTGTGTCCAATTATAATACCCGTATAGCCCACTAGCATAACAAATGCGATTTCCAAAAACACAACTATTGCTACTACTAACAAGAACCCCAACACTGACATATCATATGTGCTAGCGGCAACCTTTAAGTATTTTTTCAGCGCACTCATGTTAGCTTCAGAATAAAAAGCTATAAAGACGCTTAGCAAAGCAACTAACACAGATGTGAACGAACATACTATAGCTGTAATTACCTTGGACAAAAATATTGTTTTTTTGGCCACCGGAAGAGTATGTGTGAGATATGACTCATCCTTATAAACGTTAGTCGCAAATCTAACCCAACATCTTATAAGACCATTTATAAGTGCATTAATCAAAAGACCGATTAAAATGCCTCGGAAGATTCCGCCTAGTACAGAAAATAAAACAGAATTTTCAACGCTATAAAAAAGTCTAGTAAATGCAGCCGATATTACTGACAAAACGTAAAAAACCATAACTACTTTATAAACCCATTTTAAATCATATTTTAATAAATTTTTTAGCATCGAAATGTCCTCCTAAATAATTCGTCAATTGATGCGCCGGCCTCTTCTCTAATATCGTCCGCGGGGCCTGACATAGTCACTTTCTTATCTCCTAGGAATATAACCTCGTCTAGTATTCGCTCTACATCTGAGACTAGATGTGTACTTATCAACACACTTGAATCCTCACCGAAGTTAGTCAAAATAGTATCTAGTATATAATCTCTTGTCGCAGGGTCCACGCCGCCTAGTGGTTCGTCTAATATGTAAAGCTTTGCATCTCTACTCATCACAAGAACTAACTGAAGCTTTTCCTGCATACCCTTAGACATATGACTAATCTTTTGGTCGAGATCAAGGTCTAAGTCATCAATCAATCTGCAAGCTTTCTCTCTATCAAAGTCCTCGTAAAACTCTTCAAAAAACTTAACAACTTGCTTGACCTTCATAGTTTTGTCCAGGTAAGTGCGTTCAGGCAAATATGAAATAATCTTTTTAGACTCAATGCCCGGCTTCTTGCCCTCCACTAAAACTTCTCCCGAAGTAGGAGTAAGCAGGTCGTTGATAAGTTTAATCAAAGTTGACTTACCACTTCCGTTTTTGCCTAACAAACCTACAATCTTACCGCTAGGTATTGTTAGATTCACATTCTCTAACACAACTTTCTTGTCATATTGTTTGCACAAATCTTTGCACTCTACTAATTTCATTTTTGCCTCCTTCTGCTTGTATGATAAGTATCGTTATAATCTATTTCTTCTCAGCCTTTTTTAAGTACTCTAGCGCGTCCTCGTAACTTAGTCCGATATACTTCATGCTGTCTAAGTAACTCGCAACTTTGTCACTAGCCAGTTTTTCTTTTATCCTCTCTATCTGAGCACTGTCCTCTGTGACAAACTTGCCATTAGTGCGCTCCGTATAGATTAGTCCCTCGCTTTCGAGTTCTGACAGCGCTTTTTGCATCGTGTTAGGATTAACCTTCATCTTAAGGGCTAACTCTCTAACTGATGGTATCTTCTCACCTTGTTTATACCTGCCAGATACTATGTCTATACGAATCATCTCCACTAATTGGACGTATATAGGTCTTTCATTGTCAAAAATATAATCACTCATTGCTTTCCTTTTTTCTCACTGTATTACTTGCTTAATACAATGATACTATTATGTTCTTTTTTTGTCAACACTAACTAATGTCTGTTGTGCTTTACTATTACGGCATAAAAAAAGAGACTGTTAAAAACAGTCTCTTAATATTTAATTACATTCTGCCGTGACAGTTTTTGTACTTCTTACCTGAACCGCATGGACATGGATCGTTGGGATATACCTTTTCAGTCTCACGTACCTTTGGCTTGTGAACTTCTTCTCCGTCGCCCTTGTTAGTTCCTGTAACCTTGGCAACTTCTTCACGCTCTACGCTCTGTTCGATTTGAACGTGGAATAGCGTCTTGATTGTGTCAACCTTGATTGCCTCAATCATAAATCCAAACATTTCAAAACCTTGAATCTTGTACTCTACTGCTGGATCTTTTTGGCCATAAGCCGCAAGTCCAATACCTTGCTTGAGTTGCTCTAAGTCATCTAGGTGATCCATCCACTTCTGGTCGATGACTCTCATAAGTACCATACGCTCTAGTTCACGAACATGCTCTGGAGCAGGGAACTCTGATTCCTTAGCCTCATAAGCCTTGAGAGCTGCTTCCTTAACAATCTGCTTGTACTCAGCTTTAGAAAGATTGTTGCGCTCCTCCTCGCTCATCTGAATGTGCATAGGAATAATCTCGAACAATGACTGACGAAGACCTTCGATATCCCACTTCTCAACTGGCTGATCATCGCCTACGAACTGGTCAATCTGAGAATCGATAACTTCTCCCATCATCTTAACGATAGAATCTCTCATATCCTCGCCGTTAAGAACGCGGGCTCTCTCTGCGTATATAATTTCTCTCTGGTCATTGTTAACCTTGTCGTAATCCATAAGGTTCTTTCTGATACCAAAGTTGTTACCCTCAATCTTCTTCTGGGCACGCTCGATTGTGTTAGTCAAAGACTTGTGATGAATCTCTTCGTTCTCAGGAACTCGAAGTGTGTTAAACACTGCGATAAGTCTTTCTGAACCAAACAATCTCATGATGTCGTCTTCAAGTGAGATGAAGAACTTTGACTCACCGACGTCACCCTGACGACCGGAACGACCTCTCAACTGGTTATCAATACGTCTAGACTCATGACGCTCTGTACCGATAATCTTAAGACCGCCTGCTGCTCTAGCTTCATCGTCTAGCTTAATATCAGTACCACGACCAGCCATGTTAGTAGCGATTGTTACAGCACCGTGACGACCTGCATCTGCTACGATTTCAGCCTCCATCTCGTGGAACTTAGCATTAAGTACGTTGTGCTTAATACCACGTTTCTTGAGAAGTGCACTGATTTCTTCTGATGAATCGATGTTGATTGTACCTACAAGTACTGGCTGTCCTTTTTGGTGAGCCTCAACAATTTCTTCAATAACAGCGTGTAGCTTTTCCTTTTTAGTTTTGAACACGGCATCTTCGTGATCAATTCTGGCTACCGGAACGTTAGTAGGAATTTCTACTACGTCCATTCCGTAAATATCCTTAAACTCTTTTTCTTCTGTAAGAGCTGTACCTGTCATACCTGACTTCTTAGCATACTTGTTGAAGAAGTTCTGGAATGTGATAGTCGCAAGTGTCTTGCTCTCTCTGTTAACCTTAACGTGTTCCTTAGCTTCGATAGCCTGATGAAGACCGTCTGAATATCTTCTACCTGGCATAATACGACCTGTGAACTCATCTACGATTAGAACTTCGTTATCTTTTACAACATAGTCCTGATCTTTGTGCATCAAGTTGTGAGCACGAAGAGCAAGAATAACGTTGTGCTGAATCTCTAAGTTTTCTGCATCAGCGTAGTTGTCTAGGTGGAAGAACTTCTCAACCTTGGCAATACCCTGTGCTGTTAGTGTTACAATCTTATCTTTTTCGTTAACAAGGAAGTCACCATCTTCTTCCTGATCAACACCCATAATGGCATCCATCTTAGAAAGCTCTGTTGAAGCCTCACCGCGTTCCATCTGACGTGCAAGAATATCGCACATCTCATAAAGCTTAGTAGACTTACCACTCTGTCCTGAAATAATAAGAGGTGTTCTAGCCTCGTCGATAAGAACCGAGTCAACCTCGTCGACGATAGCGTAGTGTAGTCCTCTTTGAACAAGCTGTTCCTTGTAAACTACCATGTTATCTCTTAGGTAATCAAAACCTAATTCGTTGTTAGTAATATATGTGATATCACAATTGTATGCGTCTCTCTTATCATCCTGATCCATCTCTGCTAGAACGCAGCCAACTGTAAGACCAAGATATCTATGAACCTGTCCCATCCACTCAGCATCACGGTTAGCTAGGTATTCGTTAACTGTAACGATATGAACACCTTTGCCCTCTAATGCGTTAAGGTATGCTGGGAGCAAACATGTCTGTGTTTTACCTTCACCAGTTTTCATCTCGGCGATACGTCCTTCGTGAAGAATAATACCACCTTGTAACTGACAAGGATAATGCTCTGTTCCAAGAACACGACGTGTAGCTTCTCTTACCAAAGCAAATGCCTCTGGCAAAATATCATCTAATGTTTCACCTTTTTCCAGACGAGCCTTGAACTCCTCTGTCTTGGCTTTCATCTCTTCTTCAGTAAGCTTTTCCATTTCCGGCTTTAAGCTCAAGATTTTTTCTAGAGTGTGAGCGTGTCTTTTTAACTCTCTCTCACTTCTAGTACCCATAACTTTTGTTAATAAACTCATTTTAGTTTTTTATAACTTATTGCCAAAAACAATGTAGCAATTAAGTTATAATCTCCTTTCGTTCTTTGTGGTTTCCGATATAACCGTAATTTCTTCAAACAACTAAATACGATTATCTCAGCCATCTTGAAACATTCTAACACCTGAAATATGCATATTCAACAAACGTTGTGTGAGAAATTTGTAAACTAAATGTTAACAAATGATCTGACAAATATTAGAACAACAGTAATTAACCAACTAATCAGCTATAATTAGCCGACTACATATCGTCTAAAGCATCAATCTCTGCCTTTCCCTTTTTGCTAATCAAGTCAAAACATACGTATTGGTCAGTTATTTCATTCTTGTAATGACCCCAATAATCCATTCCTTCAGATGTTGTAAACCTGGACTTTTTACCTGTAGCACCCTTATAGTCAACTTCATCATCCTTATCGAATTGGAATTTCAAATATATAGATTTACCTGGTTTCAAAGTTCCCTTTTTATTTGCAATCCATTTTTTGTTATTAAAACTATACGCCACAAGCTTACAATCATACGATTCCTTGCCATTGCGATAAGTCCACTCATCGCCGTAAGAAGGAAAATAAGTATTTGCATTCCCCTTATTACTTGTCACCTTAACAGTTACTTGATTAACGCCTAATGAAGGCTTTGTGATTGACTTAACCTTATATATGCCTGTGTCACTAGTCATTTTCATTTTGAAAGGCTTGGACATTGGCGAATAAATTGTTTTTTTGCCCTGCTTTCTGTAAAGCTTAACCTTGTAATAATAAGTCTTACCCGCCTTAGCTGTGTAATCCATAAAAACGTTTCGCGTTTTGTTACTACCCCAATCAAAATCACTCCACACGTGACCTTTGTTTTTCACCTTGATTTTCTTATATTTCTTTGAGCCTGCAGCTCTACGATATACCTTAAACTTTGTTTTGTAGTCATCATCTCCGATTTTCATTTTTATTTCCAAATAATGTTTTTTATTGGAACAATAAAAACATGACCTTGAGCCACCACGCGCTATTTCCTTTGGATGACACATAGTTGGTCTAGAGAGTTTATTGTAAACGTAAACTAATGCATCACATCGGATAGTTCCAAAGGCTATAACCATCACCAGTATAACCGAAATTATTCTAAATCTTTTTTTCATAAAAGCTCCTTTAAATATATACTTTTAGCTTTTTGTTTCCCTCAATATACATAGAAAATCTATTTTTCATATGTCGAATATTGATTGATTTCATTGGATTGTTTTTTACATATAGATAAGCTATATTTTTAATCTTGGATAAGTCTAGCTTTTTAAGTTTGTTGTGGGACACCATTAGTTCCGTAATATTCTTGGTTTTACCAAAAGATATTTTTTGCAATCTATTATGTCTGCAATCCAATTTCTCCATTACAAAACGATTATTAATTTTTAAGTTTCTTATTTTGTTTCGTTTACAATAAACATGATATAGTTTTTTGTTATGTGTAAGATTCAAGTTACTTAAACTATTATTATCGCAATTGAGTTCTGATATTTTTTTGTTGTGAGATAGATTTAATTTTTTGATTTTGTTATGACCCACCTTTACATCAGTCAATTTCTTTAGCTTTGCGACATTAATAGCGTTAAGTTTATTGTAAGATACATTAAGTTCCTTTAGATTCTTCAAACCAGAAACTTTCAAATTCTTTAGTTGGTTATTCTGGCAATACAAATATCGCAGTTTTTTATTACTTCGCACATTTAAAGTTCTTATTCTATTATTTCCACAATTAAGAGAACGAAGTTTCTTGTTTTTTGAAACATCGAGTTTTTTTATTTTATTGTCATTTATCTCTAATGTTTTTAATTGTTTGTTTTTACTTACATCAAGTTTTTTTAGTTTGGAAAGCGTCAATATTAAACATTCTAATTTTTTATTATTAGCTACATCAATGTTCTTTATATTGCTGCCAGAAATCCATAGTTTTTTTAGTTTTTTGTTTTTTCTAATATTAATTCTTTTTATATTAACGTCCTCAAGGAATACTTTCTTGAGGTTTTTAGCTCTGGATAAATCCAGTCGTTTTAGTTTGTCGTTATAATCGATATCTACTATTTCTAACTTAGGACATTTGCCCACTACTATTTTACTCAACGCTGAAAGCTCCGATAGGTGTAACTCTTTCAAATTATTACTTTTGCATTTAAAGGTTTTAAGCTTTTCGTTATAAGTAAGATTAATTGTTTTCACCTTAATTCCATACCAATCTATTTTTTTAAGATTGAATAGATATTCAATTCCACGCAAACTTTTAACTTTCTTGAATAGCGTAGCATTTGACCTAGTTGTCTTAAGTTTTTCTATCTTGGACAACTCCTTACGATTTAGGCATTCGTCTTTGTTCTTGTCATATTTCTTTATAATATTCCAAAAATTAATGTCCCTAAAACTTTTTTTGCTAACTTTATACGTTGCTGCAGCACTCGTGCTGACCATTGAAGCAGCCATATTAAAAATCGCAGTCAAAGCAACGCATATAGCTAAATATTTTATAACTTTCCCTTTCATTCTTCCTCCTAGCCAAAACCGAGAACATAACTACCTATCATCCTCAGCATCTATTTCTATCTTACCTTTATGGCTTACAAGATCTAATACTCCCTCAGTTCCCGTAAGCGATCCGTGGTAATGAGTTTTTTTGTAGTCTACATTATCCCAGTTAAACTCGAAGTATGATGTCTTATTTCCACCTGAAAAGTGTATTATGTTCTTTTTACCATCCTTAACAAACTGAACTTTAATGTAAACCGTTTTGCCTCCTTTGAAGCATAGCCTATCACTCTTAGTCCATTTTTTGTTATCGTAGCTGTAAGATATAATCTTGCAATTACTTCCACCATTTGCCCCATAATAATCAAAAACACCATAAAAATATGTTTTTACATTTCCTTTATGGCTTTTTACTTTAATAATTGCATTATCAGTTTGAGCTGTTTCTGGTGTAATTGACGAAACTGTAAACAATCCGTTTTCATTAATCGCCTTCATCTTGAACGGGGCAGACATAGGCGAATAGATTTTTTTCTTCCCCTTCTTAATATACGCTCTTGCCTTATAACAATATGTTTTACCAGGGGTAGCAGTCTTGTCCGCCACTATATCATAAGAACTATCATCACCCTCATCATAAAAATCTCTACCAATCATTTTATATTTGATTTTTTTATACTTTTTTTTGCCAACTTTTTTTCTATACATTTGGTAATGTAGTTTACCACAATTATAAATTTCCCCATCGAGTTGAAAAGCTATGTAGTGTCTTTTAGGTGAACAGTAAAAAACAGTTGAGTAACTATCCTCATTGCTGTTACCAATATGATCAACTTCCCCTGGATGAAACAAATAGATTTCCGGCAATGATTTATATTTCCAAATAACTGCACTGCAATTAGTATTGTCAAAAAGTAAAATCAGCGACAACAATAACGCGATAATTCCAATTCGTGTTTTCATTTAAACCTCCTTAAACATATACAACTAGTTTTTTGTCTCCTTTAACGTAGCACTTAAAACGATCATGCATTTTTCTTAAATTGATACTTTTAAGTTTATTCTTCCTTACGTCAAGAGTTTTAATACGGCGAGTATTAGAAAGATTTAGATGTCTTAGTTTATTGTGAGACAAAACAACCTTGATATAGAATACACTCTTAGACAACTTAACGCTTTTAAGTTTATTATGGGAGCAATCTATGTATTTGAGATAATCATTCCTAGTAACATTTAAGCGTATAAGCTTGTTGCATCTACAATTTAGTTTATAAATCATAGCCTTACCCAACTTGAGATGTTTTAATTTGTTGTAAGAGCAATCTAAAACATCAAATTTTTTATTTTTAGATATATTTAAACTTTTTAGTTTATTGTGAGACACACCTAGTTTCTCTAACTTACGCAACTTAGTGATGTTTATTCTTTTTAATTTGTTGTAAGATACATCTAATTTCACTAACTTATGTAGCTTAGACACACTAATAGTTTTCAATTTATTCTTTTGAACATTTAAAGTTTTCAAATATTTCATTCGAGGAAACTTAATATTCTTTATTTTGTTTTTTGAACAATTCAAATATGTTAGTTTCTTATTATTCTTTATATTTAGTTTCTTCAATTTATTATCCCCGCAGTTCAAACTTTTTAGATTCTTGCAGGAAGAAATGTTAAGCTTTGATAAATAATTATATGATACATTTAGTTTAATAAGTTTCTTCAAATTCTTTACGTTTATTTTTCTAAGATTAGAATAAACTGTAACTTTTTTCAGTCTTCTGTTATGTGTTAGATTTAAGCTTCGTATATCTATATTATCCAAATATAATGATTCTAGTTTTTTGTTGTTTTTAAGACTAAGTTTTTTAGAATATAAACCTACTATATTCAATTTTTTGAGTTTCTTAAGTTTCTTAAAACTAACAGACTTAATATGACAAAGTCTAACTTTCTCCAAATTTGGAGCCTTAGAAATATTTAGTTTTGCTTTTTTGCCTTTGAAACTCAACTTAATTGTTTTTAGTTTGGGGCATTTGCCAATAGTAACCTTCTTCAAGTTATCGTTGTCCTCTTCGTAAAGATCAAATGTTTTCAAATACTTTTGGTTTCCCAAATTAATGTTTTCAAGTTTTTCACTGCTTATTCTAATTTTTCGCAAATAATTACACTTACTTAAATCTATTTTTTTAATGCTATATCCAAAAACTTCCAAATCTTCTAACTTAGGCATCTTTCCCAAGCTAATCGACTTGATATCTACAGCAAAATACAATTTTTTCAATCGAGGCAAATCAGCCAATGTAACCGCCTTAGCATCACCATCTAGCTCTATGTCCTCTAGATTTTTATTCTTGCTCAAATCCATACTTGCATTAAACAATTCCAAGTTAATCTTTTTGAGATTACTAAACATTTCTATACCTTTATATGATTTTATTTTTTTGTATGTCTCATATCCGTAAGATTCAATCTTTGTAACTTGTTTTATTTCTCCGCCAGATAGAATCTTATTTTGATCTTTGTCATAAACACTGACAACTTCTCTGAAATTATTGTCAGGAAAATTTTTAGCATCAATAGGAATATCAGCTGCACTTACACTTCTAGCGCTTAGTATTATTATTGTTGCCAAAAACAACGCTGTGCTAATTATTTTTGCTAATCTTATTGTTGTTCTTTTCATTACCTACCTCCAACTAAAATCTTTACCAGTCTCCCCAATCATCCGAGGAAGCATATCCTTTTTTTAAGTGCACCCACAAATCAAAATCCATTCTTGTTGGCTCTTTAATGTGGTTATAATACCAAAAATCATGGATTTCAAATCTAGAATATTCATCATAACACATATATTCATATGGTCCATCAATAAATTCTAGTTTCAAATACGCTTGTTGACCTGCGTACAACCAACAATTACCTGTGCTAATCCAATTCTTGTTGTCATAACTGTATTCCTTAACATATACTTTATTTAAATCCGGGAATTCACAGTCATAGTAGAATCCATAATCATCTCGATTCAGCCCTATGCGAATCGGTCCATTGTCAGATTTACTTGTGAGTTTAAGCACAACCTGATTAGTATATGACTTTGGAGTAAGACTTTTTACATTAAATATTCCTTCATCCCTAATAGCTATTCGCTTGTAAGGCTTAGACATTTTAGAATATATCGTTTTCTTTTTTTGTTTTTGATATGCTTTTACCTTGTAGTAATATGTAGCTCCAGTTTTAACAGACTTATCCGCTATTATATCACCATAGTAATCATCTGGTCCTTCTTTAACATAACCTCGTTGAACAAACTTGAATTTTATTTTCTTGTACTTTTTTGCACCAGCCTTTTTTCTATATAGTTTGTACTTAAATTTCGCATTATGTTGTTTACTAACAATAACTTCAAAATATTGAATCTTGCCAGTACAATCATATCCCTTCGAATCCGTGCCAGGGTATGGATGGATTAACCTAGGTCTCGACAATTTTTTATATTTGAATATCAGTGCATTACAATCAGTACTATCCAAAAATGCCACAAATGACAAAACTATTATTAGTATTCCCAATATCCTTTTCATTCTAATCTCCTTAATTAAATATAAACAACCATTTTGCGATCTCCTTTGATAATCATTTCGAACCTTGTTGACATATGACTTATATCAATGGATTTTATTTTGTTATGCTTCAAGTACAATCCATCAAGACGACGAATTCCCGATAATTTTAATTTCTTTATTTTGTTGTTTGAAGCATTTAAATATCGCAACCCAGAATTCTTTCCTAACTTGAGTTTTGTGATATTGTTTTTCTTACAATTAAGGCGACGTAGCTTTTTATTCTTACTAACATCTAACTCACTTATTTTGTTAACCTCGCAGGAAAGATATTCTAGTTTCTTATTACGCTTAACATTTATGTTCCCTATATTACAGTAGCCACAATTAAGCTTTTTAAGTCGTTTATTTTTAGCCAAGTTAATACTACTTATATTATTTCTACAACAAATCAACTTGGTTAGTTTTCTATTCTTGCTAACGTTTAGTTTGCTAATGTTATTTTTAGAACAGTCCAACTTTTTCAATTTTTTCATCTTTGTTAGATTTAAAGAGCTAATTTTGTTGCTATCGCACTCAAGATTTTCTATTTTTTTGCAAGGCAATAAATTAAGATTATTCAATTTGTTTTTACGACAATACAAAGCTTCTAATTTTTTGTTATGAGAAACATCAATGTTTCTTAGCTTATTCTTTTCACATTCCAAATACACAAGTTTTTTGTTTTTGGTAACATCAATTTTAACAAGTTTGTTTCTGCGCAAACCAACATATTTAAGCTCTTTGTTTTTACGAAAACTTATTTTTTTCAATTTTGAGTCCAAAATATAGACTTCCTCGAGTTTTTTGTTATGAGACAAATCTATCTTTTTTAGTTTAGAACCTCCGATATAAATCTTTTTGATACTCTTGTTATTGGACAAATCTATCTTTTTAAGACTGGACCATTCTATTAAATTAAAATATTCAAGATTGGTACATTTGCTGATTTCCACTTTACTTAGATATAGTTCCCTTAGCGATATCTTCTTAAGCCTCTTACATTTACCAAGTTTTATTGTAGTAAGTTTATTGTAATCAGTACTAAGTTTTTTTAGTTTTCTGTTATTACCTATATTGAGGTGTTCTAAATTCTCATTCTCCACGAGTTCCAAATGATCAAGTATTGGACAACCACTTAAATCTAATTTATATAATCGGCTGTTAGATTCCATAGAGAATTTTTTCAATAAAGGTAACTTGCCTATTTTAATATTTGCATCAGTATCACATAAGGTAATACTTTCCAAACTTTTATTTTTGCTCAAATCAATTTCATTGATATCACAATAACAGGTATACTTCTTGAGATAATATAAATTTTCGATTCCTTTAAGGCTTTCAATTTTCTCGCAATAGCCATTGTAATCACTCTGATTAGAAGGACTATATCCTTCTATTTTCAGATTAGTTAATGATTTGTTTTCATTTATATTTAATACTCCATCATTGTTTTTATCACAATACTTTAGTATTTCTCTAAAATATTTATCCGGAAAGTATTCTTCGGTAATAGGAATGTCCGCTTTTTGTTCTGCCTTTATTCCATTAGTAAAAAAGGACGATAAGCCCCATGCAAGTAATAGTGTTATTAGTGTGAGTTTTAAAAAATCCTTCATCATTTTTTACCTCCAAACCTTTAATATTATATTATACTTATATTAAAAAATCATTAGAAAAAGAGGTCAGCTTGTAGCCGACCTCTCTATTATGTGATGCGCTTTGTTTATTATACAATTTACAAAGCTATATCAAATCTATTCAATTATTGTTTAGATTTTTGGTTCAATTAAACCATATTTTCCGTCCATTCTCTTATATACGACATTGACTTCGTTAGTCTTGTCATTAAGGAATACGTAGAAGCTATGTCTAAGCATATCCATCTGCTCGCAAGCCTCATCAGCATCCATTGGTTCAATATTAAAAGATTTGTTCTTTACGATTTCGACTGGTTCTTCAAAATCATAATCCTCGATATAATCTTCCTCAAAAATCTCTCTAGCTGTTCTCTTCTTGTCAATCAACTTGCTCTTATAACGAACTAGCTGCTGCATAATTGATTCTTGAGCCAAATCGATTGAAGCAAAAAGATCTTGGCTATATTCTTCAGCTCGAAGAATGTGATTTCTAAGAAAAACTGTGACCTCTACTTTTTGTTCTTTCTTTACCTCCCTCAAAGTAACATCAACCTTCGTTTCCTCGTCGAGATACTTGTCAAACTTAGCCATTTTTTTCTCAACTTGTTCGCGAATCCTATCAGTGACCTCAATATTCTTTCCAAAAATATTAACCTTCATAATGTCACTCCTTTCCGATCTTATTTGTACTTTAATTATACAATGAGAAATGCATAATTAAAAGTAAAAACAGCAAGAAAAATAAATTTTTCTTGCTGCTTTTACTTTTAATTATATATGACGAATGTCATTACGAAAAAGATTTTGCTTTGCAAAATCATTGAGTAGCATTTCTCATTGTATAATTAAAGCAATGGGCTACTTTTACTTTAATCATTCATGATGAATGTCATTACGAA
>CACYHD010000014.1:27919-63444 GCA_902774125.1 uncultured Lachnospiraceae bacterium
TTGCAAAATCATTGAGTAGCATTTCTCATTGTATAATTAAAGCAATGGGCTACTTTTACTTTAATCATTCATGATGAATGTCATTACGAAAATGATTTTACGCAGTAAAATCTTTGAGTAGCATTTCTCATTGTATAATTAAAGTAATGGGCTACTTTTACTTTAATCATTCATGACGAATGTCATTACGAAAATGATTTTGCTTTGCAAAATCATTGAGTAGCATTTCTCATTGTATAATTAAAGTACTTGGCTTACTTGTAAAACACATATTTTGTATTTTTAACATACTTACGGTACATTTTCTTATATAATTTCTTGGATTTTTTTGTTTTACCTGTTTTAGGATAATAAACCTTGTATTTACCGTCATAATCCTTATCAAAATAGTATTTCCATGTTAAACCTGTTTTTTTCTTATTAATTTTGTAAACAGACCACTCGTACTCATCTGAACCACCAGCACCATGCCAATGTCCATGTTCAATTAATACTTTTTTCTTTTTATTTATGCCACAAAAACTACCACTACTACCTAAAAGCTTTACTTTACCGTTTTTTATTGTGAAAACTAATACAAAATGTGAGTCATCATTCTTGGAACCACTTGGATCATAAACAAACAATTCCTTAACCCCATTTTTATCTAAGTCGTAATAAAAATGCTTAGTGTATTTAGGTTTATACAAATTATAAGGATATTTTTTCAAAAACTTTGCATACTTATATACTGATTTTGGACTTGCCACAACGCTAGAGTATATTTTTTTATAGTTGTACTTTGCATCAACTGTAACAGTTTCTATACTTGCAAATAAAAAAGTAACACACATAACAAACGCTACTATAATTTTACTAATTTGTTTCTTCATTTTTTACACCTCCCGCAAAAACTCTTTTATTAAAACGGCAATTCTATTTGGTCAAAAACCCATTTGCCATTCTCCTTTATTTGTATATAAGTCTTATTTTCAATTCTTTCCTTTTGAGGATATTCTTCAAAATTATCCCAATAACAGGCCTCGACACTAATAACTCTTTTTTTATCTGAAACACTACTATACTTGTAATTGCAATGCAAATAATCCAGGGATGCTCCTCTGTCACCGCCAACAAAGTACATTTTTCCATTGCGAGATTCATATTGACCGTTGTCTAATAGTTTTCTAGTCAATGTGTGAGAAAAGTATTGTTCCAAAAATGATTCCATTTTACTCAAAGTGTTGCACCTGTCATCCGTTATTTTGCCATTATCATTTATGTCAAATTTAGGCCCTCCCAATCCGTTGAACCAGCTCAATATTTCATACACTTCTTCGACTTTAGTCTCCTGCTCTACTTCTTTTGATGATTTATTTAGCATTTTCCTTTCTTCTTTTTTCTTGTTATTCTGAGCATTTAAATTACTAATTTTTTTCTTGTTCTTTTTTATTGTTTTTTTCATTTCAGTAATCTCATTTTCTTTTACTGCTAAAGATTTATTTAATTCGATTATTGCTTTATCTTTTGTCTCATTATCCTTTTTTATAGATTCTAGTTGTTTTTTTACATTTTCATTATTATTTTTGATATCTTTAAGTTTGCTTTTTCCCTTTATAAATAATAATCCTATTACTAACAATGCTATCACAGAAACCGATAAACAAATTGACAAAACCAATGTACTTCTCTTCATCTTAGCCTCCATTTTTTCATTAATACCTCTTAACTACAACCTTGCACTTAACCTTTTTCCCATTCCTAGTCTTAGCCCAAACATAACAAGTACCAGGCGAATAAGTCCTGACAACTCCTCTATAGGAAACATCAGCCACTCTTGAATTAGTTGTTCCATATATAACATCTCCATCAATTTTGTACTTTGATGGTTTTGGCCTAACTTTTAACTTTCTAGTATTGCCTACATTTAAAGTTATCTTTTTATTCATCTTTAACTTGTTGGTATAACGTACGAGAATTTTATATTTTATTATTATCTTTATTTTTTTCTTAACAAAATTCTGATAATCTCTGTAATCAGCCAATGCCGTAATATTTCTTGTTCCCTTATTCAATATTTCTGTTTCAGTTCGAAGTCCTTGGTGTGCGTATTGCGCCCATTGATCCCAGGAATGCATCCAATCACCTTCCAAAAATACTCCACATAAATTATTTTCTCCAATAACTCTAAATGAAAATTTCACCTTTGACTTTGTTTTTAGTTTGAATTGAAAATCAATTTCTTTTTCATTGTCTATATCATTTGCTGTAAATACATATGACTTCTCGGAGTTATTAGACAATTTAATTGTCTTAGCTTCTGTTTGGAAACTATTAATAAAAGTAAAAAAACCTATCACCATAAGTGTTAAAACAGAATATTTAAACATATCTTTAATAATTCTTTTTGCATTCATTCTTTATTCCTCCATATAGCATAGTTTACATCTAATACTTTCAAAAATAGATTTAAAAAGTAATTACCGGTTTAGTCGAACACTTCGCTTCCTCGCCAAGAATTGCCATTATGGTATCCACCGTGTTTGTTAAACCACTTTTTCAAGTCAACAATTTTTTTGGTTTTACTTTTAGGAAATACCAATGTAATAGTACCTGTTTCTCCGCCTTCAAGCCAAGCTGCTCCTGATGAACTTAAACCGAATTTATGTTTAGCTAATCTATGCGTATCACCATACGATGATATTTCTACTTTTACTGACTTGTATTCGTATGTTCTCCATGTGGGATTAACCATTTTTACTTTGTAGCACAACCGTCTATTACTATTAAAAAATAGTTTTTTACTTTCACAGTCTATAAAGTTTGTTCCTGAATAATCATTCCTTATATCCTCTCCCTGTAATACTATTTGATTCTTCTTTACACTAACATAGCACCACAGGTCTCTTCCATTTTTCAGTTCCGCATACACATACGTGCTTCCTTTCTTTCTCCCAATAACCGCTCCATTTTCGGAAACTGTGGCTATTTTTTTATCTTGTGATTTCCACGTTACTTTTCCAGTATAATTTTTCATCTTAAGCTTTGTTTTCAAAGCCACCTTTGTTTTTATAACAATGCGATTTAACGTTGGATAGGCAACTTGTGTTTTCGCTTGAGCGCATATAACAAGCAGTACAATCACACATACAACAATTGGCATTCTTATTATATACTTCTTCACTGTATACACATCCCCTAATCATACTTAGATTCGCATATCTAATGCTACATCAAATATTCAATTGTTCCGTTCCTTATATATCTCAATTATAGCAATTCACTTTATGTAAATTATAAACTATTAGCATAGACTTACACTCTTCAAACACCTAACAAAAACTATATGCATTTTCAAGCACAATAAAAAAGCGGCTATGCATTGCATAACCGCCTTGTAATCTTTTTATTTAATTATTATAGTACACGTCTTGCTGCACAAGGTGAACCCATACCACTGATTGTGATACCTACCTTCTCATTTGATGCGTGAACAATCTGTCCACCACCGATATAGATAGCAACGTGGCTGATTGTACCACCACCGTACTTGTAGAATAACAAGTCACCTGGTTTTAGGTTAGACATTGAAACTGCACGTCCGTTGTTTACCTGAGTATATGATGATCTGTTAAGTGATACACCAAAGTGTGCATATACTGACATTGTAAATCCTGAACAGTCTGTTCCGTGTGTCAAACTTGAGCCACCGAATACATAAGGGTTACCAACGAACTTCTTAGCAAATGATACTACTGAACTTCCCTTACCGCTTCCACTTGATGATGAAGCTGATGGTGTTGGAGTAGATCTTCTGTAATTACTACGTCTGTTATATGTATTTGTGCTTCTGTTTGTTCTTCTATATGTATTGTTAGTATTTCTATTAGCGTTGTTAGTGTTATTGTTAACATTAGCGTTGTTAGTGTTATTGTTAACATTAGCATTGTTATTGCTATTGTCACCACTATTGCCAGCATTCTGCTGCTGCTGTTGCTGTTGCTGTTGTTGCTGCTGCTCCTGCTGTCTTTCTAGCTCTTCCTGTCTCTGAGCCTCAAGCTCTGCCTGTCTAGCTGCTTCTTCTGCTGCCTTCTGAGCTGCAATCTCTGCCTCTTCCTCAGCGATAGTTTTGGCCTGATCGAAATCTACAGAAACCTTTACATAATCAGCTGAAACCCAGCCGTTAACACCTTCGCTAACTCTTAGCTTAACCCACTTGCCGTCTTTGCTGTATTTTTTCATTGACTTGCAGTCACCCTTATAAACATTAGTAACTACATCACCATTAGAGTTGGCCTTCTCTCTCAAGTGAACACCACTACCCTTAATAGTTGCAAAAACGTAACCTGAGTCCAAACAATATGAAATAGCTTCATCACCTACTTTGAAGAATGACGCCTTAACATAACCACGGCAGTTACCAGACTTAATCTGATACCATCCATTCTTTGTTTTATTAAGGATGATAGCTCCACAGTTGTTATAAATCTTACCTTCAATCTTTGAGTTTTCACTAGGTTTTTTACGAACGTTAACATAGCTATCTTCGCCACCCTTTACGTCAGCAATAGCAATGTCCGAAAAAACCTTGCTCATTTTATTATTCATATTAGTTGTCTGAGTACTTCCGTTGTCAACTGGAGATGTCTCTTCACTTGGCAACATACCAGCAATGTCATTACCATTGTCTGCTACGTACTCTGCAATAGCCTTAGTAGCACCAGCGCTAGCAACCTCTGTTTCTAGCTCATCAGCTGGAACCTGTACATAACTTGTACAAACCAAAGCAACTGAACAAACAAAACATGTTAATTTCTTTGAAATATCAAATTTCATCTTCTAATTACCTCCATTAATCCAAAATCATTGAATCAATAAAATGTTACAAATGTGTTACAATTATAACACTTCTCTACGTGTTGTCAACCTTTTTCACATTTTTTTCACATATTTTATGTAAATCTTTTTTGTTGCTCAAAAATATTATGTCAATCAAACTCACTAATCTTCATTATAACACACTTAAAACTTTATTTGTTTTTGATTTTATAATAATGCTATGTTATTTTATTACTATAAGTAATTATTATTAAAAAACAATTAGAAGGAGATGTGAATAATTCACCTAAAGCTATGAATAATAAAACAGCAATTATAACAGGTATATCAGGAGATATAGGAAAAGCTATTGCATATATGTTAGACAAAGAAGGCTACGAAATTATTGGCTTCTACAATACCGATAAGGAATCTACTAAGGAATTAAGTGCTACTCTATCTAACCCATGCCATTTTTATCAAGCTGACATGGCTGATATGGAAGCGCTAATCAAGAGGCTCAACAATATCAAAGATAACTTCGGCAACACTACCCTTCTTATTAACAACGCCGGCCTTAGCATTGTTGGCGAGTTGAGAGATCTAACTATTGATAACTGGCAAAAAATATGGAACGTCAACGTTTCTTCTACTATTTTTATGTCACAGTTCGTTACACCTATTATGTTGCAAAACGGTGGCGGTCATATAATAAACATTTCTTCAGTTTGGGGCAATCGAGGTGCTTCTTGTGAAAGTGCATATTCTGCAACAAAAGGCGCTATCGATTCTTTTACTAAAGCTTACGCCAAGGAGCTCGCTCCAAGCCACATTCAAGTTAATGCAATTGCACCAGGTTATATAGATACAAAAATGAATTCTCATCTAGACCAAGAAGATGTTAATTCTATAATAGAAGAAATCCCAGCCAACAGACTGGGCCAACCCGAAGATGTTGCCGATGCTATATCAGGCTTACTAAAAGCCGGCAATTATATCACCGGCCAAATAATAAGCGTCGACGGCGCTTGGCAGGTCTGAATATTCCATGAGGAATATTCAGACCGACCTGCCCAAATCCGAAGGATTTGTTTTGCGAAGCAAAATTGCGAGGCGGTTTCCGCTACCGCCGAGCAAGGCTTTGAATATTCCATGAGGAATATTCAGACCGACCGTAGGCAATTTGCTTGATCCCTAATTTTTACAATTTGCATACATTTGAGTTGGTTGGCCGTTTCGTAGGCAATTTGCTTGATCTCAAATTTTTCAATTTGCATACATTTGAGCTGGTTGGCCGTTTCGTATGCATTTTGCTTGATTTTAAATTTTTCAATTTGCATACATTTGAGTTGGTTGGCCATTTCGTATGCATTTTGCTTGATTCTAGGTTTGATACTCGGCAATCTTGAACAGCAACGCGACGGTTTCCACTATGCCCAAATCCTATCAATTCCATTCTTTTGAAGTTATGTAATCATGAACTCTTATTTTATCTATTTTATGATCCTTTCCAAAATGTGCAAACACTTGCAGATAACTATACTCCGTATCATCTGCTTTCAACCAACCATCTTCATCTTCAAACCATAATTCCACATCATGATTAGTATCTGTATAGAACTTTTTAAATTGTTTTTCAGTGGTGTGCTGATTCATCCCTCTAAATGAATAACTAAATAGTGATGTAGCCTTAGCATAATCTATTTCGACATCAGTTATCATCTCCTCATCTTTAGGATATGACTTAGCTATAATACCTCCATTTGCAAAAGTATAAATATATATGTCGTCCTTTTGTTGCTTTTTTTCCAACGCCGGATACCATTGTTTTGCAATAAAGTAATTGCCAGTCAAAAACTCCAATCCCATCTTCTGACCTTGTTTATGTTTTTCACTTTGAGTGAAACCAACACTCATATCTATATTGTAATTATCTTTGGATGTATCACTATTTCCTTTGAGTTCTGCAAAAATCTTTCCTTTTTTTAGAATAACTGTTCCTTTTCCACTCTCATGAGTCCCTTTCGTCATTCCATAACAGGATTGAACATTCCACTTAAAACTTCCAACACCATCTTTAAGTCTTACAACCTGGTTTTCCAAATAGTAATGTTTATACTCTCCATTATTATCCTTCTTTTCGGTACTCTTGCCAAACGACATGTAAATAGTATTACCTTTAACCTTAGTAATTCTAATATCACAATACTTATTAGGGTGCTTTGCTGGATCAAGATTGTCATCTAACCAATATCCTATATATTTACCGTATTTTTCTGTTGTTACATACTCCCTGTCATATATTTTTTTTGCAACAATCAATACAGTAGCCAAGATGCACACGAACAAAACAATCACAGCAATCAGAACCGTCTTCCTTTTGCGGGCTCGCTTTTGTATTAATAGTGTCTGCTCCTCAGTTTGTTTCGTCATACAGTAGGGACAGAAATGTGCATCCTTTGGTATATCAGCGTCACATTTTATACATTTTTTTAACAACTCGCTCATACTTTCTCCCTCAGTTCTACAATATCCTTATACCTTTTATCTGGATTAGATTGAATACATTTATTAATGACTTTTGATAGTTTACCCTCATACATTTTTTGTGTAGGATGCTCACCAGTTAGCATTACATTCATTAGCACACCTATAGCATATATATCCGTCCTAAAATCCGTCTGACCTATGCCGTACTGTTCAGGTGCCGCAAAGCCATGCGTTCCTAATATGCGAGTGTCTTTTAGAGCGTCGTTTTTATATTCTCTGGAAGAATTATAATCAATCAAATAAACGTCGCCGCTATCTGATATGACAATATTTTCAGGTTTGATGTCTCTATGTACAATATTCATACTATGCAAAACTATAAGTGCATCACACAATGATCTTATAACAATCCTCGTCCCCTCTTCCGAATAACATCCACTCTCTAACACATCCCCCACTGTCATTCCTGAAATATACTCTTCAATAACAATTGCTTCCGATTTATCATGATTCAGAGCCACTTCATATATAGTTGGAATATGCTTATTACTAATTTTTAACAACTTTTCGTATATTTCAATTCCATCTTTTATATAACGCACTATTACTTTTTGGCCCGTGTTTTTATTTCTGTACAGCTTCACGCACGACAAATCGCTTTGTTTTAATACGCTAACAAAGTCAAAGCCACTAGATATGTTTTTTATAAGCCAAGAGTACATATTTATTCTTCCTGTTTTTTGCTATAATTATATAAGATTATTATAATTCCGAGCATTTATTATACTATTATACTACCATTATATACTTGGAATAAAAAGAGGGGTAAGAATGCAGATAAGTACTGATGAATTAATGAAGCAATTAAACTCATCTAACAACATTGAAGATTACTTAAGCAAAAATGAAGCTTTATTCAACGATACTTCGTTAGCAGATTATTTATACAATATGTTTGATGAAAAGTGTTTGAAAAAAAACAAAGTTTTTGCTAAAGCAGAAATAGCTGAAGTATACGGTTATCAAATACTAGGCGGAAAGAAGCATCCTAGCAGAAATGTTACACTAGCACTTTGCATTGGTGCAGGTTTCACTCTAAATGAGACGCAAGTTGCACTTCAGATAGGTAAGTATTCCTCTCTATCACCCAAAGATAAACGCGATAGCATAATAATATTTGGTATAAACAGCAATCAATCTGTTGTTGAGATAAATTTGAAACTGTATGAAAAAAAATTGGAAACACTTTCTACTTCCAAGTAATAATAATTTCATTTTAAGGGGCTGCATATGCAGCCCCGATACTGTAAAACATTTTGTTTAAACTAAATAAGGATTTGCTTATCCAAAATTATTTTTTATTGTCTTATTTTGCGACGTTTCTTTAAATCATATGCATAAAACTTAATTCCCGAACCACCTTCACCATACACTCGATAATAAATAGATTGACCTTTTTTACCATAGACTCCTATATAATTATATTTAGCTACTTTAAAAATATATTTACTCTTTTTTGTTTTGATATTATATCTATAAAGTTTATTATAAATCCCCCAATTCTTTCCACCGGTTGCATAGTATATATACTTACCATTAGTTATAAACCAATCAGAAGCCTTCTTAACCATAACTTTAGTCTTACCATTTTTTCTTCTGATAATACGTCCATTTGATACTTTATACTCACTCTTGCCAATTTTTACTGTTTTAGTTGCATAATTAGCCTTGTATCCCGAAGCTTTTGTCACTTGAACAAGACCAATAAGCACAAATCCCAATATCATAGCACTTATAAAAAACTTTATTTTCATACTACACCTCCTCTGCGTCAGCATTAATACCTCTTAACTACAACCCTACATTTAACTTTTTTACCATTCCTAGTCTTAGCCTAAACATAGCAACTACCTGGCGAATAAGCCCTAACAACACCTCTATAGGAAACATCTGCCACTCTTGAATTGGTTGTTCCATATATAACATCTCCATCAATTTGCCAAACTCTAAGCAACTTTGATTACCATTTTTTTCATGTCCCGTGAGCTAGTATGTACAATTTCTCTATTTTTTTACCGATTATAGCCGGTTAAATCCCATCCGAGTGAGCTAGTATGTACAGTTTCTCTATTTTTTTACCTCTTACTTTTACTTGAAAGCCTTGGGGTTTTCCCATATGTTGTATTAGTTTTAGAGCTTTTTTCTTCGAACATTTATAAGTATCCGACCAATGAAGAAAATAAAACTTTGTCTTCGAAGTCATCTTAAATGTTCTTTTCTTATTCTTTAACGTTTTCAAATTTGAGTCAGTTCCCGAATCAAGTTTATGTGTCAACACTGCATTCCCTTTTATAATGATTTTTTTGCCTTTTACTTTTACACTGCTGACATCACTTCCGTAAAACTCGTATCTTTTATACGAGTTTGCAAAAGTTGATTGCAAAAACACTCCACTTGTCATCATCGCAAACATAACAAATACCGCCATCAAAAATCTTTTTTTCATTTTCACAACCTCCTATTTTTGTTTTCACATATTTAATGCTTATTTTCTTGTAAATGTATGAGTCTCACCATTTTTCCATACGTTCTCACCATTTAAAGCTGTTATTTTAATATGGGATGCATCAACTATTTCCACTTTACCTTTTTCATTACAATACATCACGGAGAAAAAACTGTAGAAACCACCGACAATACTAACAAAACACTCAATATTAATACTACTTTCTTCGTATTTAACACCTCTTTTTGTTCTCTATCCCATCACAGTTATATTATGTAATTAATTTTTTCTTATCTAAAACACTCGTGATTCATTCTCCATTCTTGCAAATAATCATATCCATAAAGATCATTACCATCTGTGGCGTCGTTGTTAGTAACCGCATCTCCGCATTCATCACATACATACACAAAAAGACCGACCATATCATTATGTGCAAATGTCCAATACCCATCTCTGTGATTTTGATAGTGTATATCGCTGCATCCCAAACAATCTTCGGCTAATTCTTCCGCTTTTTCTTGCGATATTTCATTAAAACCACCTCTATTAGAAATAGCTGCAATTATAACAATGACTAGAAGGCCAAAAATAAATATCATCCATTTTTTTGACGAAGTTGATTGATTATAATTAGAAACATTAGCTGTATTATCGTTAGAGTCCGTTCTTACACTCCAATCAAACTTTTCTTCATTCTGGGAGCTTACATCAGAATGTAATTCTTCATCATTCTGATGTATCTTAGGATATTCCCAGAAACTATCGTCATTTATACTGCTACAATTTTTTCCATCATTAACCCAAATTGCAGCATCACAATATTGGCAGCGTCCCCCACAGACCCTTAAATACTCTGAATCAACTTTTTTCCCACAGTTACCACACTTTATTTCTTCATCACTGATAATATCATGTGCACAATACGGACAAAGCGTATAACTCTTCAACTGGTCTATATAAACCAAATTGCCACATTTTCGACATGTAAAAGATTGATTTTTCAAATCATCGACATGCTTGTGGTAACTATTATCATCAGTTCTTACACTCCAATCAAATTTTTCACCACTCTGATTGCCAATTTGATTTTCTTCTATTTCATCAGTAAGCATATCGTGCGAACAGTAAGGACATATTCCATTGGTCTCCTTAAGCTCATAGTCAGAAACATATCTATGACATCTCGCACATTTCATAACACTCAACTCCCTTCTATTAAATTGTTCCGTTCTTTTTTATAATTTAATTATATTATTATATAGTCAATTTTCACTTATCTGACAGCATAGTTTTTTAATATGAGCCAAAAAACTTTTTATAACTTATATACTTCAATTAAAACACAAAAAGAACGAAGTTCATTACTGAACTTCGCTCTTTTTAAAACCTTAATAAATATGTAAACTAGTTTTAAACCCGTACATATTATTTCACTTTCTTAACGCTTGACCACTTGCCGTAATACTTGCTTCCAGCAATAGTCTTAAACGCTCTTACTCTCACGAATAATGTCTTTTTCTTCTTTAATTTCTTATGAGAAATATTGAACGACTTCTTATTCTTTTTATACAACTTCTTAACTAATGCTTTTTTGTTCTTCTTTGCATTTTTCTTAGTCTTATAAAATGCAACTTGATAACCATCAGCATTGGCTACTGTTTTCTTAAGAGTAACTTTTACTTTCTTAGCTGATTTCTTTTTCGTAGCTTTCTTTACAGCCACCTTAGATGTCTTGATCTGATTAATTAATGCACCATTATTATCAACTGTTTTTTGCGGCGCTGTTGTTGCAGGTGCTGCTGTTGTGACAGGTCTGCGTGTTGTTACAGGTTCTGTCTTGCCATCCTTGAGCTTGTAGTCACCGTACAGATTGTCATTGGCGCCATCTGTTTTGATATTAGGATTAGTGTCCGGATACTCGTTGGCATCTGCATCAACCTTGCGCTGATATACTCTAACATAATCAACAAGCATGTTAGCTCCCTTGAAGTCTCCTCCAGGTGAGTGATAGTTATCGAAGCTACCACCACACGCCAAGTTAAGTATCAGATAAAAACGCTGATCAAATGGCGCATAGGCATTGCCCATATCTGAGTTGGACTTCCATTCGCTGTTAGTACACTTGAAATAGCAATAGCCATCACAATATATTTTCACATTATTGTTTTCCCAAACGACAGTATAAACGTGCCAGTCAGTTGTGTCAGTTTTTTTGACACCGTTTTCTGCTATATCTAGCAAGTCACTTGTATTAAGGTTGTCAGGCCAAGCAGCGCCATAGTGCATAGCACCGAATATCTTTTCTGGAACTCGACCTCTTCCCTCTGCGATATCAATTTCTCCAGAGTATGCCCACTCGCCGTAAACGTTATCGTTAGGTAGCATCCATACTGCAGGCCATATACCACTTCCTGAAGGGAACTTGGCTCTAACATCAACTCTTCCGTACTTAACTGAGAAGTTGTTTTTAGTATTTATCTTGCCTGATGAATAAAAAGCTGTGGCCTTCTTTGAAGGATCACCCTTCTGGCTAAACTCCTTTGTCTCCTTCTTCAAGTCAATTTTGAGCTTGCCATCTTCGAGAGAAACATTGTTTTTAGAATAAAACTCCATCTCGTTGTTGCCCCAACCGGCTGTATTAATATCATCTTCCTTGAGTAGGAATCCTTCTTCATAATTCCACTTATTAGTGTCTAGCACGTCGCCGTCAAACTCGTCATTCCAAATCATCTTGTATCCACTAGGAACAAAACCACTAGAATTGTCATTGTCGTCCACGTCTAGCATAATATTCATATCTGCTGACTTAGTGCTTTCCACATCAGGATTTCCTGTAATGTTATAAACTACATAATTGTCACCAATAGAGCCACCCGGCTTACCGTTTTTAGGATAGCCTATTCTAATCTGCGTATCCTTTTTAATCGGCTGGAACCAAAGCCCGTAAACGTGATCCACGAAATATCCCCACTGCTGGCTGTCAGAATTCTTGTTGGCACCATTGCCCTGATAAACAAAACCACTAGCAGCAATATCGTTAAGCTGAATCCATTCGCCCTTCACATTGACCTCGTAGACAAAAAGATTGAGATCGTTTCTAATTACTTCTGTTCCACCAATCTTAGGTAGTGGGAATCCTACTGCACCTTTGGCGTCATCTCTAGCATCATAATCAGTCTTACCATCATATGCTGTAAGATTATATGTATCTCTGTTGGCTACTTGGTAATTGACCTGAGCGTCGCAATGCACGCTAGAATCACCCTTCTTTTGCAATCTGATAGTGAAGGATCTGTCGATTCCCTTAAACCAAAGTCCGCCTGTTCCTTCAGTGTATATTCCAAAGTTGTTGTCCCATACAAAACCAGAATTGGCATTGCCCATTAAGTTCACAAAACCTTTGCCATCATGGTTGTCCACAAGAATAGTAATATCATCCTTTACTTGGTCGTATGTGGCCTCACCGTTATTAAAAGTCCACTGGCCCCAATGTGTCGCACTTGTACCTGTTGCGTCTGCATTGATTGTTCCCTCAGATGTAGATATAGACGTAACCTTCATCTTAGGAAGGGAGTTGAGCTCGAATGTATAGTCAAGCTTGACATCGTTAGTTTTGCCATGGAATCTTACCTCTGTAGTTTCCTCTAACTTCATCCAAAAAATCCAACCGCCTGCATCTGCAGTCCACTGTTGATATTCCCATCCCCAAGTATCGTTAAAAACAAAACTCTTAACAAGGTTGATAAGCTTCCACTCACCGCCTGTACCGTTGGCCTGCTTCACCAAAACCTCCACATCGCCTTCAAAAAGTTTGAAGTTGGTCTGGTTCAAAGCCTCTCCGTTCATTCTAGGCATTACTATACCAAAGTCAACTGGTGCAACACCCGTCTCAGTAACAACCGGACCATTAGCATTATCATAGTAATCCATTGATGTTACAGCTTCAGCTGCATCAACATCCTGCTGTGCTTTGTAAAAAACAAGTCCGCCTACTACCATTACTATTGCCATAAAAAAGGCAAGAGTTCTTTTCATTAGTTTCATAGTTTCTCCTCTCATTAGTTCCGTACATAAACTGAATAGTTTCTCTCGCTATGAACTATCCTAACACTTCACACCAAACAAGCAAGACTTATTATTATAAAAAAGTGGGATTTTTTGTTTTATTGCAAAAAATCCCACTTCTATATTTTTTTAACTATTCTCTTATTGCATATACCGCATCCCTTGTTGTGATAAACAATGTATTCTTATTGTTACCACCAAAATCAAAGGTCAACGGTCTAACAGGCATCTCAATCTCTCGTTCATACTTGAAATCGTTATAAACTTTGACATTATCGTCGCCTACATATATTAGCTCATTATGTTTTTTCACTCGATATATGCCTTCTTCGATAATTACCTTAGGGTCAACTAGTCTTCCATCCTGGTCCACAGTTGTCATATATACTCTGTTGTACATTTCATCTACAGAGTAGACTTTGCGTCCCGGTTTACTCTTAGTCAAGTTAGTTGCTCTAATGAGGTCGAACTGGTCTGGAATAATAGTTACATTATCCGGCGCCACGTAAGCCTCCTTGGTCTTATACTGCAAAATGCGCTTAACATCATTGCCATCTCGCCATCTGTTGCCAGAGTACAAAACTCTTTTGGGCTTGACTGTTCCTATATCCACCTTTTTAAGTTGTTTGATTTTGCCGTTCTCAAGTGTAAAAACAACAGGTTTGACACGTTGGTCGTACCAGTCATGGAAAGACGAACCAGAAGCATCATCAGGACGTGTTACTTCTATCTCAATGCCATCCTTTGTCGCTCCAATAGGAACTGAATACTCGCCAACAATTATGATGTTATCCTCAGTATCAAATCCAACTGAATCAATCTTAAACGGAGATTCAAAAACAACCGATAACTCCATAGTCTCCTTGTCAATCTTGTACAATCGCTTGTCCAAGCTGTCCACCCAATAGAAGTCACCCCTGTTGCTGGCAAAACTACCGTCAGCAAACCTAAATCCATCATAAAGCTTAACCGGCTTAGTAGAATGTTCTATCTCCGCAAGCAAGTCACGCTTAGGAGCAGCCTTACCGCTAACCTCGACTAATGCTGCCTGCCATGGTCTAATTGTTATACCTGTATTAACATCAAGCAAAAGATTGCCGATCGTATATTTCATCTGAGAGAAGTTGTGCACATTATAAAATCTCACATTGCTGCAATTGTATGTCTTGATACAATAATCAGCCGGCTTTTCCACAAAAACAGTTCTGAAGAAATACACAGTTCCAAAAACAATGTTTTGGCAATTATACATCTCGATAGGAAGAGCAAACTCTCCTTCTGCTTTTTCCTCCTCGAACTGAATTCCATAAAGCTTAGCTCCATCAACATTGTCCATACGCAATTCACATCGTTGATGATGCTCTAGCGAAATAGCATATAACTCTAGTTCCTCATTCGTGTTTTGGATATGGATACCTGCTGATGCATAAGTACTTGCTGTCCAAATATTTCTGAACTCTCCGCCACCGCCGTCTCTAATCACAAGACTTGGGTACTGGCCATCCCAAGTTCTCTCAGGATTGGCATCACTCATTCTACCCACACTGTATGGAATGACATGCGCTCCAGTTTTTGGTTCAACAGATCCATGGCCTCCGTAAAACTTAACGTCGTTGACTAGTCCTGTTCTAGCCGTCCAGTCAAGCGCAACTGCTCGAGGGTTTCTAGCTCCCGCATCAATTGCCACACCTGTTATTACGTTGTCATCACTAGCCTGAACAAAGCCCAGCGGATTATCAAATCCCTGGAAGCATTCTGTATTATCATTAATCGCAAGTCGTGTTGTTCCAGAATTTAGACCGATAATTGATGAGCCCTTAGGCATAACAATAGGTCTGCTAAAAATGTATATTCCCTGAGGAAAATAAATATGTTTGTGTTCCTCAAATGCCTTTTCAATTGCATCGCTATTATCAGTCGTTCCATCGCCGACTAGTCCAAGGTCAGCTGCATTGGCCCACTTGGACATATCAACAATCTTGTTATAATAATCGAGCACTTTGTAATCCACATCAAGCGCATATCTGTACACTTGATCGTGAATCTGCTTCTCTGGGAAGTTATCGCTCAAAATCGTGCCATGAATGTACTTTCTTATCTTGCACTGATTGTCCTCGTTAGGAACCACTCGGCCCGTATCTGAGAACTCAACTACAGACTCTACTTCCTGCAAAAACGTATTATATATATTAATCTGTGTGAGAGAATTCTCGTCCATAGACACAGATAGTAAAGTGTTCATACTGTCAAAAATACAATTCTCAATATATATTTTTTCGAAGTAACCATCTTCTACATCGATAAACTTAGGTGTAGATGTGGCGTAAGTTCTAAGTATACTAAAACCAACTTCCCTACTTCTTATTGCAGCCTGAGTCTGATTATAAAATCTAAAATCAGTCATAACAAAAGGCCATCCCGGCGAACACTTAGTACTTATTATTCCGTACTGTCCACCATAAATTGCCACGTCAGTAGCATAGTTACCTACATCATAAATACCGCTCATACCTGAGTTAACATCAATGCGCATATGACTTATAACACTGTTTTGGGCATAATGCGTTCTCAAAGCAACTGCATAATCATTACCCTGACCCAAGTCAATGTCCACATTAGACATAGCACTATAAAACGTTCCCGGGTTAGCATCAAATGCCTCCTCCATAGGATCTGCTATTTCTGACACGAACCAAAACAAATAATTGTATCCGCCCTTGTTGGCCTCATTAGGTTGATTGAAACCTTCCGCATTGTCCTTGAGTACAAAAACAGGTCTGCTAGCTCCGTATCCAATAATTCTCACTCCCCTAGGAATAAGAATTGTCTGACTAAGCATATACTTGCCTTCCGGTACAAAAACAATGCCACATCCATTAGAAGCAACAACGTCTCCTACTGCTTTTTGAAGTTGTTCTGAGACGTCCATGCTTCCATCTGATTTTATGTTGTAGTTTTCTTCCGTGAAATATATTCCCATCTTGTCGACAGGTTTGCTTTTAAAAAATGATTCTCTGTTCATAAATGTTGTTCCTAATCCCATACTGGATCAAATATTGTTGACAATGATGTAGAACCATTAGCCAAATCAACTCCAGCTTTTCCCTTTATTTTTAATACTACTTTTTTGGATGATGAATCAGATACATTAAGCACCTTATTCTTGTATGTCTTGCTGAAAGCTTTCTTGCCCAATTTTTTCACAAGCTTTTTGCCCATATATACGTAGTAGCCCTGCGCATATGTTGTGCCACCCCATCTTAGTTTTACTTTCTTAGATGATAGCTTTGTTGCAACCACTCTATTTTTGCCCAGTGTGTCTGACTTAAGTGTAAATGAACGAGCAGGACCTGCGATTTCCTTACCATTTATAACCATAAACAACTGAATCTTAAAGTTGTCTGACTTTTTGTATGAAACTGGTACGTTTTTGAAAACAAACTGTTTATTAGTTGATGTAAGCTTAGCAATCTGCTTGTTGTTTTTGAAAAGTTTAACTGTAATATTATCTTCGTACAATGTCTTAGATGGTTCATCGTCGTAGTAGTACATAGCTCTTCCGGATATACCAAGGTTAATATTCTTCTTGAATATTCCAGTTGTTGCAGCAAGGCTTGCGATAACCGGGCCATCCAAAATAGTAATCATGCCGCTTTTGCCGCCCTGTCCTGAATCACCCTGGCCGGAACCGCCCTCGTCAGAGCTATCGCCAACAATTAGATGTCTTTCGCCACCCAAATTAACCATTTCCGGATCATCTACAGAAAAAGCGATTAGCTTGCCTGCGTATTTTTTATCTACTTTAAATCTAAATGTTCCACTGTCGTATGTAGGAGATAAAAATTCCATATCAGAATAGTCTTCGTTTCCTATTTCCCACTTAACATCCGCTTTTCCAGAATTATATCTAGACATAAAACCAGGTATTTTTTGGTTCAAGTCTCCCATAGTAATTGAGAGAGATGCACCCGCTGTTACTGTTCCGTCCTGATTAAGGCCGTAGATTATGTCTGAGAAATCCATGCCATCGCCTGCATATGCAGTCTTATAAGGTGCAAGCAGTGTGACAACCATTGCCAAAATAGTTATAATGACGCCTATTTTTTTCTTCATAATATGCCTCCTTTTTTTAGATATGTCTTTACTTTTTATAATACTAGATTAAAGCATATGTAATGCAGTGTCAAACAAAAAACGCACTATTATCAAGGTTTTTTGAACAGTCATTATTGCACCAAAAAAGCCCACAGTTTTTTCAGCTGTGGGCTTGGTTTTATAAGTGTAATACTCTATCTTTGATTTCTTGTGTACGTCCCTGATTCCAGAACTGTGTACCGATGTATCCACAGGTTCTTCTAGCAACGCTCATCTTGTCCTGATTGCGGTTTCCACAACTTGGGCATTCCCATACAAGCTTACCACTTTCATCAGAAGCAATTGTAATTTCTCCATCATATCCACATACTTCACAGTAGTCTGACTTAGTATTAAGCTCAGCATACATAATGTTGTCGTAGATGAACTTCATTACTTCGATAACTGCCTCGATGTTATCCTGTAGGTTAGGAACTTCAACGTAGCTGATAGCTCCACCTGGTGATAACTTCTGGAAATCTGTCTCAAACTTAAGCTTGTCAAAAGCATTGATTTCTTCTGTTACGTGAACATGGTAGCTGTTAGTAATGTAGTTTTTGTCTGTAACACCCTTGATGATACCGAATCTCTTCTGTAAGCACTTAGCAAACTTATAAGTAGTTGATTCCATTGGTGTTCCATAAACAGAATAACTAATATTCTCAGCTTCCTTCCACTCTTTGCACTTGTCGTTAAGTCTCTGCATAACCTTCATTGCGAATGGCTTAGCCTCTGGATCTGTATGTGACTTTCCTGTCATTCTTACGCACATCTCATATAGACCTGCATATCCAAGAGAAATTGTTGAATAGCCATCGAACAATAACTTATCAATTGTTTCACCCTTCTTGAGACGAGCCAAAGCTCCATACTGCCACAAAATAGGTGCAACGTCAGATGGTGTTCCCATAAGTCTTTCGTGACGGAGTCTCAAAGCCTTGTGACATAGCTCTAGTCTCTCATCTAGAATCTTCCAGAACAATTCTTCGTCACCCTTAGCTGAACATGCTACGTCAACTAAGTTGATTGTTACAACACCCTGGTTGAAACGGCCGTAGAACTTGTAGCTTCCATCTGGTTTTCTCTGTGTATCTTCAACTGTAAGGAATGATCTACATCCCATACATGTGTATACTTCACCTTTCTTAAGTTCCTTCATAACCTTAGCAGAAATGTAATCAGGAACCATTCTCTTCGCTGTACACTTAGCAGCAAGCTCTGTTAAGTACCAGTACTTAGAATCTGGTGTTACGTTATCTTCATCCAAAACGTAGATTAACTTAGGGAATGCTGGAGTAATCCATACGCCCTTTTCGTTTTTAACGCCCTTCATACGCTGCTTCATTACTTCTTCAATCAAAGTAGCAAGGTCATCTCTAGTCTGTCCCTCTGGAACTTCATCCAGATACATAAACATTGTTACGAAAGGAGCCTGACCATTACATGTCATAAGTGTGATCAACTGATACTGAATAGTCTGAATACCTCTGTTAATCTCATCCTTAAGTCTCTTTTCTGTAATCTCTTCAACCTGCTTATCAGTATATCCCATACCGATGCTCTCGCTCTCCTCTAGAACCTCTTTTCTGATTTTGTCTCTAGATACCTGAACGAATGGAGCAAGGTGTGCCAAAGAGAATGACTGTCCACCATACTGGTTAGAAGCAACCTGCGCAACGATCTGTGTAGTTACGTTACAAGCTGTGTAGAAGCTTCTAGGTGTATCTATCTTTGTCTCAGAAATGCATGTGCCATTCTGAAGCATATCTTCAAGGTTGATCAAGTCACAGTTGTGTTCCTTCTGAGCAAAATAATCAGAATCGTGGAAGTGTATAATACCCTGTTCATGCGCCTTAACAATATCTTCAGGAAGCAAAATACGACGAGTCAAATCCTTACTAACTTCACCCGCCATATAATCACGCTGAGTTGAGTTGATTGTAGGGTTCTTGTTAGAATTCTCCTGCTTAGCTTCCTCGTTGCTCTGATTAATTAGAGAAAAAATATTTTCATCAGTAGTGTTAGACTTACGAGCCAATTCACGAGTATAACGATATCTGATATACTTCTGAGCCACCTCGTAACCACGCATTTCCATAATGCCACGCTCTACTAACTCCTGAATGTCTTCAATGGAAACAGCATGATTAATGTCTGCAATCTTGTCTACAACAATATTACCTACAGCTGCAATCTGGTGTTCATTCAGCTTATGAATAGGCTCTACCTCGTTGTTAGCCTTGCGAACCGCATTCAAAATTTTTCCTACATCAAAAGTAACTTCTTCACCATTTCTTTTGATGACTTTTTTAATCATAGTTGCCATAATTTCCTCCTCGACTTATCAAAACCACTCCAAAGCCCATAAAATAGGGCATTTTTACTGTTTTCCTCGTTCAAACCACTATATCTTGTGTTTCTTTAACGTATTATACACAATCTATATGCATTTGTCCATATACTTTTTTAAAAAAATTCCTAAAAAAATAAAGCGGCCGATTATCTCTCGGCCGTTTTATGTTATATCGCCTGGTTTTCCCTCCTTAGAAGGATTCCGTATTTTTATTATCTATTGATTGTTTTGTTTTTCGATGCGTTTTTGGATGTAATCATATAGCACTTCTGCTGTTTGATCAATTCCAAGTCTGCTGCTATTGATACAAATATCATATGTTGTAGAATGACCCCACTTAGAATCGGCGTGATAATTGTGATAGTGCTTTCTGTTCTTGTCATGTCTAGCCATCTTAAGCTCAGCCTCAACTTCATCAAGGCAATATATTTGCATAACTCGCTTAGCCTTGATTAGCTTGTCACCTAGAACGAATATAGATATCACTCCATCAACATCCTTGAGTATATGCTCGCCACATCGACCCACCAAAACAAATGACTCGCCTTCTTCGGCTTGCTTCTTAATAAAATCGAACTGCATATTGGCAATGTGTTCTTCCATTGAATTGGAATGTCCCCTTACGTGTCGAGTAAAAAGCTTCATTTTGGGTTTTTCATCAAACTTATCGTACTCGTGATTAGCAATGTTTTTTTCGTTGGCAATCTCGTCGAGAATATTTCTGTCGTACATTTTGATGCCAAGTTTTTGCGCAAGCTTCTCAGCGATTTCATGACCACCGCTTCCGAATTGACGTCCCAAAGTAATAATTAATTGACCCATACTGCACCCCTCTTATAATCCGATGTATCTAATATAAATAACAACCATTGAGACAACCATTACAATAATTGTTGCCGGAACTGCAGTTTTGCAATATTTGCCCCAGCCAATCATATAACCGTTCTTGGCCGCTACTGATGTTCCTACAACGTTAGCACTAGCACCAATTGGTGTTGCGCTTCCGCCTACGTCTGTTCCCATAGACAGAGTCCATGCAAGTGTATTTCTCAAATCCGCATTATTAGTTGTTAATGTCATTATAACAGGAACCATAGTAGCTGCGAAAGGGATATTATCAACAAATGCACTGGCAATTGCCGAAACCCAAAGAATAATAGCTACCATAATATAATGGTTACCGCCGCTTATATCACCGATTAGATTAGCTATGCTTTCGAGGAACTTAGTCTGCTCCAAGCCGCCCACAACAATAAACAATCCGATAAAGAAAAGAAGTGTTTTGTAATCGACTCTGGACAAAATCTTAAAAATGTTTTTGCCGGCCGCAATCAGTGTGAGAACAGAAACCAAAACACCGATGAATGCAACTGTAAGTCCTGTCATCGAATGAGTAATTAGAAGTACTACTGCAACCGCAAAAATAACTGAACTTATAGCAAAGCCCTTGCGACTTACAATAGCCTCACTAGGATCAGGTATACCTGAAATATCCACGCTAGCGTGCTCTTCCTCAATCAATTCCTTTCTATATACTAGGAAGAAATATGTGATAATCAAAAACAAACTAATCAGCGCAATCAAACCTGTGTTAGTCAAAAACTGGAAAAATGAATATTTCATTGCTGTTCCGATAATAATATTAGGTGGGTCGCCGCACATTGTGGCACTTCCACCGAGGTTAGCACAAAAAATCTCAGACAGAATCATTGGAATTGGATCGATTTTGAGCAATCTGGCCAACTCCACTGTAACTGCTGCCAAAAATAGAATAACAGTTATACTATCGATAAACATAGCTAGAATAGCTGACATAACCATAAATGAAACAAACAATGGAATAGGCTTGTAGTGAACAAGCTTGGCCAATCTCAGACATAGCCATCTGAAAAAGCCGCTCTCTGCCATTCCCTCTACCATTATCATCATTCCTGCGATAAAAATTATTGTGGCCCAGTTAATGCCATTAGTCTCCTCACCCGCATGACCTGATACATGCCAAAAAGATTTTTGGATAATGCTGTGCATATTCAACGTAGCAAATAAGGCCTTCGTACTTTTCATAGCAAAGCCAAAAACAGCAATAAGAGTCAATAGGCCACAACCTAGTGTAACCCAATGTCTTTCGATTTTGTCTATAACAACCATAACAAACATTGTTATAAATATAATCAACGCCAAAATTTGTGCAATGCTCATACGTTTTTCTCCTCAAAAAAAGTCATAAAGTCCCTAAATTGCTTTGTTGTAATCAACAAGCTCTAGTTTTTTGAACTTCTTAAAAATCATATTAATTATTATAACAGAAACTACTGCTGATAGAAAATCAGCTATAGGTGCCGCGTACATTATTCCGTCGATACCTTGCTTGCCCATATTCATAAAGATAACAGGCATTGCTACTATTAGTGGCAAAAAGAAAATAATCTGACGTGTAAGAGAAAGAAATGTTCCCTTAACCGGCTCACCAATAGCTGTACTAAATGTAGATGTAAGCGGCTGTACACCATTGATAAATGTCATAAACAAGAAAATTCTAAAGAAGTTTTCTGCGTATAACATATACATTTTGTTTTCTTTACCGAAGATAGAAATAATCTCACTTGGGAAAAGCTGGAATACAACAAATGCAATTATCGAAATAACAAAGTTAACCTTCAAAGCTGTTGTATACGCTTTTTTGACTCTGTTGAACTTGCGCGCGCCTCTGTTAAATGAAGCGATAGGCTGCATTCCCTGGCTGATACCTATTATGATTGAAAAATAAATCATGTTGACCTTCATAATAATACCAGAGCAGGCAAGTGCCACGTCTGAGCCATACTGAGACATTCCACCATAATAAGTTAGTGACTTGTTAAGTACAATCTGTACTATCATCATTGCTAGCTGGTTGAAACACTGAGCCATACCAAGATGAATAGTTCTAAGAACAATTGAAACTCTAGGCTTCAAATAATGTAATAGAAGCTTGGCTGTCTTGAAGTTGCGCATATAATTCACAACGATTCCAAAGCCAACGAACTGAGCAAGAATTGTTGCCAATGCTGCACCTTTCATGCCCCAGCCCAAAACCATAACAAATATGTAATCAAGCACAAAGTTAATTGCTGCACCAGAAATATTACAATACATAGAATATTTAGGACTACCATCTGCACGGATTAGATGAGCTCCGCCGGCAGACATAATAACAAAAGGCTGTCCAATAACAATAATTCTAACGTAGTCCTGTGCGAATGGAAGAACCTTGGCAGGCGCTCCAAAAAATACTAGAATAGGGTCCAATAATATTTCTGAAACTACAGAAACAATTAAACCTAGCGAAAACATCATTGTAATCGCGTTACCAATGAAGTACATTGCTTTTTCTTTGTGGCCTGCACCCATATTGAGATTGAAACCTGAAGCTCCACCAATACCGAATGCCAACGCAATAGCGATGCACAATGTTGTAAGAGGAAAGGCTACGTTTGTTGCAGCATTTCCTAGTTTGCCAACTGTCTGTCCAATAAAAAATTGGTCTACCAAATTGTATAAAGAAACTACAAGCATAGAAATAATGCTTGGTATTGCAAATTTTTTAATAAGCTTGGCGATTGGTTCTGTGCCAAGCGGATTTTTAGTTATGTCCATTAATTAACTCCCTAAATGTAAAACATTAATCAAAAATGCCCAAGCCAATGAATAGTAAGTAACAACAGCTACCAAGTCATTAACTGTAGAAATAAGTGGGCCTGAGGCAACTGCAGGGTCAATCTTAAGCTTGTTAAATATGATTGGAACCATAGCGCCTACAAAACTCGAAATAATCATAGCAATCCAAAGTGCTCCACCTATACATGCCGAAATAGCAAATGCTGATGTTGCAGATTGCCCTTTAATAAAATGAATATATCCACCTGTAACAATGAAAGAAATAATACCTACGATAAGTCCGTTACAGAAACCAACTTTGATTTCCTTAAACACAAACCCCATCTGCTCTTTCCATGTCAATTCCTCATCCATAAGAACTCTAATAGTGACGCCAAGTGTCTGTGTTCCAACATTACCTGACATACCAAGAATTACTGACTGGAAGAAAACAATAACTGTAATCTGGCTAATAACTGCCTCGAATGTACTTGTGACAGTAGCAACAATGAGTCCTAAGAACAACAATGTTATAAGCCATGGTGTTCGCTTCTTAAGACTTTGAAGCAATGTCTCCTCCAAATCTTCTTCCTCGGTCAAACCGGCCAACTTAGCGTAGTCCTCACCCATCTCTTCGTCTACAACCTCGACGATATCTTGGGATGTGATTACACCTAGAATGTGCTTATCATTATCAAGCACCGGCACTGAGTCCTCAGAGTAGTCCTTCAAATCCTCAATAGTTTCATCAATTGTTTCATTGGCAAAAACATAAGGATACGAAGTTGTCACTAATGTATCTAGTGGCACATCAGATCTCGCAATAATAAGATCTGTAAGATCGATTGCGCCGTAAAAAACATCTTCATCATCCACTACATAAATAGTAGAAATATTGTCATTATCTGCTGCTTGAGAAATCATACTTTTCATGGCTTCTTTAATAGTAAGCCCCTTATAAATGGCAACATAATTAGTTGTCATCTTACTACCGATTTCATCCTCATCATAGGACTGGATCAAGTCGATGTCTTCTCTAGCCTCGTTTTCCATCAGACCAACTAACTCGTCTGACTTCTCATCTTCTAACTCCTCTAGAATGTCTACCGCATCATCCGGCTCCATCTTCTCTAGGATGTCAGCTGCAACTTCCGGATCAAGTTCTTCAATAAACTCTTCCGGCTCTTCTAGATAGGCAAAAATCTCTGCCAATCTGTCTATACCTAACAAGCGATATAGTCGCTGTCTCTGTGCAGGATCCAAATCCTCTAGAGCACCGGCAATATCGTTTTCGTGGTAATCATCGATTTGTTCTAGCTTAACTGTTGCTGGCGCATTAGAATTAATAATACTAGTAAGCTCAGCCTCATAGTCTTCTTTTCTAGGAGCCAAATCGTGTTCGGGGATATCACGGCCTTTTTCAGATTTGTCTTCTGGTTTTTTTGCATTCTCATCATAAGAGTTATTCTGTTGTTTTAATTCAATTTCATTTAACTCATTTTTGTTTTCCATTCCATATCCCCCTTTCTTTCTTACATAGTAAAAGTAGAGTCTGGGCTTTAATACATTATTGCTTGCTCTCTACTTTTGATTGTTGTGATTATCTTAAGTTGAAAACTGTTACTGTTCTGTGTCGATGATGTCATCAGAATCTAGTGCGTCCTGGTCACCTGAATTAGCGAATGGGCTGCACACATCACATCTACCGTGGTGATGTACCTCAGATACAGTTCCTTCTGCCTGAGCATCTGATGTCTTAACTTTGATTCTACCAACGTTATCATCGATTTTTTGGTCCATCATTGCGATGAATTCATCTAATTGCTTATCTGTTGCCATAATAACCTCCTACTTTTCAAAAAAAGTTTTGTTCTGCTCAACTAGTCTGTATCCATTCTCGTCTAACTCTACAATTGTAAAGGCAAGATTGTGTTGAAGACCACCTGACCAAAACTGTTCCTTACCGTGGTTCATTATAGTGCACATCAATGCCTTGTTCATAGCACCGTGCCCTACTATCATAACGCGTTTTCGGTCTTTAATGCAAGGCTCTATAACCTCTTTTAAAAAATTTTTTGTGCGTTTTATCAAATTTTCGATAGTCTCTCCTGTATTAGGTTCAAAATTCGCCGGATCATTGAAAAATGTATTGAAATATTCGTCATTACATTCTTTGACTGAATAGTAAGAACCTTCCTTGTCGCCAAAACTAATTTCTTTCAATCTATCATCTTTTATAATAGGTATATCTCGTCCATTGCGAATAAGTTCTGCCGTCTTGTAAGCTCTCTTCAGCGGGGATGCATATATCACATCAAAGTCCACATCCATCAAGCCTTTTCCTGTTTTTTGGGCCAGGGCTATTCCATCTTCATTAAGTTCGATGTCGGCACTTCCCTGAGCCAAATGCTTGTCATTCCAGTATGTTTTGCCATGTCGTATTATGTATATTTCCATTGTTTTTCCTTGTCTAATTATTCCATTGGGTATTTGACACTCCAGCACTGACGCAACTCATCCATCCATTCCATAAGTCGCAACGTATCCTGGCTTGTCATTTCATCGCAGCAATTTTTGCCCTCTGCAATTGCTTTTTGGCTAGCTAGTACCTCGTACTTGTAACCCTTGCCCTCTAGTGATTGTGAGGCATACAAAACCTGACCCTTGTTGTCAAAAACTGTATATGAGTCAAGATTGTTAATTCCGTTAATATAAATGTATCCCTTTTCGAAATACAAAAATGCGTAGTTGGCCTCGCCCTGCATCATTGATGTTTTGAGAAGGGCTTTCTGACCTGACTCGTTAGTGAATCTAATATAATCCGTTCCGTCAACAGAAGTTGCATACTTGAAACATTCTGTCTCCTTAAACGTAACACTACTACCATCCAAAAACATATCAGCCGATGTTAGACAGTAAATTCCAAGGTCAAGCAAAGCTCCGCCACCTAAGTCAAGCTGTGTCAATCTAGGCACCCCTGTCAGATTGAGGCAAAACTCCGCCTCCACATTGCAAAGCTTCCCCAGTTTGTTACTATTAATATAATCCGCAATCTCCATCCTATGAGGAACGAATCTAGTCCACATAGCTTCCTGCAAAAACAAATTGTGCTCCTGGGCATACTGGACCATCTCATCTGCCTGCGTCCTATTAATGGCAAAAGGCTTTTCCACTAACACATTGCGTCCGGCCTTAAGGCAAAGCATAGTGTGCTCATAGTGGAACGTATGTGGTGTTGCCACATATATAAGATCCACCTGTTCATCTGCTGCTAGTTTGTCATAAGAATCATATGCCTTAGTAGCATTCCACTTTTCAGCAAACTCGTCAGCTTTGTCCTGACTTCTCGATGCCACTGCATACAATTCCACATTATCTAATTCATTAATTTCTGAGGCCATATGGGAAGCAATATTCCCGCAGCCTAGTATTCCTACTTTGAACATAATTACCTCTTATCTAGTTATTAACATAAGTTGGTGTTGCTGTTAGTTTATTAACACGCAGCTTATTATTTATTCACATTGAGATTTGATTTTTTTAAGTCTCTTTAAAAGATTAGTTCTCACCGTACTTTTGTGCAATTGCTTAACAATCTTGTGCGCCCTAACATACTCTATTTTTAGTTTGCGCTTTTCTGTGTACTTAACTGCTGTGGCAGCCTTTTTTTGCTGTAGCAAAATAGCCTTAACGTCCTTAACAAGCTTTTTGGTCCACGCCCTGTAGCCTTGCATTGTAAGATGCACATAGCTGTCACTTGTATAGGAACGTTTCAAGCCTCCACTTCCATCTTTAAGTGTTGTTGTAATGTCTATGTAATACATATTTTTTTGGCCAGCGCAATACTTTTTAAGCTTGGCATTAAGAGAGTTAACATTGCGGTTATTAAGTCCGCCTTTTTGGCCGCCGCTGTAAACAGGTGACATACTCTCAATATAAATTACAATATTAGGGTTCACCTTTCGGATTCCTTTGAGGTATGTCTTATAAGAAGCAAAAACGCCTGACACGCTGCCGCCCAAGTCGTTAGTTCCCATGTTTATAAAGACTTTTTTGACGCCACTTCGCTTAATAACATACTTGGCAGGTCCCGTATAACCGCCGTAAGAAATGCGGTACTTGCTAGATGCAGATCTGTCGTTAGCAAACGAATAGCATCCCTTCACAAGCATCTTAGGACGGCCCAAATACTTGTATCCCTCATAATCCAAGTAAAGCTTCTGTCCTACCCCAATAGAACTTCCAACGAAAGCCGATGAGCTAAGGTATTTTTTTAACTTCTTGCCAGAAATTCTCACTTTAAGCTTTTTCAGAGAGTATTTCTTTTTAGGTTGAGTTTTCTTTTTTGAACTATGCTTCTTGGCTTCCTTAGTCGTTGGCTGCATTGTTGTGGCAGTCTGACTTTCTTCAACCGTGTCTGCCATTACCCCAACATTCCATACAATAGCCAAAAACATAGTAGCAATAAATATTGTAATTGTTTTTTTCATTATGACTCCTTGTTCATAACATATCTGTGTGTTGCGCAAATATACTCATTATTCTACCGGCTCAATGTCCGCATAAATAATATCTTCAAGTCCCTCTGTGTGACATATAACCTTGCCGTCAGGTGCGATTACCGCACTGCTGCCGTTGTAGTATCTGCCATCCTGCTCGCCGTAGCAATTGACGCCGATCACATAACTGTTAATCTCCTTGGCGCGTTCAATCAAAAGATCATTCCAATCATCAATGCGCTCCTCTGGCCAGTTAGCAGCAACAATTACCGCATCAGTTACGGGTTCCATATCCTCGAACACATCGTCAAATCTCAAGTCATAGCAAATAGCCAATCCCATACTTAAATCGTCGAATGGGAAAATCTCTATTTCTTCTCCCGGAACGAAGTGCTCATCCTCACCATCAGGGTCAAAAAGATGAATCTTGGAATATGATGCTATCTCCCCATCATCCGGAGTCACGATTGTGTACTTGTTTTCGCACTCCTCTACGCCTTCAACCCAGCCGTATCCGATAGCGATTTCGAACTCCTCTGAAAGTTCTTGCATAACAGATGAAGTGTACTCGTCCTCCTCACCCGTCAAATCTGTATTCATAGAAAAACCTGTGAAGCTCATTTCGGGAAAAACAATAAGATCTGCTCCCGCTTCTGATGCCTCCTGTATATATTGCTTGGCCGACGCAAGATTGTAGGCCTTATCTTCGTATTTAATATCTAGCTGACACACTGCAACTTTCATTACATTTCCTCCTTGTCTAGCATTGGTACATTTAGTACAAATGTTGGTTATTAAAGTTTTAATAGGTCACCCAAAGACCACTATGTTTATTGTAACATATAAGCCATTAAGAGTGCTATATCATTGAATTTGCAAAAGTAAAATTATATAATATATTTAGCGAAGAAAACGGGGAGGTAAATTATGTTTCCAGTAATTACAATTAGTAGAGAATATGGCAGCGGCGGACACGGAATTGCCAAGATTGTTGCCGATCACTTAGATATTCCTTTCTACGACGGCGCTATTATTGACCAAGTTGCCGTAGAGAGTGGTTTTGACAAGGCATATATCAAAGAAAAGGACGAATCAACTAGTTCACTCGAGAACTTTTTGATGGCTAATATTTTTTCTAACAGCTTTTTCGAATCACCTCAAGATCAGATTTACAAATACCAGCGCCAGTTTGTTATAGAAAAAGCCAAGGAAGGCCCATGTGTAATCGTTGGTAGATTGGCAGATATTATTTTGGCAGAAGAAGGTATTCCTGCTCTTAATATTTTTATTCACGCCAACAGAGAATATAGAATCAAGCGAATTGTTGATGTTTACAAAGATCCTGCAGATGAGGCAGATATGATTGTGGACAAAAAAGACAAAGGTCGTAAAGCTTATTACAAGTACTATACAGATACAACTTTTGGCGATTATGAGAACTATGCGCTCAGCCTTGATAGCGAAATTCTAGGTGAAGAAACTTGCGTCAAATATATAATCGACGCTGCTATCGCTTTCGGTCAAAAATATCTAGGAGAGCCAAAAAAATAAAAAAGACTTTTTATAAAAAACAGCTTAGAACGTTCATTGCTGAACAATTCTAAGCTGTTTTTATATTGCTTGGATCTAAATCCTATCAATTGGTCTTATATCAAGTCCTTGCCTGTTAATAGTTTGTATCCTTCACGGTACTTGTTGATTGTTTTCTGTGCTATATCCTCTGGCAATGTCCAGTTGTGGCCTTCGTTGTTTTTGAGCCAATCTCTAGCAATCTGCTTGTCGAATGATGGCTGTGTAACGCCTGGCTTGTAACCTTCAAGTGGCCAAAATCTTGAACTATCTGGTGTAAGCATCTCATCAGCTACTACAATGTTGCCGTCTTCATCAAGACCGAACTCGAACTTTGTATCAGCGATAATAATGCCCTTAGATAGCGCATAGTCAGCACATTTTTTGTATAGTGCGATTGTGTAGTCTCTAAGCTTAGCAGCATACTCTTCTCCCTTTCCAGGGTATGCCTTCTCTAGCACTTCGATACTCTTCTCGTATGAGATGTTCTCATCGTGGTCACCAATTTCTGCCTTAGTAGATGGTGTGTATATTGGTTCAGGAAGTTTGTCAGATTCAACAAGACCTTCTGGAAGCTTGATTCCACAAACAGTTCCATTCTCCTGGTAGCTTGCCCAGCCACTACCTGTGATGTATCCACGAACGATAGCTTCAATAGGAAGCATTTCTAGTTTTTTGCACATCATACTATTGCCGTCAAACTGTGGCTGTCTGAAATATTCAGGCATATCGTTAACGTCAACAGAAATCATGTGGTTAGGAATGATATCCTCTGTCATATCAAACCAGAACTTTGACATCTGTGTTAACACTGTACCCTTCTTAGTTATCTCGTTATTAAGAATAACGTCAAAGCAACTAATACGGTCAGTTGCTACCATAATAAGGCTGTCACCTGCATCGTAAATCTCACGTACTTTTCCTTCTTTAATAGGCTTCATAACAAACTCTCCTTTGAAAAACAAAATAGTGAAAGTGCCAGACCATTCTGACACCTCCACTATTTTAGCAGATTTTATAGTTTTGTTCTACTGTCAATTGTAGTTAAAAAAAGGTTGGGCGAATGCCCAACCATTTTTGCTTTTCTTGCAATAGTATTGAAATGTTATAGATTATTTTAAAATCCTCACTTTCTTGATATTAGACCATGAATAATGCTCTCTTACGGTTCCATTATACTTAAATGCGCGAACTCTAATATAATATTTTTTATTATATTTTATTTGTTTTAAAGTTACACAATTATTAAAGTATAACAAAACTGTTTTCTTCTTTAGTTTTTTATTAAACTTTTTGTTTAATGCATATTGAACCTCATATCCATCTACGCCAGTCTGCATTGTCCATTTTACACGAACTTTCCCTGCTTTCTTTTTTTTGTATTTTTTTATTGATAGTTTGCTTTTGCATACTGTTGTAATAGATTTCTTTGAAACAATAGATTTTGAACTATTCTCTTTTATGTCACATGCATTTTGCGTTAACATTCCCTTAGTTGTCAATTGAGTATTTGTTGTCATTTCATTTCCTGTTACTTTTTCTGCTGTAGGCAACTCTGAACTAGTTGATGCCATTGCACTTGTAGTTGATGCTGGCTCTGTAGATTTTTCAGCACTTTCTCTCTGTCTTGTTGTGTTAAGTTCTTTTGAAGATTGTTCAACTGTTTCTGAGGTGCTTTCTTTAGCACTAGTTGTTTCAATATTGATTGTTTTTGTTGTTTCAGCTTCTGTCGCTTTAGTTTCAACGTCAGTTGCTTTTGTTGTTTCGACTTCAGTTGTTTTTGCTGTTTCAACTTCTGCCGATTTTGTTGTTTCGAATTCAGTTGTTTCCAAATAACTAGTTTCTTCTTCAAGTTTTTCATCAAGCAAATCACTTATTTCTCCTTTTTCTCTCATAATAGGAAATACATCCATATTTCTTGTCACAAACAACTCTTCTCCCAAAGTTGACCATGCTTCAAACACTTCATTTTCATTTTCTGCCTTTGGCTCGTCAGGTACAGTTGCACTTTCTCCGTATCTCACATTTTGTTCGCTAACAATGTTCCCTTTTTCATCTAAGAAACGTACAGTATATTGTTCAGCTTGATATTTTGCAGTTACTACCATATTTCGTTTTACAGTGTTTATATCATTACCATTTTCATCTACCCACTTTTCAAAAATAGACCCCTCTTTTTCCATAGTGGTATCTGGCATAGTGAGTTTTTGACCATGTTCAAATATTTTCACATCTACAGAGGTGTTATCCCAATCTACATACACTACCACATGTTTTTGCTTTATATATTTTGCAGTTATAACCGTATTTTCGCGGATATTTTTTGAAGATGTGTCCCATCCGACAAAATCATATCCTTCTTTTTCAGGTGCTACAGGTTCTTCAGCATTACTACCTTCAAGTACCTTCTGCTGTTGACCTATTGTATTACCTTCATCATCCAAAAATTCAACATTGTATGTTTTCTTAGGAGCTTCAATCTTTCCAATCACCTGATAATTTGTTGAACCTTCCAAGCCTAATGTAATTACGAAATCGCCTGTTTTAAGTGTTGGTTCCTCTTTTGTCACAAAATCAAACTTATATGTCCCATCTAATCCTATTTTCACTTGCCCTATATATTCAATTTGACTAGCAACCGGATCAGTATTCTGTCCTTTGTAAACAAGAAATGTTGCGACTTTTCCCGCTGCATTAGGAACTTCACCTTCTACAGTTCTTTTAACACCTGTTGTGTCCTCAAGTGTTTCTTTAGTTTCAAAAACAATCTTTTCCGATTCCTTATTTACATCTGCTTTATACCATGATTGATCTCCAGTTCCGTTGTACATTTCTATTCCCTCATCAACTGTAGCTATTTTCATAAGTTCAGTTTCACTCTTGAAGTATTCCCATTCGCCAACGTAATCCATACTATCAGCATACTTGCTAGAATAAGTGTAAATAACATTTCCAGTATTAGGATTAGTATACCTATATCTCTTATAATTGTAACAGGGTACCTGTGTATTATTCGTTGTAAATCTATATACAACTCTCTCTTCGACTTCATTGTCGATAGATTTATCTATTTTTTCTGGTCCCCACTCTTCAAATTCTTTCTGCCAAAAAGTATATTCCTTGTATTCTTGACGTGTTCTATATCTGTAAATAGGATATATAACTTGGCCCTTTCCATTTCCACTAACACTAGCACTTTGAGGTTCGCCATTACTACATCCGTTTAGTTCAAAATACCAACTTACGGCGTTTATCACAACTCTACCTTTTGTACTCATTTTGCTTCCAGCTTCATCAATATTAGAATATCCTCTCTGATATCCTGTAATTGTATCTTCTGTCTGCTGCCAAGTTAGAGTTTTACCACATCTAGAGCACGCTCCTCCAAATGGATCTCTTCTTCCACAAGAACATACAAATGCATAAACCCTGTAACCATTTTGAGACTGTACATCTGTTAAATCATTACTGCTTCTATATGTACGCGACCATCCAGACCATGGTCCCCATGATGTATACTTTCCTGTATTTACTGTTTTAGTTAATATATATCCAGCTGGAGTTGAAGGAGTCGTATTTGCTGTAATAACTTTACTGTGCTTACATCTGTACTCATTTCTTGACTCTGATATAATATCTTCACCTGTTTTTTCTTCAGTTGACCATTCTGACCATTCATTTCCAATATCTACTGCAGATGTTACTGCTGTAGCCTTAGGAGTACCTGTTGTTTCATCATCAAGCACACCTATCATAGAAACCTTCACTCTTGGTGCCAATCCCGAATATAGGATTGTAACATTCTCATTCACTTCACCTGTTTTAGGCATGCTGATTGATTTAGTTTCTGACGCTACCATTTTACCTTCTTTAGTCATTAAGCTGATTACTAATTTGCCTTTTGTAAAATCATTAGGGAAATTAGTCAAATTAATGTCTACATCATAACCTGTCTTTTCTTCATTTCTTTTTGCCTTTTTTATTTCAGTAATAATAGGCAAATCTGTATTTTCCCAAATGTATGTTGCTTTAATCGTTAATGATTTCTTAACTTCTTTGTACTCATTAGTATCCCAACCAGCAAAGATATATCCCTTTTTGCAAGGTATTTCATCTACTAGCGGCTCTTTGGCTGCTGACTTATATTCAATTTTTTGAGTTTTCCCTATTTGATCACCCTTATAATCAACAAAGGATACCGAATATGTATTAATCTTATACTGTGCAATTATTGTCGTATCAGATTTGAGATTTTTGCCATCTGAACTCCAATTTTGGAACGTATATCCTTCCCTTTCAGGCGGTACTGGTGAATTAGCATTTCCACCCCATTTAATCGATTGCTCCTTGCCAATTAATTCGTTTTCCCAATCAACATATCTAACCTTGACATTTTCATGAACTGTGCAATTACTAGTTGTTGCTGTACCACTTGTTCCAACTGAATTAGATGCACTAACAGAAACTCTGTATGTGCCAGGATTGTTAATAGTAAATGAAGCACTTGTGCCTCCGGTAGAAGTTGATTGATTATATGCCGAATTACTTACGCATGTAAGTGTTACATTGTACCTTGATGCACCAGATGATGCATTCCAATTAGCAGTTAACACATCTCCTCTTCCTATGTCACTCTTGTTAAATCTAACATTTGAAGGTGTTGCAGGCGGAGTAGGTTTTGGTGCAGATGGTAAATAAACAAACCCTAGAAAATCTGATCTTGTTCCGCAACTAGTTTTTATTTCTCCAACAGTTATAGCATGAATTGCTGTATATCCATTTCCAGACGCGTAATTCTTCCAGCTTCCCCAATTTTTGTACTGATTTACGCCACCTTCACTAATATATGCAGTATTACCTTCAATTTTTTCCAAAAAAGCCACATGTCCTGCAAAACAAATTACAGCAGGAGCCTTAATATCCTGACCTTTGGAAAATCCTAAACTTGTTCCGTAAGAATTCCACCATGTTCTAGGCGCTTGTGTATTGTAACTGCCTCTACCTGTTAATTGCATCACTCGTGCACCAACAAACCATGTACAGCCTAATGGCCCATATGGATTACCATATGCATTCCATCTTCCATCATTATATGGCGCACCAGCAATATTAATACTAATTCCTCCCAAACCATTGTTTGCAATCGAAGCTGCTGCTTTCACTTCCTTTTGTCCTACATAGCCGTTTAATATACCTACCACCATCATAATGGTGACTATATAGGCAATAGTTCTTTTCAAAAAAATTCTCTTTTTCATATTGACCTTCCTTTCTTTGCTTAAGTTAGCAAATAATAACTATTTGTTTGATACAATTTAAGTATAATCCAGTCAATATGTAATTTTGTTTTTTAGGTCAATCGAGTAGGAGGGATATTTAATTAATCTCCCGACCTCTCACACCACCGTGCGTACGGTTCCGTACACGGCGGTTCAATCAACTTAACAAGTAACACACCTTTCGGTGTAGTAAT
>CACYHD010000015.1 GCA_902774125.1 uncultured Lachnospiraceae bacterium
CAATCTTCCGAATCTAAGATTAACAGGGCCTTCCATTTCGTATGCTGCATGAACTGCTGCTCTAGCCTCTGCGTCATCACTTGGATTGATAATAGTCATTCCCGGAATAGTTCTCATCAAAGCAATATCTTCATTACACTGGTGAGTTGCTCCATCTTCACCAACAGAAATACCTGCGTGAGTTGCACCAATCTTGACGTTAAGATGTGGATAACCAACTGTATTACGAACCTGCTCAAAAGCACGTCCTGCTGCGAACATAGCAAATGAACTAGCAAAAGGAATTTTGCCACATGTTGACAATCCTGCTGCTATACCAATCATGTTGCCCTCTGCAATACCACAATCGATATGTCTGTCCGGAAATTCTTTTTTGAACTTATTAGTCTTAGTAGCCTCTGCCAAGTCTGCATCAAGAACTACTAATCTATCATCTTTTTGACCTATTTCTACAAGAGCTGTACCATAACTATCTCTTGTTGCTATTTTTGTATTAGACATTACTGCTCACCTCCTAATTCTTCTAGGGCCTGCTTAGCCTGATCCGCATTAGGTGCAGAGCCGTGCCAACTAACATTATTTTCCATAAATGATACACCCTTACCCTTAACTGTATTAAGAATAATTGCTGTAGGCATATCTTGGCATTTTTTTGCCTCGTCCAAAGCTTTTTGGATTGCTTCAAAATCATGTCCGTCTATGCTCATAACCTGGAAGTTAAAAGCCTCGAACTTCTTATCTATAGGATATGGTGAGCATACCTCTTCTACTGTACCGTCAATCTGAAGATTGTTGTTGTCCACAATAACTGTAAGGTTATCGAGTTTTCTGTGGCCGGCAAACATTGCAGCCTCCCAAACCTGACCTTCTTCAATCTCGCCGTCACCGAGAAGTGTATATACTCTGTAATCTTCATTATTTAACTTAGCAGCCAAAGCCATTCCGACTGCTGTAGAAATACCCTGTCCCAAAGAGCCTGATGACATATCAACACCTGGAGTGTGCTTCATATCAGGGTGACCTTGCAAATAAGAATCAATTTTTCTTAGAGTAAGCAAATCCTCCTTAGGAATAAAACCTTTTTCTGCCAAAACAGCATATAGCAAAGGAGCACAATGTCCCTTTGACAAAACAAAACGGTCTCTGTCTTCCTTCTTAGGATTTTTTGGATCAACATTCATCTCTTCAAAATAGAGATATGTCAAAAAATCTGCAGCTGACAAAGATCCACCCGGATGACCTGATCCAGCGGCATTAGTTTCTTTAATAATACTTTTTCTTACTTCTGTAGCTATTTGTTCTAGCTTTGCAATATCCATTATAATTCCTCTCTTTGCTTGGGGTTGTGATATATAACCTTAACTATAATAGTAATAATCTACATTTTTTGCAAGGACAAACTACATTATTTACTAATTAAAGTCTGATTCTTCCAAAATCTTAAGCCCCTCAGCATCTTTTTTGACACCAAACAGTTTGAATTTGCTTCTCTTAGCAATAGCCTTCTCTACAATTTTTTCTACATCCGCCTGACTGATACCTTTGTTTTTGCCAAACGTATCATCAATTGCCTTGTAGAATGCCAACTCGGCCATATCATCAATAACAAATCCTTTTTCTGTAGCCAAAGCCTTACCGAAGGCAACCCATTCCTTAATGTTGTATTGCTTGATAGGAATAATGTTGTCAAAAACAGTTTTCATCTCAGGGTTCTTTTCGAACATCTGCTTAACCTGCTTAGTCTCACCTTCGATAATGACAATCATATCGTCAGTATAATGCTTCATTCCCTCAAGCATTCCCTTGAGAGTAGCATCTGTCATAAGGTGAGCATCTTCGATAATCAAATCACATGACTTAAGTTTGCGAGCTACCTTTTCAAATGATTTGCTGTTAAATGAGATTGCGTCAATCTTGGCAATTCTTCTATCCATTCTGCCGCGTTTTCTGTTAATCAGTTTGATAAGTTCTATAGCCATTGTAGTCTTACCGCTTTTTTCGCCGCCTACAATAACAATATTACCTTGTGCAGAATTACCGTTTTCTTCGAAGTTTACAACAAGATTTTCAACAACCTTCTTGATTTTATTCTCTAGTCCTTCCACATTGAGATAACTATCGAAGCCTTCCATATCTTCAGCAGTTAGCTTGAATTCTATCTCTTGTGTGTTTCCTTTGCTTTCTTCAACCATTGTTTCTAATTCTTCTCCGTCTTCATCATTATCATCGATTGGTGATGATTCTTCTGTCTCTGAAACTTCTTCAGGTTCTTCAACTTCTTCAACTTCGGCCTTTTCAACCTCTTCCGGTTCTTCTGGTTCAGCTGGTTCTTCAGGTTCTTCTGAAGCAGCTGGTTCTTCAGGTTCTTCAGGTTCTTCTGGAGTAGTTGGTTCTTCAGGTTCTTCAGGTTCTTCTGGAGCAACTGGTTCTTCAGATTCTTCTAGAACAGTTGGTTCTTCTGTTTTTGTCTGTTCTTCTGAAACCATCTCAGAAGCCAAAGCTGTTAAATCTGGAACAACAACAGTAGCACTCTTCTCGTCTTCCATATCATCAGTCCATTCTTCGCTGATGTTAGTTTCTTCTTTTTGGGCCGCCTCTACAACTGCATCAACATTTATAGTTGCACCAAGATTATCTGGAATCTCTACTGTTGATCCCGTGTTACTTGAAGGTATTTCTATTGTTGAACCTGACTCAATGTCACCTAGTTCGCTTTCAAGGTCCTCGACCTCGTCGTTTGTTGGTGTAACTATCATATCCATGATAGGAATATCGTCAACAACAAGAACATTGTTGTCATCATTGTCCTCTGTTTCTTCCGGCTGAGTTTCAACCGGTTCTTCTGGCTGTTCTTCGACAGTTGGTTCAGCAACTGGTTCCTCAACTGGTTCTTCAGCCACTTCTTCAACCGCTGGTTCTTCAACAACCGGCTCAGCAACTGATTCTTCAGCCACTTCTTCAACCGCTGGTTCTTCAACAACTACCTCTTCAACCGGCTCCTCGACAACCGGTTCTTCCCACTCAATCATTTCAATATGAGCACTGTTGCCTTCCTTTATTACAGGTTCTTGAACTACTATTTCTTCAATCTGTTCTTCAACCTGTTCTTCAATCTCTTCTTCAATCTGTTCGTCAACCTGTTCTTCGGCAGGTTCTTCAGTTTCTGTAGATTGTTCAAGCTCTTTAGATTCTTCGAGCTCTTTAAATTCTTCGAGCTCTTCAGGTTCTTCAGACTGAGCATCTTCATCGAGTTCTGCCAACTCAATATCCTCTGCTACTAGTTCTTCAAGCTCTGCCTCTTCCATTTCCTCATCAGATATTTCTTCTGGATCTGCCGAAGTATTAGAGTCTTCCTGAGCAGCCTCTCTAATAGCGTCGATGTCGAGTTCTGCAGTATATAGTTCTTCCTCGACCTTATAATGTTCCTCTTGTTCTTCCGGCTCATCTGGTTCGATAATTCCAGATAGATAAGTTTCATCACTATCTATAATTCCTACAGCTTTTTCAACTGTATCTTCGCCCAATATTCCACGGTCTTTGAGACTCTGTAGAATGTCCTCAACAGCTTTGACATCGTCAATTACTGAAGGTTCTTTGTCCGGCAAAGTCTGCTTTTGAGTGAAAACATCTGAGCGCTCTTTTACTTTTATATCAGACGAATTTGATTCTTTTTTGAAACTTGTAGAATCAAACACGTCAAACTTATTGCCGTCCGCTCCGCTAACACGTGCAGATAGCAAATTTTCTTTGTCTTTTTGTTCAGGTTCGGCCAACTTGATTTCTGTAATATCGAACTGAACAGGCTTGTCGAATTTGATATCGCCGTCATCTTCAATTACATTTGTGGCATGAGCTACGTCACCTTGAGATGGTGTCATATTATGGTTAGCCATATCGTTGCCACCCCACTTAAAACTGCCAGGTTTAGGTAAGTCTCTTTTGAACTTGTATTCTTTCACTTCCTCACCTAAATCTACGTTAAAGTTATTTTCTATTTTAATAGAGTCTGTATCTCTTGGCTTAGGCTGTTCCTCTACAGGCTCCTGTTCCTTCTCGTTATTTTTTTTGCCAAATCTCTTGAAAGTTTTTTTGGCGAATTCGTTAATAGGATTGTCTGCTGTCTCGTTAGCTTTTTGTGTAGCCTCCTCAATGTCAAACGCCTCAACATGTTCCTCTTCGTCCAAAAGATCATCAATAGCCTTAGGCTCATATCTTTCGCGTGGTCCCTGTCTATCCATAATAGCCTTCACTAAGCTGTCAGTTTGGTGTGGATGAGGCTCGTCATATGAATCAGCCTCGTGTACTTCTTCCGATTCCTTTTGGGATCCATCTTCTAACAACTGCTGCTGAGTTATATTGAGAGGAGAAATCTGTTTTTTGAGTTCCATTGCTCGTTTAATATACTTGCCTCCTGGGAACCATAATCCGATTTCGTCACACACCTCAACGCATCTGTCGGTATCTCCAACTTCTTTGTAAAGCTTAGCTAACTCGTAAGCCCATTTTTCTTCCATGTCAATGTTGACATATTCTTCTAATATTTTTATTAATTCAGTTTTTGGTTCGTTTTTGGCTGCCGCAATTTTATATTGCAAAACATATCTAGATGTATCCTTTGGTGCCATAAGAATGAAATCATTATAAAAATCTTCTGCATCGTCGTATGTCTTAGTTTTGATTGAGATAAGACATAGTCTAAAAGCCAAATGTCTACCGGCGTTTGTTCGTTCATATGCTAGAAGCAAAACATCCTTGGCCAATTCGTAATCGTGTGATAACTCGTATGCATCTGCAATCAAACTAAGCAGATTGTTATCATCTACTTTTTTGACGTCGATAAGATCAGCCAACTTGCTGGCCTCATCGTAATGCTTTTCGCTCATTGCGTTTTTGAATTCTTTTATTATTAAAGTTTGTTCATTCTTATCCATTATTGAACCTCAAAATTATGACTAAATTGTTGTACGTCCTTGTAGTGCTCTTAGAAGAGTTACGTTATCAATACACTCAAGATCTCCACCCACAGGCACACCGCTGGCAATTCTTGTAACCTTGATGCCTAGTGGCTTGACAACCTTGCTTATGTACATCGCTGTAGCCTCGCCTTCAACACTTGAGTTAGTTGCAATTATGATTTCGTCAACATCATCTTTAAGACGTTCAAAAAGTTCCTTAAGTTTAATGTCGTTTTGGGTAATGCCTGCCATTGGATTGATAACGCCGTGAAGAACGTGATACACACCTTTGTACTCGCCTACACTTTCGTATGCTGACATATCCTTAGTGCTTTCCACAACCATAATTGTTTTGTGGTCTCTGTCTTTGCTAGAACAGATTGGACAAACATCGCTGTCTGTCAATGTGTAGCAGTGTTTGCAATACTTAATGTTCTTTTTTGCGTCAACAATAGCATTAGCTAGGTCTTCCACATCCTCTTCGGACATTTCCAAAATATGAAATCCCAATCTGCCAGCTGTCTTAGGACCAACACCTGGCAACTTGGCCAACTCTTCTATTAACTTAGTTATATAACCACTGTAGTAATCCACTTTTTCTCCTTAGAACAATCCACCAAGACCGCCTGTAATCTGGGCCATTTTTTCCTGTGAATTTTCTTCCATTTTTCTTAGTGCTTCGTTGACAGCTGCTGTAATTAAGTCCTCTAATGTTTCGATATCATCAGGATCTACAACCTCTTCTGCCAATTTGATTTTTGTTATTTCTTTGCTTCCTGAAACAGTAACAGATACAACTCCGCCACCTGCAGTAGCTGTGTACTCTGCTGATTCTAGCTCAGCCTGAGTTTCCTCCATCTGTTTTTGCATCTTCTGTGCCTGCTTCATTAAGTTATTCATATTACCAGGCATTCCTCCTGGAAATCCACCTCTTTTTGCCATTAGAAATCTTCCTCCTCAATATCGTAATTAATCTTATCTATCAGTTTTTGGAAAAATGTTCCTGGAGCATTTCCCTCAACTTTTTCAATAGAAATTGTCATATCTTTGCCAATTTCATTTTTGATAATGTCGTTAATGATCTGGTCAATATTTTTCTCCTTGGCCATATCATAATATATTTCATTGTTCTCATATAGAAGAACAAGTTTGTCATCTTTTAGTGCCAATGAAGCCATAGAAATAATAGCTTGATGGAAACCTTCCATATTGTTTACAACTAACTTCCAATTATCAACTATGTACTTAACATCCTCCGGAATAGCTTTAGGTAGTGGCTTGGCCGGTTCCTGTGGTGCAGGCTGAGCCGCCTCTTGATTAACCGGAGCGTTATTGCTTGCAGCCATCTGCTGCTGTGGAGCAACTTGGATATTGCCGCTTTTGATCTTATTTTCCAAAGCAGCAATTCTGTTAACTAACGCCTCATTGTTGTTGTCCATTTCCGGCTGGTTGAGCTTAACCAAAGTTATTTCTAGTAGCACACGTTTTTGGTTAGAGTAACGCATGTCCACAGATAGCTTGGACAAAACACGAATATATCTCATCACAGCTTCTGTATCCATCATCTGAGCTTCTTCCTTGAACTGATCTAGCTGCTCCTGGGATACGTCGATTATATCGCTGGCGTCGTCCACACTCTGAACAATCATTATGTTGCGCAAATACCAAATGAAGTCATTTACGAACTGACCGAGTTCACGGCCTTGCATAATAACCTCATCCAAAACTTGCATAGAACTTACAACATCAGACTTAACTATACAATTGTAAAGCTTGCTGAATATTTCCTGATCAACTGCGCCCAAAACTTCTAGTACATTTTCGTATGTAAGTTTTTGGCCGATATAAAAAGCAATACATTGATCTAGCATACTGATGGCATCTCTCATAGAGCCGTCTGCAGTTTTAGCAATAAATCTTAGAGCCTTTTCTTCTGCTTCTATCTGCTCTCTGTCCATAAGCTCTGCGAGTCGTGCAGCAATTGTATCGATTGTAATTCTCTTAAAGTCATATCTTTGGCATCTAGACAAAATTGTTATAGGAATCTTATGTGGTTCTGTTGTTGCCAATATAAAAATAACGTGTGATGGTGGTTCCTCTAATGTTTTGAGCAAAGCATTAAACGCTTCCTTAGTGAGCATGTGAACCTCGTCGATAATATAGACAGTGTATCGTCCGACTGATGGTGAATATTGCACCTCGTCAATGACCTGTCTGATATCGTCTACACCACGGTTAGATGCAGCATCCATCTCCACAATATTAACAGCGCTACCGCTTCCGATAGCTCGACATGTGGCACATTCGTTACAAGGACTTCCATCCTGTGAGTTCTCACAGTTAACTGCTCTGGCAAAAATCTTAGCTACACTAGTTTTACCAGTTCCTCTTGTACCACAAAAAAGATAGGCATGACCTATCCTTTCTGCCTTAATCTGATTTTTTAATGTATTAACTATATGATCTTGACCCTTAACTTCTTCGAAAGTGTCTGGTCTAAATTTTCTATATAAAGCTGTATATGACATATTCACCTCAAACCACAATATATAGTGATATTTGTTGTGCTTTTACACAAAACACACTTGCTTTTATTATATTATATCTCCCGTGTTTATTCAATGAATATAATGGAGTATTTGGTGTATAGGACAAAAAATACCAAGACAAAAAAATGCACAGGAAATATTCCTGTGCATTTCTTTATCGCGCGACTTTTCTCGAGATTGTCTCATGAACGTTACCTCTACAGCCAACTCAATCCAGGCGCCCTTACGTCACTCACAGACATCTACTTAGTGCTGCTTCATTCCTGACCTGACACGGTTCATAGAGCTATGATGCGTAAGACCCAAACGTCAACGCCGCTTATAAAGGGCAGCTTCACAAAAGCAAACCCTCAAATCGTCATCACCCCTGCTAAAGCGGATTGCAGGTGCAGGACTCCGCTACTTCCCCGGCTGCGCGATGTTACTAGTATACTTTAGTACAGTTTATTTTTCAAGAAATTTTATTCGATTCTGCTGAGCGGACACTCATAAAACTGCGTATACCAATGAGGGCAATTTCAATTAGTCCACCGAACCCATCTTCATCACATTGCATAATTGACAAATATCACACTCACCTATATACTAATAACAATGTTTAAGGAGACGACTATGAAAAAACAATACTTTTTTTTATTACTATTTTTTGTATGCATATCAATTTTTTTCAACTGTTCACCAGTGTCCGCAAAAAAAAGTGTAAAAATTACGTACAACAGAAACAACGGTGTGTTCAGTAAAAAAAGCAATTCATCAAAAAATAAGGTCATAATAACACATAAAAAAGGAGTCAAAAGAGGTTATGCTCCATCCATAAAGCGTTCAAACTATACTTTTGATGGTTGGTTTTCAAAGAAAAAAAAAGGAAAAAAATATACCTACAATACAAAAATAAAAAAAAATACAAAACTATATCCTCACTGGATAAAACGATATAAAATACAAAAAAAATATTATTCTATTTTGTCTACAACCTATTTATCATTGGAACAACTCACAGACGATATAGGACTTTTTTATTACAAGAAACAGTGGAATAGTTTCGACCAAGCTACAGTTTCAACAAAAAATGATGATTTATTCCTGTTAAATTTGGGAATAAATTATTCAATTGAACCCAATACATATAAGTACCATGTGCAAAAAATAACTACACAAATTAAAAGAATTATTCAAACAAAAAAGAATTATTCAAAAAACATTTTTCTAAAAAAACTTGGGAAGAAAAAATACGATTGTAATTACAATAAACGAAAACATATTCTTACCGTAATAAAAGGGAATACTACCTACTCCGATCCGACAACAGGTGATGCAGGCAAGTATTATATCAGTTGGAAGATTTTTTTGACGAAAAAAAATAAAATATCTCCAAACTCTAAAGTAATTTTAACATTGCACGAAAATAACGAAATATAAAAAGTGTTCAGCGCTATGCTGAACACTTTTCATTTACCTCTACTTCTTAATTCTCTAAAAAAGTCTTTTAGCATCGTGCTGCACTCTTCCTCAAGGACACCTGTTTCGATTTCCACCTGGTGGTTAAAAGCATCGACTTGGAGAAGATTGAGGATAGATCCTGCACAGCCTGATTTAGGACTCATACAGCCAATGTAAACTTTTTTAACTCTGGCTTGGACGATAGCACCAGCACACATTTGGCATGGTTCTAGAGTTACATACATTTCGCAGTCGTCTAGTCTCCAATCCTTTATCTTTTTGCTAGCCTTTTTGATAGCATTGGTCTCGGCGTGGGACAAGGTATTTTTGTCACGCATACGTCTATTGTAACCCCTACCGATTATCTTGTCCTTGTAGACTATTACACATCCTATAGGAACTTCAACTATTTTTTTTGCTTTGTAGGCTTCTTTAAGAGCCTCTCTCATATAATATTCATTAGTTGTTTTTTTGTCTTTATTTTCACTCATAGTTTTACTTATTAATAATCTTCCATATTTGCGAATCTTCCATGCCTAGTGCCCAAAAAGCGCTTCCAGCCAGGTCATATTTGCTAGCCAATTTCATTCTTGATTCCATCGACTTGCTATCCTCAAGCCACATCTGGCGAGTTGTACTTCCAACTTCCCATGTGACATAGTTTTGGCCTGTTGTCTTGTCCCAAACAGGATTAGCCTTGGCCTTAGTATAAGCTTTCTTTGCTGTAGCCATATCAAGCACTTGTGAGCTTAGATAATAGTTTCCGTTAACTGAATCTTCAATAAATGTTCCTTTGTTACTTCCCTTGCCCTCTGGAACCATATCCCAAAGTCTTGTGTAAAAAGGATTGGCATTTATTATGCGCTTGCTATCACCTACGATACGCACCATACTCTGGATTCCCTCCTCGGCAAAACCGAGACTGGAAACTGATCCAGGCTCCTTGCTGCCCGCATTGTGCTCGTCGTAGTTCATTATAACGATGTAGTCAGCCAACTTGGCCTGCTGCTTCAAATCGTAGTATGTATCTTCACGACTTGTCTGATAATTATCGATAGACAAAGTGATTTTTTTGACTCTACACAAAGCTGATAGTTCTCTCAAAAACTGTCTGAACGCTCTTCCTGTTTCAAGGTTAACGTTCTCGTAATCCACATTGATACCATCAATGTTATGTTCCTCTACTTCGCTAATAATGCTGTTAACCATTTTTCTTCTAGTCGAAGTGTGGCTGAGAACATAATTGCTTGTCTTAGGACTTTCTATGTCACCTACAAGTGCCCAAACCTTCATTCCGTTTTTGTGGGCCTTGGCAATATAGTCGTGGTCAGCCAATGAATGCAACGCGCCACTTTTATCCTTAATTCTGAACCATGTTGGACTAATCACGTTGACGCCCTTCACATCTCTTATGTTGCTAGCCAAGTTTCCATTAGCCGCTGCAGCATAAATCGGGCTCCAAACCATTGTCACCTTTTTATTCAAACTGATATGTTTATAAGTCTTATCGTCACTTTTGAACTTGGACTTTTTAACTTCTTTGTCATCAAGATACTTAGTAGGAACATATCCGATAACTCCATCTTCAGTTTTTATTTTGCTCCAGTTTTCGCCGTAAGCAATCATTGTCACCTTGCTGTCTTCCTTTGCAGTTTTGACAATAAGGTTCTGGTAGTTACCCTTTGTTCTAATCTCAATCTCGTCATCTAATGTGTACTGAACTTTTTTGTCAGTGCCATAGTCTAGGGAAATAACTGCAGGACCTTGTGATGTCTTACGTATTAACTTGGCAGAAACTTCAATAAACTTCTCCATTAGCTTAGTGTTAACAAGACATCTGTCCTTTTCGATAATATATGGCTTGTAGCTAATTACCTCACTTTTGTTCTCTTCCCCAACCGGACATGTCATTGTGTCGCTAAAATATCCGTTCTCATCAGAACAATAAATATAATTGTTTTTGTTGCTTATCTTGTATGTTTTTCGGGCATCAGTAAAAAGAATTACGTTATCGTTAGGATCGTAATATAATCTGTCGTCGATTTGGTCTTGAACTGATTTTACATCCACGTACATGTCCTTCTTATTCACGATTCCGTAGCTGCCATCATACGCGTCCTTAAACGCAACAGCTGCAACATCGCCATTAGAAGATGTATATGCAATGTCCTGTCCCTTTTCGTTTTCGTATGTGATGTTAGTGTACCAATTCAAGTCCACCTTACCCTTGTTAGTCTTGATGAAAGCGTCGCATCCACTTAGGGCTCCTACCCCAAGAATTCCGATCAAAGCTATCAATATATTCTTACTAAATCTTTTCATTTTTCCTCCAAAATAAATGAAATGCCGACATAAGCCGGCATCATTAACATTCTTGGGAAACTTTTTTTGAGGTCAAGTCGTAATGTATTAATCAACCTCGTATTATAGTTCCACACATAGTATTTCTGTTACTTTTAATAATACCTGTTGCTATGTTTTTTTCAATAGAAGTATTGGCTTTGGCTCCTTATACGTTCCAAAAACAATACAATGTCACTACACACGTAACATAACCGATAATTATTTTTGATACATTAATATTGCTGCCGCAACTGCTGCGTTGAGCGATTCGATTTGGCCCTGCATAGGAATCTTAATTAGTTCATCAGCCATGTTAGAAACTTCATCGCTAAGTCCTTTTGACTCATTGCCAATCAAAAACACTCTCTTATCCGCCAACTTGTAATTAGTTATATCCTCACCCTTGAGATGAGCTGCATATGCAGTATACTCGTTGTCCTGCAATGTTTTTATAACATCAGTGATATTGGCACTGACAACAATAGGCATTCGCAAAATTCCACCCATTGTGGCTCTTGTCACCTTAGGATTGTACACATCCACACTGTCGGCGCTCGCTACGATCAAGTCAACGCCCGCCGCCTCAGCAGTACGAATAATTGTTCCCATATTGCCAGGGTCCTGCAATCTGTCTAGCACCAAAACAGTAGACTTGTCTCCTACATTTTTTAGCACCGACTCGACGCTAGTATCCTGCATTCTCACTAATGCGATTATTCCCTGTGGAGTAACTGTATCAGACATCTTAGTCATAACCTTGTCAGACACCAGCTGATAAGACAATTGTCCTGTCGCAAGCTGACGGATGTTATCATATTCTGAATCATCGCTCATATACTTATCCGCGAATGACTCAGACACAAAAACTTCCTCGACACTTCCTTTGTCTAACTCCACAAAAATATTAATTCCTTCCACAACGAACAGGCCAGCTTCTTTTCTAGCTTTGGCCTTATCCTTAAGCTTTATGACATTTTTGATTTTTTCATTTGTGGCCGAAGTTATTATCATAAATTCTCCTAGTTACTAAGCAATAATTGCTACATTTTTTTCGCCGTACTTGTCAGATAACATTTCCATTACTGATGCAGTGGCATTGACACTGTACTTGGCTGGCAACTGTTTTTGCAGTCTGCCTTCCTTAATAAAAATCTTCACAATATCATTGCCGTGGTTGCGCATAAGCATATCGAACATTTGCTGTTCCTGAGCGAAGTACTCGTCCTTAGTTTCAAAAAGAATGCATACAGTCGATGGCATATTGTCAAACTCGATAAAGCTTTCGGCTAGAACTTTGCCACTGCCATCTGATTCAATTGAGGCTGATCCGCTGACAAAAAGTTTGCGACCTTCCTCAAGTAGTCGTCTGTATTTTTCGAATTCGCGTGGGAAAACAATCACCTCGATAGTTCCCACCAAATCTTCTATTGTTAGGAAAGCCATCTGCTGGCCTCGCTTCGTTAGCTGAGTTCTGAACTCAACAACCATTCCACCCACAGTCACTTTGGCCTTGTCCTGAAGAGCATCTTCGTCATCAGGATCTGAATCGCCGAAGTCTAAGGCGTTATTAGTTGTATGGTTCTTCCACTTTTCTTCCACCTCTTCAAGCGGATGTCCTGAAGCATATATACCTATAACTTCCTTTTCAAAAGCGAGTTTTTGGTCTAGAGAATATTCTCCAACATCAGGCATCTTAACCTTGTAGTTTTGTTTTTCGCTATCATCCGCAAGATCCAAAAATGAAATCTGACCTTCTATAGATGTTTTCATATCGTTAGATACATTGTCACATATATCTACATAAACCATCATCATTTGCTTTCTTGTGGCATCAAACGAATCGAACGCTCCCGCTTTAATGAAGTTTTCGATAGCTCGCTTGTTGACACCTAGATTAGCAGTTCTTGAAACGAATTCTTCGAGGTCAACGAAAGGTCCATTTTTTTCACGCTCGCTGATTATAGCATCTATAACTCCTCTTCCCACACTCTTGATAGCTGTAAGTCCGTATCGAATAGAACGGCCCTGAGCTGAGAAGTTGCTTTCTCCCTTGTTAATATCCGGCGGCAATATGTCAATGCCCATAGAACGGCATGAGTACACATACTCAGAAATTTTGGCGCTGCTTCCCATCACTGAAGAAAGCATAGCTGCCATAAATTCAGCCGGATAATAATATTTGAGATATGCTGTCTGGTAGGCTACTACCGCATATGCTGCCGCGTGTGATTTGTTGAAGGCATACTGAGCAAAACTAATCATATCATCATAAATCTTGTTAGCCACTTCCTCAGGTATACCGTTGGCCACACAGCCTGGAACGTTGTTGGCCGCATCACCGTGTACGAAGGCTTCACGCTCCTTCAACATCACCTCTTCTTTTTTCTTACTCATAGCACGGCGTAGCTCATCGCTTCGGCCCAGTGTAAATCCAGCCAGATTTCTAACAATCTGCATTACTTGCTCCTGGTATACAATACAGCCATAAGTAGGTTCAAGAATAGGCTTAAGTTCCGGACAATCGTATTGAACGTTGTCTATATTATTTTTGCCCTCAAGGTACTTAGGAATAAAGTCCATTGGACCCGGACGATAAAGTGAAATTCCCGCGATAACGTCCTCTAAGCTGTTAGGCTTAAGGTCCTTCATAAAGCTTTTCATTCCGGCACTTTCTAGCTGGAAGACGCCCTCTGTATTACCTGTTCCTATGTAAGACAAAACATTTTTGTCGTCGTAATCAATCTTTTCCAAGTCCACATCTTTGCCTGAGTTCTGCTTGATCAAAGCAATGGATTTTTGGATTACAGTAAGGTTGCGAAGTCCCAAAAAGTCCATCTTGAGCAGACCTAGTTCCTCAAGAGTGGTCATAATAAACTGAGTTGTTGGTGAGCCGTCTGAGGCAAGTGAAATTGGAACGTAGTCGTCTACCGGGTTAGCACAAATAACTACACCGGCCGCGTGCATTGAGGCATGACGTGGAAGTCCCTCAAGTCGCATTGACATATCGATCAAGTACTTAACCTCCGGATCCCTATCGTAAAGAGTTTTGAGTTCCTTGCTCTCTTCTAGCGCTTTAGCCAGAGTCATCTTAAGTTCGTTAGGAATCATCTTGGAAATAGTATCGCACTGCTGATATGGCATGTCCAAAACACGACCTACATCTCGCACAACAGCCTTGGCCTTAAGTGTTCCGAATGTTACGATCTGTGCCACATGGTCCTTGCCATATTTTTGGGCAACATAATCGATAACCTCCTGGCGTCGCTCGATACAAAAGTCAATATCGATATCGGGCATGGATACACGCTCAGGGTTGAGGAAACGCTCAAAAAGTAAGTTGTAGCGCATAGGCTCTATATCTGTTATCTCAAGACAGTATGAAACAATTGATCCTGCCGCCGAACCTCTACCTGGTCCAACTGCAATGCCATGACTCTTGGCATAGTGAATGAAATCCCAAACAATAAGGAAGTACTCAACGTATCCCATCTTGTTAATTGTCTCAAGCTCATATCTAAGTCTATCTTCTAGTTCTTCCTTAGTCGCGTCTAGACTCTCATCCTTCTCACCGCGTACTGCAGGATATCTCTTTTTCAAACCGTTGAAGCACAACTCTTCCAAGTAAGAGTATGCACTGTAACCTTCCGGCACATCAAAATTAGGCAACTTAGTATTGCCAAACTCAAATGTCACATTACATCTATCTGCAATTTTTTGTGTATTAGCTAATGCCTGTGGAGCGAATCTAAACAACTCCGCCATTTCTTCAGGGCTCTTCAAGTAGTACTGACCGCCCTCGTAGCGCATTCGATCCTCGTCGCTTTTCTTCTTTCCTGTCTGAATGCAAAGCAAAATATCATGTGCTTCCACATCATCGGCAAAAGTATAATGCACATCGTTAGTGCATACCAGATCAATTCCAAGCTCCTTGCTCAGTCTCATCAAACCTGTGTTAACTGTTCGCTGTTCTGGAATTCCGTGATCTTGCATTTCCAAAAAATAATTGTTTTTGCCAAAAATATTTTCGTATCGAAGAGCTGCCTCCTTGGCTTTGTCATACTCATCGACAGCCAAGTATCGCTGAACCTCGCCGGCAAGACAGGCGCTGAGACAAATAATTCCCTCGCTGTATTTTTCCAAAACCTCGTAGTCAACACGTGGCTTATAATAAAAGCCTTCTGTGAAGCCCTTAGAAACTATCTTGCACAAGTTGGCATAACCTTTATTGTTTTCCGCTAACAAAATCAAATGATAATATCTGTTTTCGTTTTCGTTTTGTTCTTTGATAAATCTGGAATTAGGCGCAACATAAACCTCGCATCCGATAATAGGCTTGATGCCCTCTGCCAATGCTGCACGATAAAAATCAATCACGCCGTACATTACTCCGTGATCGGTAATCGCTAGAGAATTCATTCCAAGTTCCTTGGCTCTCTTAGTAATCTCTTTAATTTTACTCGAACCGTCCAGCAGACTGTACTCTGTATGGACGTGTAAATGTGCAAATTCCATCGTTGTCTTTCTCTCACTTTATTGGGCACATATTGTGCCTTACATATACTCTTTATATTTTAATATTATTCTTATATAAATGCAAAAATTATTTGCAATAATTATGCTTTGTTTGTGCCCACTCCTAAGCAACATTTCTAGCTACTTTTTTTGTGGGCAGTTCATATAACTTTCCTATGAAACAAAAAAGTCATCTGGTAGCATATGCCAACCGGATGACTTATCATTTATTATGCCTGTGTCAAAAACGAAACAATGTCAGCCACAGCTTTTTGTTCGTCAGCACCTTCTGCTGAAACGATTATCTCCTTGCCCTGCTCAACGCCCAAGGCCATCATTCCCATAATGCTCTTGGCATTAACTTTGCGATTATCGTGTTCCATATAAACTTTGCTTGCATATTGTGTTGCCAACTGTACGCATTTGGCTATAGGGCTTGATACTACAGATGGTGATAAACTTATTGTGACTGATTTTGTTGTCATATTACACTTCCTCGTTTCTTAATTTTTCAGCAATCTCATTTATTTTTCTCAGCCTATGGTTGACTCCAGACTTGCCTAGCGGTGGGTTCATACTCTCGCCCAATTCCTGCAATGACATTTCCGGGTTGTCCAGTCTCATCTGAGCTATATGCTGTAGTTTGTCAGGAAGGTAATCAATTCCAACTTCGTCTATTATATATTGAATATTATCAATCTGACGTCTGGCCGTTGTGACTGTTTTTTTGATATTAGCTGCATCACAGTTAGTCTGTCTATTATAGTAATTACTCATGTCCTTGAGAATTCTTATATTCTCCAGTTCCATAACTGCAACTGATGCACCAATAACTTTAAGAAAGTCACCTATGCCTTCACCTTCCTTAATGTAAACCATAAAGTTGTCTTTTCTATTAAGAATGTTGCTAGCAATACCGAAAGCGGCCATCAGATTTTTAATCTGCGTCGCCTTGTCCTCTGTCGGACAATTGATTTCTAGATGGTAATCCTTATTAGGATCACTCACCGATCCGTTGGCGATAAATGCACCTCTAAGGTATGCTCTCTTGCAGCAATCTCGCTCTATAATCTCGTTATGGTTAACAGACAAATTTTCTCTCATTTCGTCGTTTTTGTCAACTATATTTATCCTTCTGAGCACCTTTCTCGTATCTTCATCATTGTCAATTGTCACAAAAAACGTGTGCTTCGTGCGGGATAATTGATTGTCCTTTTGTGTGATTTGCGGCGTAATTTTAAACGTTTTGGCCACAAGGTCAACGAACCTTTGGGCAGTTATATTAGTATCCGTTTTGAATACAAGCTGATACTCGTTGTCGATACTTATAATAATATCTGAGCACGAAGAAATAAGGGCAGCTATTTCGGCTACCCTGCAATGTGTATTATTTATTGTTTTTTTGCATAACTCTTCTCTTACGTCGCTTGTAAAACTCATAAAACTACCTATTAATATCTCTATGGGCAATTCTAATTCCATAGTTGGCATCTTCTTTTTCAAGACGCTTATAAAGCTCACCGGCAATTGTAACTGATCGATGATGACCACCTGTACAGCCGATTCCGATTACCAACTGGTTTTTGCCCTCTTTAATATAGTTAGGAATAAGAAACTCTATCATTTCTCCTAGCTTGCCCAAAAACTCAGTTGTTATTTCCGAGTCTAGCACAAAGTCCTGCACATCCTTATCTAGTCCTGTTTTTTTCTTCAACTCAGTTACATAGTAAGGATTAGGCAAAAATCTGACGTCAAAAACAAGGTCGCAATCTGTAGGAATTCCATGCTTGAATCCAAACGATAGAATTGTCACAAAAAGATTCTTGTAGTCTCTGTCATGTACGAATATTTTTTCTAACTCACCAGTCAAATCTCTTACTAGCAGATTACTTGTATCGATAATATAATCTGCTTTGTCGCGAAGGAATGCTAGTTTTTGGCGCTCCTCCTCAATCTCAGATTTAACGCTTCTCTCATCACCCATTGGATGACTTCTTCTAGTTTCCTTGAATCGTCTAATAAGAGTAGGATTGTCGCAGTCTAAGAAAAGAATTTCGAAGTCTTGATCCTTTTCTTTCATCTTGGCGATTACGTCATTCATCTTGTCTAAGTTTTCGCCACTTCGAATATCAACACCTACAGCCACCTTGTTTTTTTGTGATGACTGAGCAAAAATCAAATCTGCAAAGTCATTAATCAACTCGATAGGCATATTGTCCACACAATAAAAACTATTGTCCTCAAAAATTTTGAGGGCAGTGATTTTTCCGGCACCTGATATTCCTGTAACAATAATAAACTGCATAAATACTCCTGTTTGATTCTGATATGTAAGAAACTTGCTGTTGTGATATTATCCTATAATTTTTACTTCAGGCTCCATCATTACGCCAAACTCGTCAAAAACTTTTTGGCGAACATCCTCGATGACCTGCAATACTTCAGTAGCAGTTGCATCACCTGTGTTGATTACAAAACCGCTGTGCTTGTCTGAAACCATTGCATTGCCATACTTGTAGCCTTTCATTCCTGCATCTTGTATAAGCTTACCGGCAAAATACCCTTCAGGTCTCTTAAATGTACTTCCTGCACTAGGATATTCCAGAGGCTGGCTAGCCTTTCTTTTTTGCATTAGAACAGCCATAATATCGGCTATCTCACCCATGACGCCCAGTTCAAGCTTAAGACATGCTCTTAGAACAATCATGTTCTTTTCCATGACAACGCTATGTCTGTAGCTTAGGTCTAGTTCCTCACAAGAAAGCTTAACAACGTCGCCATCTTCATTGAGAACCTCAACCCACTTGATTACGTCTTTCATCTCGCCGCCGTAGGCACCTGCGTTCATTACAACCGCTCCGCCTAGGTTGCCTGGAATACCGTGGGCAAACTCAAAGCCTGCCAAATCGTTTTCCATAGCAATTGTAGCTATACGAGATAGCTTAGCTCCTGCCTCAGCCACGATTTCGTCACCTATAACATCAATATCAGCTATCTTAGAATCAACTTCTACAATAGCTCCGTCATAGCCGCTATCTTTAACCAAAATGTTACTTCCATTACCTATAACTAGAAATGGGAAATCATTGTTTTTCATAACCTTAAGCACTTCTACAAGCTGTTCCATGCTTTGAGGTTTTATGTAAACCTTTGCTTCTCCTCCACATCTGAAGGTGCAGTGGTTTTTCATGCTTTCATTTTCTAAGTAATTATCTTGTCCAACTATACTAATTATTGTTTCTCTCATACTTTACCTTCGTTGTATCAATTCTTATTATTCACTACGTTTTACTACAAGAGCTGCTGCTCCAATCATACCTGCATCATTGCCTAGTGTAGCAAGGTGAAGAGCTGAATCTCCACATGCTGCAAAAGTAGATTCTCTGTAGTTTTCTTTAATATGATCAATCAAGAACTGACCTGCTTTGCTCACGCCGCCACCGATAATAAACGCTTCAGGGTTAACAACTGTTGCGATAATACCGATTGCTCTTCCAAGACACTCACCCATCTGGTCGATAACCTTAAGTGCTGCCTCATCGCCATCTTTAGCAAGATTGAATACGTGATGACATTCTAGAGTGTCCTCGTAATCTCTCATCTTAGAAGGCTCGTCTGAACTGTTAAGTAATCTGTGAGCAAGTCTTACAACACCTGTCGCAGAAGTGTACTGCTCTAGGCAGCCTTTTCTACCACAGCCACACATTTCCTCTTCCTCGTCGTTAACGTGGATATGTCCAATCTCACCTGCTGCTCCCCTGTAACCTTCTACAATGTCGCCATCCATAATAATAGCTCCACCTACACCAGTTCCAAGTGTAATCATAACAATATCGTTATAGTCCTTGCCGCCGCCTTTCCAAGCTTCGCCAAGACCTGCTACGTTAGCGTCATTTGCTGCATAAACCGGAATGTTATAAAACATTTCTGATAGTTTTTCTGCAACGTTGAATGTTCCCCAACCTAGGTTAACACACTGCAACACAGTGCCATCCTTAAGTACTGGTCCAGGAAGTCCGATACCGATACCTTTAATATCATCTGGTCCGATGCTTAGCTCTGCCATCTTAGCCATCATCGCATCGCATATATCATTGAGAATATTTTTACCAAAATCCTCAGTGTTAGTTTTTATTTCCCACTTATCAACGAACTCTCCGTCCAATGTTAAAATACCAATCTTGACGGTTGTTCCGCCTACGTCAACTCCAAAACAATATTTTGCCATGTTAATCTCCTCTTAAATATATTTTTTATGCAAAACAAAACATTACTGATTTGTTTTTAGTCATTCTCTTCTAGAGATTGCTCAAAACGAGCATTAACTCTGTTATACAATTCCTTAGCCGCATTGTAGCCCATCATTTTTTGTCTGTGGTTGACTGATGCTGCCTCTACAATTACCGCAAGGTTTCGTCCGGGTCTGATAGGTATGTCATACTTAACAACCTTGTTGCCCATAAACTCAACATACTTGTCCTCGAGGCCCAATCGGTCATACTCCTTGTTGCGGTCCCACTCTTCAAGCATAATTACCATATCTATATTAGTAGAATCAAGAATTGACTCCACACCAAACAAAGCCTTCACGTCGATAACACCGATACCTCTAAGCTCAATAAAGTGCTTAGTAATAGCTGGTGCACTTCCGACTAATGTCTCGTCACTAACCTTTTTGATTTCTACAACGTCATCACTTACAAGACGATGTCCTCTCTTGATTAGTTCAAGCGCCGCCTCACTTTTACCGATGCCGCTCTCACCCATAATCAAAACACCTTCGCCGTAAACGTCAACCAAAACGCCGTGAACAGTCTGCATCTGGGCCAGCTGTACGTTGAGCCATCTTGAAAGCTCAGCGTTAAATGGTGATGTAGGCATATCTGTTGTAGCCACAGCAACACCGTTTTTGTTAGCCTCGCTAAGCATATCTTCGTCAGGCACAAGACCTCTACACAAAATCAAACATGGAATTCCGCTAGACATAAGTTTTTCATAAACCCATATTCTGTTTTTGCGCTCCATGTTTTCCAAAAAAGCATTCTCAACATTACCGATAATCTGAACTCTTTCCTTGTCAAAATGCTCAAAAAATCCTGCCAACTGCAAGGCCGGTCTATTAACAGCCGGTGTGTTAATAATTATTTGTGAAGCATCAATGTCAGGAGTGTAATTAGTAAGTCCATAATTATCTATTATGTCACTAAATCTAATAGTTTCCATATTATTCTCCTACTTTTTTTATAATTAAACAGTCCTTTTATAATTCTATCATTTATGGAAAAACTCGTAAATGTTTTTTGCTATATTTTCTGTGATTCCATCTACATTTTCAAGCTCTGCAACCGAAGCATTTCTTATTGTGTCAACATCCCCCAGACTTCTCAGCAACGCTTTGCGTCTCGCTGGGCCTACGCCTTCAATATCATCTAATATAGACTTGACCTGTTTTTTGCTGCGCAAAGCTCTGTGATATTCGATGGCGAATCTGTGTGTCTCATCCTGAATACGGGTTATTAGCTTGAAGCCCTCGCTGTGAGTGTCCATCGGAATTTCCCTGTTGTTAAAGTAAAGACCTCTCGTGTTGTGATGATCGTCCTTTACCATTCCGCACACAAGAATGTTAAGTCCTAGTTCCTCGAGCACCTCAAGAGCGATGTTAACTTGGCCCCTGCCGCCATCCATCAAAATCAAATCAGGCATCTGCTTGAAGGAATCAAGTTCGTCGGTACTTTCTAGTCCGTGTCTGAATCGTCTAGTCAGTACCTCCCTCATGCTAGCGTAATCGTCCGGACCTGTAACAGTCTTGATTCTAAACTTTCTGTAATGTTTTTTCTTAGGCTTACCGTCTTCAAAAACAACCATAGAACCAACAGACAAAACACCGCTTATATTAGAAATATCGTATGATTCTATTCTATGAAGCTGGTTGACACCTATGCTGTCTGCGATTTCTTTTACCGCGCCAACTGTCTGTTTTTGCTCACGTCTAAAACGCTCCTTGTTCTGCACAAGAAGGTTCTCGGCATTTTTTCTGGCAAGCTCTACCAACTTTTCTTTTTGACCCTTTTTAGGGTGCTCAATCTTAACAGTATAGTTGAGATTGCGGCTCAGCATTTCTGTCACAAGATCTATCTCATCGATTTCCTCTTGGACGAGAAGCTGATGTGGAATAAACGGAGTTCCCACATAATATTGCTTGATAAAGTTCGTCAGTATCTCTCTGCCTATTTCTGTTTTGTTTTTGTTTATAACAAGAGACTGCTCGTTTTCCTCGTTAGTCTTAGTTACGCTTCGTGTGTCTTCGTTAGGATCGTCTATCTTCATATAGAAATGATCTCTGCCGATCAGCTTGCCACCGCGGACAAAAAACACTTGGACAACCGCTTCACCCTCACTGTAGGCGTAGGCGATAACGTCTCTGTCTTCAAACTTGTGAGTCGTAATCTTCTGATTACCTGCCACGTGATAAATGCTGTTGATCAAATCTCTGTAATCCTTGGCCTCCTCAAAGTTTTGCTCACTTGAGGCAGCCATCATTTTTTCTTCTAGCTGGCCAATAACCTCTTGGTAATGTCCCTCCAAAAAATGTATGGCATCGTCAACGTGCTTTTTATACTCCTGGCTAGTTATCTTGTTGACGCATGGGCCATCACACTGGCCTATATGATAGTAGAGACAAGGTCTGCCGTTAATCTGCGGCGTTCCCGGTTCTGCCGTAGCGCTGTCTCTGATTTTTTTGTTGCAATTGCGAATCTTATATAGTTTTTGCAACAGCTCGATTGTATCGCGAACTGCCCCTCCACTTGTGAAAGGACCATAATATTTGTTTTTGTCCTTTTGCATCTTGCGGGCCAAAACAACCCTTGGGTAATCCTCTGATGTAGTAACGCAGATGTACGGATAAGTCTTATCATCCATAAGCATCGTATTGTACTTAGGTCTGTTCTCTTTAATAAGATTGCATTCCAAAATAAGCGCCTCTAACTCTGAATCAGTCATGATGTACTCGAATCTATTTACGTTAGAAACCATAGATTTGATTTTTTGACTGTGGTTAGCGCTAGCTCTGAAATATGAGCTAACTCGGCGCTTTAAATTGATGGCCTTGCCGATATATATTATATCGTCATGGCCATCATGCATTATGTATACGCCAGACGTATCTGGCAACTTTTTCAATTCTTTTTTAATGTCAAATTCCATTAGCAGATTTTCCTAATCGTCCACTACCTCAGAATCGTTTGCATTAGTAACGGCTGGTTCTGTGCTTTCAGCCTCTGGCTCTTCCTTTTCAGCTGGCTCTGTGCTCTCAGCCTCTGGCTCTTCCTTTTCAGCTGTTTCTGCGTTGTCGGCAGATTCTTCCTTACCGTTAAAAATGTCCATAAACTGCTTGCCTGTTATAGTCTCCTTATCATAGAGGTAATCGGCAATCTTGTCTAGTTTTTCTCTATTCTCGTTAAGAAGCTTCTTGGCATCCTCGTAACGTTCCTTTAATAGTAACTTAACTTCCTCTTCAATTTCTGTTGCTGTCTTATCTGAGCAGTTAAGTCGTGAATTACGTCCCAAATATGGATCTGTGATTTGCTCTAGTGACATAAGTCCGAACTTCTCAGACATACCGTACTGAGCAATCATAGAACGAGCCATATCTGTTGCTTTTTCCATATCGTTGCTTGCGCCAGTTGTAACTGAGTTAAAAACAATTTCTTCTGATGCACGGCCTGCAAGAAGAACAACAAGTTCTGCGTCTAACTCATTTTTTGACATAAGGAATTTTTCCTTTTCCGGTGCAGCCAAAACATATCCAAGTGAACCCATAGTTCTAGGAATGATAGTAATTTTTTCAACCGGCTTGGCATCTTTTTGAAGAGCAGAAACAAGAGCGTGCCCAACCTCATGGTATGCCACAATCTTTTTCTCTTCCTTGCTCATAATGCGGTCTTTCTTTTCCTTACCGGCGATTACTACTTCTACAGCCTCCATTAGGTCATCCTGTGAAATGGCCTTGCGACCGTTTTTCACCGCGTTGATAGCTGCCTCGTTAACCATGTTGGCCAAGTCTGATCCAACGGCACCACTTGTAATGTTGGCAATCGCTTCAAGATCAACTGTCTCGTCCAACTTAACATTTTGGGAATGAACCTTCAATGTTTCAATTCTTCCCTTTAGGTCAGGTGTGTTGACAATAATACGTCTGTCAAAACGTCCCGGACGAAGAAGGGCTGGATCTAGCACCTCAGGTCTGTTTGTAGCAGCAAGAATTAGTATTCCCTTAGAAGGGTCAAAACCATCCATCTCAGCCAAAAGAGCGTTAAGTGTCTGCTCTCTCTCGTCGTTGCCGCCACCATATCTGGAATCTCTACTCTTACCAATAGAGTCAATCTCGTCGATAAAAATAATACATGGTGCATTCTGCTCTGCCTGCTTGAATAGGTCTCTTACTCTAGATGCACCTACACCAACGAACATTTCCACAAAGTCAGAACCTGACAATGAGAAAAACGGAACGTGCGCTTCGCCGGCAACTGCTCTTGCAAGCAATGTCTTACCAGTTCCCGGAGGTCCAACAAGCAATCCACCTTTAGGTAGCTTAGCACCGATTTCTGTATATTTCTTAGGATTGTGCAAGAAATCAACAAGCTCTGCGACAGATTCCTCTGCCTCGTCCTGTCCTGCCACATCCTTGAATGTTACACCTGTATCTTTTTGGACATACATCTTGGCCTTGCTCTTGCCCACGCCAAAAGCGTTGCCCTGGCGTCTTGTAATAAAGATCATTATTCCCCAAATAACAGCAAGCGGAAGAACCCACTCTAGCAAAAATGTAAATATGGAAGACATCGCGCTGGCCTGTGTGCCCTTGAACTCAACTGAAGTATATTTGGTCTTAAGCTCCTGGATCAACTCAGGGTCATTAAGCTCAGTAGTCCAGTATTTTTTTGCCAAAAGAGCATTCTCAGACTGTTTTGGAGTTATTTGGATTTTGTTACTGTCGAACTCAACCGACTCAACGGCATCGTTTTCTAACAAGGCAATAAATTGATTGTATGATATTTCTTCGTTAGTAGCCATGTCCATAAGGAATGAGCCACCTGTTGTAATCAAAAATGCCAAAATAAAGCAAACAACTATACCTATTATTCTATTCTTATTAAAATCTGGTTTTTTTTCATTATTATCCATAAAAAACACCTCTTGCCTTTTTCTTTTTTTATTATTCTAATATATATTTGTGAACATTTTATTAACAACACGTAAAACTTCAATCTATTTAATGGGATATTCAAAGTTGTTTAGGATCTGGCTTTTCAAGCAAAACGAGATATCAAATCTATGCGACTCAATATCTCGTTCTATAACAATGGGAGTAAACCCTAAGGTTTGCCCCTAAACAACTTTGAAGTTTTTCAATTTGATGTTTTGTAGTAGTTGTGTAATCTGTTCCATATATTTTCCTTTGTATAATAATTATATTGTAATCAATTATACTATTTGCCGTTACCATATACCATTTTTATTCTATACCTTCATCATCCAAACTTGGCACGAATGTTTCCGGCACTGTAAGCTTAGTTTGAGGAATATTTTTAACAAATGTATCACTCAACGGTTTTTTTGGTTTAGGTATACTTGATGCCTTAGGCAAAGAAGAATGTTTAAATATACTCGACTTACCAGCCTTTGATGCCGCATGTTTAGCCGCTCCGCTCGAAGAGTGTGATGTGTGTCCTGATCCGTGGGAGGAATGACCCGACGCATGAGAATTATGATTCCCGTGACTCGAAGATGAATGAGATGTATGGGATACATGCGACCTATGATAGGATGTAGATGAATGCGAACTATGCGAACTATGTGAGGAATGTGCTGCATAAGCATTTACTCCCATTATCATTCCCATAAGCATTATCGTTGAGCCGATAACTACTAGTTTGCTTCTAGGTATACTCCCCTCTTCATCCTCAATAAAATCTTCTATGCTTTTTTTTATTGTTGGAAATAATTTTTCATCCATATTTTCACCTCTATCTTGTCACTCTTTTACACTTTCCTTTTTTCCAATACGTTTTATACTTAACACCTTTTTTTGTTTTGTAAAGCATTTTACCTAATGGTTTATTCTTTTTGAACTTTCCTTTTAGCCACTTTCCTTTAGTCTTCTTGCCATAGTAATAGGTGCCTTTACCATTCATTTTATCCTTTTTCCAGTGTCCAATATATTTTCCACCTTTTTTCCACTTATAGGTGCCTTTACCACTACGGCGACCCTTTTTCCATTTTCCTGAATACTTATCGCCATTTTTATACTTCATTGTGCCTTTACCGTTCAGTTTATTATGTTTAAACTTACCTTTAAAGTATGCACCATTTTTATACTTTATTTTGACACTCTTATCAAATTTGCCTTCATCAATACTAAAAGTATATTTGTTACCTAACTTTTTAATAATCACTTTACCATATACCAGTTTGTTCCCTTCAAAATCTCCCGACAGAACAACACCATTGTTTTTTATAGTTCCTTCCCAGTACATACTATCGCTTTTCAATTTTTGTTGCTTAATGGTCAACATTTGAGAGCTAACAGAAACGATTGTTTCTTCCTTACTATTCATTTGTCCAAAAACAACATCATCTATTTTTGTTGTCTCATTATAATTACCATAAAAACAAAAAAGTATGACCATTACCACTATTATCAGTGCCGAACATTTCTTTTTCATTGTATCCATCTCCTCATAATTTTAACGTTTTCGTCATTATCATTAATAAGATTGAAAATACTCGTTAGTATTCCCTCATTTATTTTGCATCGATAATTTCTATGTTTTTTTGAAACGACATCTTTTTCTAATGCGTAATTCACTACTGGACAAACACCACAATACGGTTGGAAAGCACAATCACTACAATTAGGGATTCCTTCCAAAATACTTTTTTTACAAACAACTTTACTTGCACTTGATTCAAGCAACTCGTTATAAGACTTGTTAACATCCCCTATACAAAACGATTCATCTCCCATTTCATATAACATTCGTCCTTCATCACAAGTAAATATTTTTCCATCATAATAGTAAGCCATTTGTCCCAAAGTGCCACCACACGGTGATCTCAATTCCATATAATTCGTTCCCCAACCATTTAAGATTTTTGATAGAAAAATCGAAGCATGACCTTCTTTAATAAAGATATTCTTTTTATTCAATTCTATAATATAGCGCAAACTGTTTGAGTAAAACTCGACAAATTCTTCAGCTGAATAGCCAATACTGTCCCATTTGTCATATGCACATCCTAATGGGGTTAATGGTCTAATAAAAATCTGTTCAAGACCTTTATTCACATAATCATCAATTATTTCTTTGTAACCATTCAAACTATTTCGAGTAGTCGTTTGAATAGCTCCAACTTTTATTCCATTAGTTCTCAATTGTTCTATACTACGAGAAACAATTTCATAAGAACTATGTCCATTCATAATCGGACGATTATCATCATGCAAATCACTATGTCCGTCCAAAGATGTAGAAATAGTAATATTCTTTGTTTTAAAATACTCTATCATTTTTTCATCAAGCAAACTAAGATTAGTAACAATGCTATAACTAATCTCTTTATTTTTCTTTGTTTTGTCAGTATAGTCGATAATATATTTTATTATCTCAAAATTGCTTAGTGGTTCGCCACCTTGGAATTCAAAATCAAGCACTTTCTGGGGTGATTGTAAGGCAATATCCACTGCTTTCTTAGCCATTTCTTTGGTTAACTTCTTGCAAACATTTCTGTTATTACTATTTGCTTGACAATATACACATTTACCATTGCAATAATTTGTTACTACAAATATGTGTAGAGCCGTTGCTCCAAACAAATAATTTTTCATATCTCTAAGATAATACTTATATTGTTCAACGAACTCCTCTTTTGAACAATTATACAAAAACATACACCTTTCTAGTTCATTATAAACATCACTGTTAGGCTCTAATTTGTCATCAATATATTTCAAAAACTCTTTGTTACTAAGAAAATAATATTTGCCCAAATCATTTGTAATCAGTATTTTATTGTTAATCTTCTTAAATTTAAATGGTGCAATCACAATATCGCCTTTACGACTCCTTCCATTAATCTAAATGTTCCACTAAACATTCCACCACATGCATCTTTTTTTGCACATTTTTCACACTCTTCTAAATACTTGACTTTGTATTCTGTAATACTCTTTTCGCAAATTGGCCAGAATGCTCTATCCACACAACACAATGGATAATTATAAACGCCAACGTCAATTCCCGAAACAACTAGTCGTCTTATGGTATTTCGAATTTTTTTAAAAGACTCTTTATAATCAATCCACACTTCAGTCATATTTTTTCTAGCATTACCCAGCATTTCTAGTCCTATAATATTAACTACACTTACATTAGGAATCTGCTCAATGATCAAATCAGCAATATTATCAATATCCTCTATGTTCAATTTACTAACTACTATTCTTATTTCTAGTTTCAAATCCAATTGAGTTAATTTTTGCAATCCAGCAATAGTTTGATTAAACGCGCCTGAACTTCTAACAATATTATCGTGTTTTTCTTTTGTCGAACCATGTATTGGTATAGCCACCGTCATTTTTCTCGGAAAAGTAGCTTTAAACTTCTCAAAAAAACTGTTATTAGAAAAAACTCTACCATTTGTTAACAATAGATATTCAACCTCATTCAAGCTTCTCTTAAGATAGGATAGCATTGTAAAAATATCCTCACCAAGTAAAAAAGGTTCTCCTCCAGTAATAGTCAGATGAACTGCATCAGACGGAATTTGTTTACAAATCTGCATAAGATTCTCTATTTTTTCCACACCACTATCTCGCCTAACTATGTCACTCGTCGGACACATAATACAGTTTGAATTACATTTATTCGTAATAAAAAGAGCATTATCAATTGAACTAGCATCGTAATACACATATGCCGCTTGATTATTAAACTCCAAAACGCTGTATTCTTCTAGAATATTCCAAGCCTCTATTTCATCGTCACCTATTTCAATTTCTATTCCACTTGGAAAAAAAAGAAGTTTCTTCGAACTTAAATAAACGATACTATGGTCATTGCTCATCATTTCTTCTAGCGTTTCTTTGCTTTTTGCAAATGATGCAATCAAATATCCGCTTTTATAATTAGAAACTTTTAAAAGCATAATTCTCTCCCCAACACAACAAAAACTGTAGAAATTGAAATAAACAATGCAAACGGAACTTTTTTAACAATTACAATTTCACTTAATTCTTTTTTTCTTGATATTGTAGTTTTTATCTTCTCCACATCTTCTCTTTTTAATCTAGATTTCAACGATTCGTCGGATACTTTATCAAATCCATTGTATCGATCACTTACCATTAATATAGAATAAGCTGTAGACAATATCATTCCTGATGATAATTCATCAACAGTAATGCTCTTGTAGTTATATGTATTTGCAAAACTTCTGACAAAAAATACAATTAAAACTGTTCCCCAAAGCAAAAAATTTATTCTGTTATAAACCATATTAGGTCCACTAACAAAAATCATAATATTACTTACAACAAGAACACACGACAATACAATTTTATTGTTTAGAATCTTGCTAAAAATAATAACCAAAACAATAATAATATTTACTACCGACAGATAGAACGAATATTTTTGTGGCAATCCAAGTATGCTATATAATCCATTAGTTAAATAACTAATTAGAACAATTGTAAAATAATATGATGCATACTTAAAAAAACTATATATAGTTCTTTGAGTCATATTATGTGTTTTTTGTCCCTTTTTAAATTTACAATACAGCGATTCCACTACCACGTATATATAACTTATGAAAAAAGAAATAACAGGAATTAGAAACACAATACTAACTTTGTACACTCTCATCTCATATATTTCATATGGTATTGATAAACATATAACCATAAAAAATTTACAATCACCACCTGCCCAAACATTAGTGAAATATAATATAAGCGCTACTGCACAACAACTCAAAACTGTTACAAAATAGCTAAATATATTCCTATTATGTGCAAGGTAACTATTAATACAATTTATGCAAACAGCTGCAATTCCAAAGCGTAATAACAACCTATTAGATATATGATTAGTTTTAATATCATTAAAACTAACAAATATACACATACATATAATTATCAATTCAACCAAATACCTAATTTCCATTTTTCTTCAACAATCCTATTAAGTAATTCTCGAACTCTTTAAACGTAATTTCAAAGTCAAAACACGAACTAATTACGCTTACAATGTAATACTCTGTCTTTTCATCAAACTTGAACTGCGCAATAGAATTATAATCTCTAATCCCCTGCCTAATAATATTTTCATTGTAAATGCTTTTATTTAAATACAATTCTTTATTCATTTTTTTCAAACCAATCTACCAGGATATCTTCAAGATTACTATTAGTTGAATTATCACAATTCAAATCATCACTATAATCACTATCGTCAATTATCGTCGATGCCAGTGCTCGAGCATAAATCATTTCTCTTAATCGATAAGTCTTGTCTTCAACAATATTCCTTACTTCCTGAACAAGCATTTCGTTCAAAAAATCCTTTTCACTAACTTTTAGCGTACTAGTCTGTTTTGGTTCTAGCTCAACTATGTAATCCTTTTCTCCCTCATCTAAATGGACATAATAATCGTCAACATATGAATATGCTGCTTTTATCAACGAGTGTTTAGAATATATTCCTTTACTGAACTTAAATATCACTAATCCCATATAAAGCTCCTAATTCACGGTTAATCACTTTTTTTACGCACTGTATATCCTATAAATATAATAATATCATATAACACTACAAGATGTAACACACTACAAAAGAGATGCTATATAGCATCTCTTTTTGATTAGTTTTTTTGTAGTAAGCCTTATTAACTATCAATCTTTCTCAAACATATCTCGCGTGTAAATTTTATCCGAATACTCATGCAATTTAGGTTCAAATCTGTTAGCCAAAACTATATCTGACTTTTTCATAAAGGCTTCAAAATCATTGATTACTTCACATCCGAGATATTCTCCCCCCTTAAATGTTGGTTCGTAAATTATTACGTTTGCATCGTTTTCCACAAACTTTCTTATAATATCTTGAATTGCACTCTCACGATAATTATCGGAATCTTTTTTCATTGTTAGTCTATAGATACCAATGCAGTCAGGATTTTTAGATAGTATAGTGTATGCAATATAATTCTTACGAATTTTGTTAGCCTCAACTGTAGCCTCAATCATTTTTTGAGGGATCTTTTTCTCCTTATAGTTGGCTCTAAGCTGCTTGGTATCTTTAGGAAGACAGTAACCACCATAACCAAAGGATGGATTGCAATAATCCATACCAATTCGAGGATCCAAACAAACTGCTTCAATTATTTTACGTGAATTAAGATCATGAATCTCAGCAAATGTATCAAGTTCGTTAAAATAAGAAACACGCATCGCAAGATAAGTATTGGCAAATAGTTTAACAGCCTCTGCCTCAGTGCTTTCCATAGCAACTACCTTAACATCATCTTTCAAGGCGCTTTCCTTGAGCAATTCTCCGAACTTAACTGCTCTGTCATCCTCGCTGCCAACAACTATTCGTGATGGATATAGGTTATCCTCTAGAGCTCTTCCCTCTCGTAAGAATTCTGGCGAGAAGAATATAAAAAGACTAGGATATTTTTTTCTTATCTGATTAGTGTAACCTACTGGAATAGTTGACTTAATTACAACTGCCGCATTAGACTTCAAATCTCTTGCCTGATCCAAGGCTGCCTCCACACTTGATGTATCAAACTTTCCAGTCTCCACATCATAATTAGTAGGAGTACAAACAATAACATATTCAGCTCCATCTAATGCTACAGCATAGCTAGTTGTTGCTGTGATGTTAAGATCACCCTTAGCCAAGTATTCTTCAATTAGTTTATCAACTATAGGCGACTTGCCAGAGTTCACCATATCTACTCTGCTTTCATCTATATCAACTGCAACCACTTCGTTATCTTTACTTAATAATGTCGCTAGAGATAGTCCTACATATCCCATTCCTATAACAGCTATTTTCATTTGAGTCCTCCTTGGAAGCTATCAGTCCTACTTTTTGCGTCTTTTCTTTGGTTTTCTCTTTTTGCCAAGAACTTTTTTATCTATCTGTAAAGCTTTTCTATCTAGGAAATAACTTGTCTTACGTTCTTTAGGTTTAACGCCATTAACAACTATTCCTGTAACATCAACACCTACTTTTTCTAGGTTAATTAATGCATTCTGAATTTGAGAAACAGAGCAATAATCGAAGCCAACAACGAATAGACATTTCTTAACAATATCTTTAATTCGTAAAACATCAACCACTGCGTCCATTGGGGACGTATCAAAGATAGTAATATCGTAGTCGGCAGAAACATTATTTATTGTATCAATAAGTTCATCTCTTACTAGAACTTTTTCACTTGTAAGTAACCCTGGCAAAATATATAGATTATCACCTACATTTACTATTGCATCACGAATGTCCACACTTCCGTTAGCGACTGCATTGATTGTATTGGTATTATTAATTCTATCCAAAACTAAGCCACCTATAGATGGACTCTTAGTGTTCATATCTATAATCAATACTTTTCTGCCAAGTTTGGATAATTCCTTAGCGACGCAGGCAGCTGCACATGTTTTACCTTCTTGAGCAGATGTTGAAGTGACAAAAATCTTATTGTCGCCAGATTCTTTCAAAGAATTCTCCACAACACTTGCGATGGCTGCTGTATGTTCACGAAACTCATTCGATATTCCATTGGTTGTTAATAAATTGTGAGTTGTCTCGACTTCACCGTATTCCAAATCCAGTGGAATATCACCAGCAAATTCTTTAGCGAATAAGTATTTTACGTCTCTGACATCGATTAATGTTGGTCTAAATACCAAGTTTAAGAAAGCATATATAACACCCAAACCTAGGCCTAATAAAAATACCAACGGAACAAAGCGTGCAGAAACTACACTTTCAATCTTAGAAATATCAGGAGCACTTATTACTGAAACACTACCAACATTTAAACTCTCAACTATTTTTTCAGGTAATAGTTCTAAAATATTATTTAGTATTTCTTCACCCTGCTTAGGATTGCTCCAAATGATTTTCAGTGTAATTATCTGAGTTTCTTTATACTGCTCTAGGCTCAAAGCATTTTGAATGTGCTGTACTGAAATATTGGTGTTGCTCATTTTGCTTACAACCTTTTCCAGGAGAGCTTTGCTCTTGCAAATAAAAGATACAGCATCAACCATTTCTGCCTCTAAGTCAAAGTCATTCTTATCAGGACTCATGGCATCCCCTGGATACTTGCCATTGACATTCTTAGCGTTAATGGCCAATGAGGAAGTAATAATATAATTACTAGTTCCCATACGTTTACCCATATAGGCACCCACAAAAATGAGCCCGCCAACTATACCACCTATAAGAGATAGAATAATTATTAGCTTTAAATACTTTCTTAGGATGTACAGAATGTTTTTAATTCCAATTATCGGATGATTCATAACTACTCCTTATCCTTTAATTCTTTAATATACTTCTTTCTTTTTTTGTTTTCTTCCCTATTCTTCTTTATTCGCTTGGAA
>CACYHD010000016.1 GCA_902774125.1 uncultured Lachnospiraceae bacterium
CCAGGTAAGATGAGATTGAAGTATTTCTTTTATGTTTACTATCCGGTACATTTGGTAGTTTTGGTTTTATTAAGAATGTATGTGATAAAACCGTTTTCATAAATTGTTGTATAACATTTTATTAAAAAGAAAAAAGAGGATAAGACTATGAAAAAAATGAGTATGAAAAAAATGAGTCGAAAGTTTATTAATCTAACAATGGTGCTTGCACTTATCTTTGGCAGTATGACAATGAATACAAGTGTTAAAGCTAGTGAAGTTCATCCTAATGATTATGAAGTGATTACACCTAATTTGACTTGTGCCCTACATAAATATTTGGATGAAGTATATGTACAAAAATATCCGGAGTTAGCCACACGAGTTTTGTATGGTACTAAAAAAGAGAAGCAAGAAATGTTAACATTAGCCAATATGTTAGTGAAAGGCTGCAAAACGACTCAGGAAAAAGTTGATAACATAGTTAATTGGGTGGAAGATAACATAAGATATGTTTCGCCTTCATGTGCATATGGAACAGATACTTTTTATTTGCGCAAAGGTAATTGTTATAGTCAGTCTAATTTGATTGTGGATCTTCTAAGAAGTATTGGCATTCCTTCAGTTGCTGCTTTGGGATACTATGCTAATATGAAAATGGTTCCCCCATATGGTGATATAGGTAGTCACGTGTGGACATGGATTAATATTGACGGCATTTGGAAATTGTATGATACAGTTTATAAACGATACGGTCTAACAGATATAGATAGTATTAATTCGTATTTTTTCCATGAAATCGTTGATGGTATTTCTCTAGAATATGATGGTTTTGACCTAACCAAAAACATGCTAGAGATGAACTTTTTGTATAGAGATGGTAAGTTCGTTTCCATCTTAGACAACGAAGAACAGCATACCTGGAATGCTTATCTTTACACTATGAATGACCTTTATATGGGTGGAATAATTAAGCAAGAAGATGATGGAGTTGAATATATAGAGAATCCTGAACGTCGTGATCAAATGGAAAATGGCGACTTGTATACTAACGGATGGATAAAAAAGGATGACGTCCGCCTAATATATTGTTATGAAAATGGAATGATTGCTAACAACACATTTGTTAAGTTGGGTGATAAAGAATACTACGCTTATTATGCCAATACATTAGATATTAAAATGCCTGAGAGTAAGTATTTTCTTAAGCAGGGCATCTTGAATATTATTAAAGGTTATAAGGGGGCAGGTATTAAGATTGCCGGACTGGAATCATATGAGAATAATGAGAAGTATTCTGTTGAATATACAAGTTCAGATGACTCAATTATAGGAGTTAGTGCTGGCGGAAGCATTGATTGCAAAAAACCTGGAAAAGTTAAATTCAATGTAACGTTGAAGAATAAAGAAACTGAAGAAACAGAAAAAGTGGGTGGATTTGAGCTAGAAGTAGCTAACGAAATGAGAGTCCCTGATTATTCAAGTAAAGTTGATGCTCCGGTAATAGATTCCATTGACGGCAAGAGAACAAAGATAACATACGCTAAGAGTAAAAAGAAAAGAACCCTTAGCCTAAAGTGGAAGAAAATAGATGGCGCAAGTAAGTATATTGTTAAATGCTCTAGAGACAAAAAGTTCAAGAAAAAAGTTGTCAAAAAAACAGTAAAGTCATGCAAATGTACAATCAAAAAACTGAAATCAAAGAAGAAGTACTACATAAAAGTTATTGGCTTTACTAAAATGGGGGCAGGCGCAGTATACAGCAAATGGAGTAAAGTTAAAAAAGTTAAAATAAAATAGAAAAATTGAGTAACAAACTAAATATGGAGGTGTTAACTATGAAATTACATATGATCAAAAAATGTACTGCAATGATTGTTACATTAGGGTTATTTTTGACTTGTATTAGCGTAACTGATGTATTCGCTGCGAAAAAAACTAGACATGAATATTACTTTAGTACATATAGTGAAAATCCTAATGGTGGATGGTATGCTAAAAAAACTAACTTGTCAGTCAAAATCAAAAAGAAAAAGATTGTTGTAAAAGGCAATGCATATTTAACACATAAACTTGATTCTGGAACGGACACCAATGTTAAAAAACTTAAGTATAAGAAGAGAACATATAAGTTAAATAAAAAAACCAAATTTTATTCTTTGCATTGGTCTACTGCAACAAAAATATCTCGCAAACAAGCGTTAAGTTCAATAAAACATAAAAGTGATTTTCAAGTATATTTCCGTGGGAAGAAAATAATTAAACTATTTGTATTAAATCATGGAGCATAGTGAGGAGTGTTAAAAAAGGAGACACGCGTGTCTCCTTTTTTAATTGTGTTGTATAACACTTGTTTTATTGATATATCTTATGTATTCTGTTAAAATAAATAAGATTAGACTAAAATTCGCCTTTAATGGCCAGTCGAATAGTAATACTTGGTCTAACAAACCAAGAATAATATACAATTTGGGAGGTAGTAATGATACAAGACAAAAAAGTTTTATACTCAGCTATGCAGAGTACAGGTACACTTACTTTGGGTAATTACCTTGGAGCTCTAAACAACTGGGTAAAACTTGCAGACGAGTACGAAACATTTTATGCGATTGCAGATTTGCATTCATTGACTGTAAGACAGAATCCGGCAGAGCTTCGCAAGAGAGCTAAGGATCTTTTTACACTATATATTGCAGCAGGACTTGATCCTGAGAAGAACTGCATTTATTATCAGTCACACGTTTCTGCCCATGCAGAGCTTGCATGGATTCTCAATTGTTTTACATACATGGGAGAGCTTAACCGTATGACTCAGTTTAAGGATAAGTCAGCTAAGCATGCGGACAACATTAATGCAGGATTGTTCACATACCCGGCGTTGATGGCAGCAGATATTCTTTTGTATCAGGCAGACGTTGTTCCAGTTGGTGCTGACCAAAAACAGCATCTTGAGATTACAAGAGATATTGCTCAGAGATTTAACAATATTTATGGCGACGTATTTACTATCCCAGAACCATATATCGGTGAGGCAACAGCCAAGATTATGAGTCTTCAGGACCCGGCTAAGAAAATGTCCAAGTCAGACGAGAATCCTAATGCTAGTATTTTGCTTATGGATGATCCTGACACAATTATCAGAAAGTTCAAGAGAGCTGTTACAGATTCAGAAACAGAGGTTAGATACTCAGACGAGAAGCCTGGTATCAAGAACCTTATCAATATTTATACAACTATTACTGGCAAAACAGTTGAAGAAGTTGAAAGAGAGTTTGACGGCAAGGGCTATGGCGATTTCAAGCTAGCCGTTGGTGAGTCAGTAGTTGACAAACTCAAGCCTATCCAGGATAGATTTTATGAGATTCAAAAAGACAAGGAATATGTTAACAATCTTATGAAAGAGAACGATGGTAAGGCTGCTTACTTTGCTAACAAGACTTTGAGAAAAGTTAAGAAAAAAGTTGGTCTTATTGAACCAGCTAGATAAATTGTTTTTATACACAAAAATGTTCAAAAGAGGAGAAAAGAAATGTTAGAAATCAGATGGCATGGACGTGGAGGCCAGGGTGCTAAGACGGCAGCGCTTCTTCTTGCAGAAGTTGCCTTCAAAACAGGCAAGTGCGCACAAGGTTTTCCAGAGTATGGTCCAGAGAGAATGGGTGCACCTATAACAGCATATGACAGAATCAGTGACAAGACTATTAGAGTTCATTCTAATATATATACTCCTGAGTTTGTCGTAGTAGTAGACGAGACATTACTTGAGTGTGTTGATGTAACAAAGGGCTTACAGAAAGATGGAGCTATTCTTGTTAACACAGCAAGATCCAAAGAAGAAATAAAACCACTACTTAACGGATACGAAGGACGTATCTACACAGTAGATGCTAGAAAAATTGCAATGGAGGCTCTAGGCAAAAACTTCCCTAACACTCCAATGCTTGCAGCCATTGTAAAAGTTACTGGTGTTATTGATGACAAAACATTCCTAAACGAAATGCAAGGTTCTTTTGAACACAAGTTTGCTAAGAAGCCGGAAGTGGTAGAAGGTAATATGCTTGCATTGAAGATGGCTCTTGAGGAGGTGCAGTAATGGCAAAAACAGATATAACAAAGTTGATGCAGGATGTTGCATGGCAGGACGTTTCTAGAGGAAACACGGTTGTTGCACCTGGTTCAACAAGAGAGTTCAATACAGGTGACTGGACTAACGTAGCGCCAGTTATCGATGAAGAAAAATGCAAACAGTGCTTGCTATGCGTGCCAGTTTGTCCTGACAGCTGTATAGCAGTAAAAGATAACAAGAGACAGCCAATTGATATTGATCATTGCAAGGGCTGTGGAATATGTGTTAAGGCTTGTCCTTTTGACGCAATTAAGATGGAGGTGAAATAGTATGGCAAAAAGAGTATTGTTGTCTGGTAATGAAGCAGTTGCTACAGCACTTCGCCAGATTAACCCAGATGTTTTTCCTGCTTTTCCTATTACACCTTCAACAGAAGTGCCACAGTATTTTTCTAACTACGTGGCTAACGGATTGGTAGATACAGAGTTTATTACAGTAGAATCTGAGCACAGTTCTATGAGTGCGGCTATGGGTGCTTCAGCAGCAGGTGCAAGAGCGCTTACAGCAACATCATCAGCTGGTCTTGCATTTATGTGGGAGGTACTAGGAGTTGCAGCTTCTTCAAGACTACCAGTTGGTCTTGCAGCAGTATGTCGTGCACTTACAGGTCCTCTTAATATTAACTGTGACCATTCAGATACAATGGGTGCTAGAGATTCAGGCTGGATTCAGCTTTATGCTGAAAACAATCAGGAAGCTTATGACAATATGGTTATGGCTTTCAATATTGCAGAAAACAAAGATGTTATGCTTCCAATTATGATTTGCCAGGATGGTTTTATTACAAGTCATGCTGTAAATGATATGGAGCTACTTGATGACAAGGTTGTTAAGGATTTCGTTGGCGAGAGAGAAGCATCAGAGTACTTGCTCAACCCAGATGAGAAGTTTGCGGTTGGACCATATGCAGTATCAGATTACTATATGGAATCACGCAAGGCTCAGGCTCATGCGATGGAAAACGCTAAGCAGGTTATTCTAGATGTGGCTGCTGACTTTGAAAAGATTTCAGGTCGTAAGTATGGCTTGATTGAAGAATACAAGATGGACGATGCAGAATACGCAATCGTTATTATCGGATCAGCTGCAGGTACAGCTAAGGACGCAATTGACAAGATGAGAGAAGCTGGTCAGAAAGTCGGCCTTGTTAAGATTAGATCATTCAGACCATTCCCAGCAGAACAGATTGCTAATGCTCTTAAGGGTTGCAAAGCTGTTGCTGTTATGGATAGAAGTGAGGCATTCTCAACTAACGGTGGTCCTGTTGGCGCTGAGACTATGCAGGCTATGTATCAGTATGGATGCGATGCACTAGCAATTAATATTATGTATGGTATCGGTGGTAGAGATGTAAGAGTGGAAGATATCGAAGATGTTTACACAACTCTTATGGATATTGCCAAGACAGGTGATAGAGGCGAACTATATCGCTATATGGGATTACGTGACAAGGAGGATAAGTAATGGGTTACAATTTTAGAGAAACAATGAATAGACCTGAACGCTTTGCTCCAGGTCATAGAATGTGCGCAGGTTGTGGCGCAACAATTACAGCAAGAAATATTCTTAGAGGTCTTAAGCCAGAAGACAAAGCAGTTATTGGATGTGCAACTGGATGCCTTAACGTTTCATCATTCCAGTATCCATATGTTGCTTGGGAAGATAGTTATATTCACAGTGCATTCGAAAATGCCAGCTCAACAATGAGTGGTGTTGTAGGTGCTTATGAGGCTATGAAGCGCAAAGGCAAGCTCAAAGACGATTACAAATTTATTGTTTTTGGCGGCGACGGTGGTACATACGATATCGGTATCCAGTCATTGTCAGGCGCTATGGAGAGAGGTACTAACTACACATATGTATGTTATGACAACGGTGCATACATGAACACAGGTACACAGAGATCATCAGCTACACCTATGTATGCTGATACAACAACTACACCTGTAGGTAGCCAGTCTAATGGTAAGCCTCAGTACAGAAAAGATTTGTCAGATATTTTGGTTGCACATAACATTCCATATGTTGCTCAGACAACATTCTTCAACGGAATGAAAGACTTGCACCAGAAATCAGAGAGAGCTATATATACAGATGGTCCATCATTTCTTAATGTAATGTCACCATGTCCAACTGGTTGGAAATACCAGACAGATGACATTATGGAGATTTGCAGACTAGCTGTAGAAACTAATTACTGGCCATTGTTCGAAGTTATCGATGGCAAGTGGATTGTTAACTACGAGCCAAAGAACAGACTTCCAATCGAGGATTTCTTACGTACTCAGGGTAGATTCAAGCATCTATTCAAGCCTGGCAACGAGCATTTGCTAGAAGAGTACCAGAAGGAAGTTGATAGAAGATGGGAAGATCTAATGTTTAAGGCTAGCAGAGGTTAAAACATGGAATTCGTTTACGAGGGTACAATTGAGCGCTTAGACAGAGCCGCTGCTCGAAAAGCAGAAAAAGAAGGCTTGGTATGGTCCAAGCAGGAGGATAAGCGATCACTTGGATTTGATATGGCTAAGAGTGAATCCCGTCCGTTTTATCCTGTGGATTTCACAGGCGAGGTGGAAGAAAACGATGGCAGTGTAAAGCTTGAAGGCAAGACATCAGCGGGTTATCTACTTGTTGTTTTGCTGGCAATGGCTTATGTACTTGTAATTGTCAGAGGATATTTTTGGCTAATGCAGGAGAACAAATATTTCTTTTATGCATTGGCAGCACTTGCATTATGTGTAATAGTTACAGTTGTTTTGTTTGTAAAAATCAAAAAGTCCCGAAAGCGAATTAATCAATTTCTAACGGAACTTACAATATAATTATTCAATAAAAAAGGCGGATAATGTCCGCCTTTTTTAATGCTTGTTTTTATTTGAGATTTTCTGGGTTGAGACATTCTAGCTCAGGAATAACGAATCTGCCGTCCTTTCTTATTAGAACATCGTCAAAGTAAATCTCGCCGCCGCCGTATTCTTCTGTCTGAATCCAAACCAAATCCCAGTGAATAGCTGACTTGTTGCCGTTAGGTGCTTCGTCGTAGCAGTTTCCAGGAGTGAAGTGGATGCTGCCGCTTATTTTTTCGTCAAAAAGAATATCTTTCATTGGTTTTGTCACATATGGGTTAACACCGATTGCGAACTCCCCAACATAGCGAGCGCCTTCGTCAGTGTCAAAAATCTTGTTGATTCTCTCAGTGTCGTTAGCTGTTGCCTCTATGATTTTGCCATCCTTAAATGTAAGTTTGATGTTTTCATAAGTGAAGCCTTGCATAACACTTGGAGTGTTGTAGCTAATTGTTCCGTTGATAGAATCTCTGACAGGAGCTGTATAAACTTCTCCGTCAGGAATGTTCATATTACCGGCACATGGAATAGCAGGGATGTCCTTGATTGAAAAACTGATATCTGTTCCAGGACCTACCATTCTAACTTTGTCAGTCTTGTTCATAAGATCGACTAGTGACTCCATAGCTTTGCCCATCTTGCTGTAATCCATAGTACAAACATCGAAGTAGAAGTCCTCGAATGCTTCAAGACTCATATTGGAAAGCTGAGCCATAGAGTAGTTAGGGTATCTTAGAACAACCCACTTTGTTTTTGGAACACGAATGTCATGGTGGACCTTAGACTGATAAATAGTCTCATATAGATGCATCTTTTCCTTAGGTACATCAGAAAGTTCGGCAATGTTATCTGAACCTCTAACGCCGATGTAGCAATCCATCTTGGACATTTCGGCTGCACCTAACTCAGTCATAAGGTTGATTTGGTCTTCGTCGCAGCCTAGCAAAACTTCTCTTTGAATAGAAGTGTCTGTGTAGTGGACGAAAGGCTTAGCCCCCACTTTATATGTTTCTTTGATCAAAGCCTGAGCAAGCTTCTTAGTAGATTCGCCAATGTAGTGAATATATACGTTTTCACCTGCTTGAGCTCTAACTGAATGGTTAATCAAGTTGTATGCTAATTTTTGAATTCTATTATCCATATTAAACCTCCTTAAATACTACTACTAGTTTATTCCTGCAATATATTTTTGTAAACACATTTTTTGAAGAAATAATTAAGCTTATGCTGCGGTCCAAAATATTTTTGGTTATGGTGGTCAAAAAGAGTAGGAGGTGTTCAAAATTTAGCATCAGATAAAGTGCACTTACTAAAATTCCGCATCCCATTTTTATTAGACATATGTAGTATAATAGAATTAGCGATGAGAACGGATTTATTGCAATTTAAATAGAGGTGATAGTTATGAAAAGAGCATTGGCTGTTTTTGTAACCTTAGGCTTATTGGTCGGTATGATGGAAGGGCTTACAGTAGGGGCATACACCGGTCGTATTAAGGCTTATCAGATTTCAGTTGGAGATATAGTTAATCCAGCGATTGAAGATATAATAGGTGAAAAATCAAAACCAAAAGAATCAAAAGTTGCTATTAGCGTTAACAATTTGAGGAGCGCTGATAATGAATTTGATGATGATAGTGAAACTATGAAGTATATTAGGGACAGAATGGTAGATCGACAGGAAACAATTGAGTTTACCTATACTGGATCTGCCAAGGAAGACTTGGCATACAACTATAAGGAAGAAGTTCCTAGGTTTGTATTAGGGGCTATGAACGAAGAACTGGCTGAGGATAATTATCAAGGCGATTATTTGTCATGGACTTACCGTGAATACGGTTACAAAGTGCAATATTCTTATTACCCTGATACCGGAGAGATTGTTAGTGTTACTGTTTTTATTTATATGGTTTATAGCACTAATGCTCAGGAAGAAAGTGCTGTTAAAAATTTTGTAACAACTAATTGTGATAAGGCTGATTTGCATAATGAAAACCTTACTACACTAGATAAAGTCAAGGCGATTCATGATATTGTTTGCAATACTATTTCATATGACAATGAAGCGGCTGCGGCCGGTGATACTGAAGAAGAGATGGAACAATATATACATTCTTACACAGCTTATGGAGCTATAAATGGCAAGGCTGTTTGTCAGGGATATGCATTGTTGACTTATGCACTTTGCAGGGAAGTTGAAATACCTGTCCGCTTTGTTGCCAGCTATGTACATGGATGGAATATTGTTTCTCTAGATGATGGCAAAACATATTACAATATTGACACCACATGGGATGATACTGGTGATGTTTTGTCTCATTCATATTTTCTAAAAAGCGATGAAGATATGAAGGTAAGAGATAGAGCAGAATATAGAGAACATACAAGAAAAGATGAATATCTTTCAAATGATTTTATGACAAAATATCCGGTACCATCTGTTTCATACATTAGATATGAGGCATATCCGGACGGTCATTTGGGATATGATCCATACGATAGTAGTTTACTTGTAACATATACAGCTCACAGTTTTGATGGTGATGTATGTCAAGTATGTGGTTATGAGAGAAGTGCTACAACTACAACTACACAGACAATAACAACAACTACAACAATTGTCCAGACAACAACAGAAGAAAAAATGGATCCAATAACAGTGGCGCCAACAACTGCAGTTGAAAGTACAGTTGAACCTAATTATCTGGCTATTCCGGAAGGTTTGGAATACGCGGGTAATGATTATTTGCCTTACCATTTTGCATGGCAGTATGTAGAAGGGGCAGAAGCTTACAAAGTTTATATTAACGGCGTTTTGTATGCGGTTGTAACAGAACTATGTATTGATGTAGAACCAGAGGTGTTCACATACATAGGCGATTATGTGATCGATGTTACAGCTGTTGCAGGTGATAGAGAGTCAGAGAAGGCATCTTTGACATACTATCTTGGTGTTTTGCCTACGACGGCAGCAACAACAACTGCAGAGCCAACAACAACGGTTGCGCCAACAACACTTGCACCAACAACAACACAGGCGCCAACAACAACTGTTGCGCCAACAACAACACAGGCACCAACAACGACGGTTGCACCAACAACTACACAGGCGCCAACAACAACGGTTGCACCAACAACTACACAGGCGCCAACGACAACAGTAGCGCCGACAACTACTCAGGCTCCGACAACAGTAGCACCGACAACAGAGACTACAACAGCAGAACCAACAACTACAGAAGAGGAAACTGAAAGTGATTGGTATGATGACTGGTATGATGAAGATGATAGTTGGGATGATGAGTGGGACGAAGAAGAGTACGAGGCACCTAAAAAAACTAAGATTAAATCCGTAAAAAGAAAGTCTGCCAAAACAATTAGTATCACGCTTAAAAAGGTAGATGGAGCCAAAGGATATCAAGTTCAAGTTGCCAAAGGAAAGAAATTCAAAAAAGTACTCTTTAAGAAAACAATCAAAAAGAGTAAAGCTGCTTTGACTTCCAAAAAATTCAAGAAAATCAAAGTTCTATATGTTCGCAGCAGAAGTTATAGAGCACCTGATGGAGTTAGAATTTATAGTGGTTGGACCAAAGCTACAAAGGTAAAAAAGAAATAAAAACATAAAGAGCAATATAACAAATTAAATAATCAATATTTATATTAATCCTCCCAAAATAAATATTATTGCGAAGGCTGGTACATGATGTGTGCCAGTCTTTTAATGTGGCATATTTTCTAAAAAAGTAACACTTGAAAGAGCCCCCTATGTTTAGTGGTTTTTCTTGCACAAAAACCCTACATATTGTATAATATTAAAGATAAAATGCCATAAAAGGCTTTAAAACAAAGGATTAAATTTTTTAACAATAAATAATAAGAAATGGAGTAGAAATGGCTAGTAAATACGATGGAAAACCAAAGGGAACATATGATGGCGATAGTATTTCGATTCTAGAAGGACTAGAGCCGGTTAGACAGCGTCCTGGTATGTACATAGGTAGTGTTGGAACAAAAGGTCTTAACCATTTGATCTACGAGATAATGGACAACTCTGTTGACGAACACTTGGCAGGATATTGTAGTGAGATTACAGTCACACTAGAGAAGGATGGAACTGCAACTATCGAGGATAACGGTCGTGGTATCCCTGTTGATATTAATAAGCAAAAAGGTGTATCAGCCCTTGAGGTTGTTTTTACAACTCTACACGCCGGTGGTAAGTTTGGCGATGGCAACTACAAGATTTCAGGTGGTTTGCACGGTGTAGGTTCTTCTGTAGTTAACGCCCTTTCCGAGTGGATGGAAGTTTGGGTTAAGCGAGATGGCAAGATTCATCACCAAAGATACGAGCGCGGTCACAAGTGCTGCGAAGTTGAGGTGGTTGGAACATGCAGAAAGAACGATACAGGAACAAAGGTTACATTCTATCCGGATGGAGAGATTTTTGAAAAAACATATTTTAAGGCTGACGCAGTAAGAAGTCGTCTTCACGAGACAGCGTACCTTAACCCTGGATTACAAATCCACTATATCAATAACAGAGTAGGCGAGGAAGAAACTGTTGAGTATCATGAGCCGGATGGAATCAAGGCTTTTATTAAAGATATCAACAGCGATAAGCAGCCTGTTACAGATATTATATATTTCAAAAAAGAATTAGAAGGAATCGAGTTAGAGATTGCCTTCCAGTATACTAACGAGTTCACTGAGAACATGCTAGGTTTCTGTAATAATATTTACACACAGGAAGGTGGAACACATATTACAGGATTTAAGTCTGTTTTGACTCAGACAATCAATCAGTATGCCAGAGAGCTTGGCAACCTTAAGGAGAAGGATGCTAACTTTACAGGTGCTGACGTCCGAAACGGCATTACAGCGATTGTTGCAATCAAGCATCCGGACCCACGATTTGAGGGACAGACCAAGACTAAGCTGGACAATCCTGACGCAGAAAAGGCAACCAAAACTATTGCCGGCGCTCAGCTTACACTTTACTTTGATAAGAACTTAGAGAACCTCAAAAAGGTTATCGAGTGTGCTGAAAAATCTGCCAAGATTCGTAAGGCAGAGGCTAGAACCAAGACAAACATGCTTACTAAGAGCAAGTTTACAATTGACAGTAACGGCAAGTTGGCTAACTGTGAGAGCAGAAAACCGGAAGAATGCGAAATCTTCATCGTCGAGGGTGATTCGGCCGGCGGTTCAGCCAAGACAGCTAGAGATAGAAAAACACAGGCTATTATGCCTATTAGAGGTAAGATTCTTAATGTTGAGAAGGCATCAATCGACAAGGTGCTTGCAAACGCCGAAATCAAAACAATGATTAACGCCTTTGGATGCGGCTTCTCAGAAGGATACGGCAATGACTTTGATATTAACAAGCTTCGCTTCGACAAAATCATTCTCATGACTGATGCCGACGTGGACGGAGCTCATATCGACACATTGCTACTAACATTCTTCTATAGATTTATGCCGGAGTTGATAACTGGCGGTCATATTTATATCGCAACACCTCCTCTATATAAGGTGGAAAACAAAAAGGGCGAGAGTGAATATTTGTATGACGACAAGGCGCTAGAGCGTTATAGAAAAAAACACAAAGGCTTCAAACTACAGCGTTACAAAGGTCTAGGTGAGATGAATCCTGACCAGCTTAGAGAGACAACACTTGATCCTAAAAAGCGAGTTCTCAAGCAAGTAGAAATAGAGGATGCCAAGCTTGCATCCAGAGTAACTAATATGCTTATGGGCTCAGAGGTTGCTCCAAGACGTGAGTTTATTTATAAGAATGCAACAGAAGCTGAGTTGGATATTTAATAAACATTCAACAACGTTTGTAATAATAGGAGAAATAAATGGCAGAACAAATAATAAAAACAGAATATTGATGCAAGAGATGGACTTAAGCCGGTTCAGCGAAGAGTTTTGTATGCTATGGATCAGCTTAACCTCAAACATGACAAACCTACTCGTAAATCAGCCCGTGTTGTAGGTGACACAATGGGTAAGTATCACCCTCACGGCGACAGTTCAATTTATGAGACATTAGTTGTGCTGGCCCAGGAATTCAAAAAGGGTATGGCGCTAGTAGATGGACAAGGTAACTTTGGTTCTATCGAAGGTGACGGCGCAGCGGCTATGCGTTACACAGAGTGTAGATTGCAGAAGTTTGCTGAGGACGCATTTTTGGCAGACCTAGATAAAAACGTGGTTGACTTCGTTCCTAACTTTGACGAGACAGAGAAGGAGCCAGCGGTTCTACCAGTTAAGGTTCCGAACCTTCTAGTAAACGGAGCTGAAGGTATCGCCGTAGGTATGGCTACTTCAATTCCAACTCACAACTTAGGTGAGGTGTTAGATGCAGTTATGGCGTATATGTCCAAAAACAGCATCAGCGTAGAAGATTTATTAGAAATTATGCCGGGTCCTGATTTTCCTACAGGTGGTATTATTGCTAACAAATCTGATCTTAAAGATATATACGAGACAGGCTCAGGTAAGCTTAAGCTTAGAGGCAAAATCGAGTTCGAAAAAGGCAAAGGCAGAACTCACGACAAGCTTGTTATCACAGAAATCCCTTACACAATGATCGGTGCGGGAATCGGTAAGTTTTTGGCAGACGTAGTTGGTCTTATCGAGAACAAGGTTACTAACGATATTGTTGATATTTCTAACGAATCAGACAAAAACGGCATTAGAATCGTGCTTGAGTTGAAAAAGGGTGCAGACGTAGACAAGCTTAAGAACATGCTTTACAAGAAGACTAAGCTTGAAGATACTTTTGGTGTCAACATGCTAGCTATTGCAGACGGCAGACCGGAAGTAATGGGAATCAAAAAGATTCTCAAGCATTACGTTGAGTATCAGTACGAAATCAATGCAAGAAAATATAGAACATTATTAGACAAGGCATTAGAGCAAAAAGAAATCAAGGAAGGTCTTATTAAGGCTACTAACATAATCGACTTGATCATCGAGGTTATTAGAGGAAGTGAGAACCAAAAACAAGTTAAAGCATGCTTGACTAAGGGTGTAACTGATGGAATTAAGTTCAAAAACCCAGAGTCAGAAATATTCGCTTCTAACTTGTACTTCACAGAAAAGCAGGCTTCAGCTATTCTCGAGTTGCGTCTTGCCAAGTTGATTGGCCTGGAAATACTAGCTCTAGAAAAAGAATACGAGGAATTAGTTAATCAGATTTCTAAGTATGAAGATATTCTAGAGAACAAGCGCTCTATGACAAAGGCTATTAAGGATGACCTTAAGGCACTCAAAAACGAATATGCAAGAGAGAGAAGAACTCATATTGAAGATGGTAAGGAAGCTGTTTTTGACGAGAATGCATTTGTTGAGCAGGAAGTTGTTTTTGTTCAGGATAAGTTCGGTTATGCTAAGCTTCTAGAGCCTGCAGCATATGACAGAAATATTGAGTCAGTTAACAAGGATTACAAGTTTATTTATAGATGTATGAATACAGATAATATTTGTATTTTTACTGACACAGGTAACTTGCATCAGGTTAAGGTCCAGAACATTCCTCTCAAGAAAGTGAGAGAGAAGGGTACTCCAATTGACAACTTGGGTAACTACTCAAGTGCCGGAGAAAGCATTATTGCTTTGTTTAACTTTGATGCTATCAAGGACAAAAAACTGTTGTTCACAACTAAGGAGGGTCTTATCAAGTTAGTTGACGGCAGCGAGTTTGAGACTAACAGAAAGACTATGGCAGCTACTAAGCTAGCTGACGGTGACGAACTTGTTTCAGTTAACATCACAAGAATAACAGACAAGATTCCTACATATGATGAGGAAATGCCAATTGCAATTTCAGGTGGAGACGACGATGTTCTCGGACTTGCCGACGGAATTGAACCACTAGATTACGAGCAAGTTATGCTTCCAGGTTTTGACGACCAGGAGGATGCGGGATTGCAGTACACTAGAGAGATTCTTGTTCTTCAGACAGAAGGCGGAATATTCCTAAGATTCCCTCTCAAGGAAGTGCCTGAGCAGAAGAAGGGCACTAAGGGTGTCAAAGGTATCAAGCTTAATCCGGACGATTATGTCACAAACGTATATCTTCTAGATACTGGCGATAACGTGACAGTGAAGGTCAACGGAAGAAAGGTTGAACTAAGAAAACTTAAGATCGGCAAGAGAGCCACAAAGGGAGTAAAAGTTAGAAAAGGAAAATAGCATCACTTTTTTATGTTACTATACAATTGAGGTGTAGCAATGAACAAAAATATTATTTTAAAAGTGTATAACAAAGTTGTAGCCATTATGCTTATTTGCGTAATGGCTATTGCTCCATGTGTAGTAACTCCCCAAACTGTTAAGGCAGATGACTTTGCCACCACTTTGAGCAAGTTTCCTGAAGGATATCGCAAGGCTCTACAGAAGCTTCATGACAAGTATCCTAACTGGAAGTTCGTTCCATATAATACAGGTTTAGAGTTTAACAAAGTGGTTGATAGCGAGTATGCCAACAACAGATCTCTTGTTCATAATTCGGCCAACGCATTGCTCAAGTCCAATGCAAGCGGTCATTACAACAAGACGACTAAGCAGTACATTCCTGTCGATGCAGGAAGCTGGGTTGTGACAAGCAAAAACACGATAGCTCATTTTATTGACACTAGAATGTTTTTGGATGAGGAGAATATTTTTATGTTTGAGTCCTTGTCATACGATTCCACAGGTCAGACACAGGCCGGTGTTGAGTCTATTCTTCAAGGCTCATTTATGTACAAAACAAACATCGGTTACGTTGACACTAAGGGCAAGTATATAAGTACAAACATAAAATATTCCAAGCAGATTATGGATGCAGCCAAGACATCAGGCGTAAGTGCATATCACTTGGCTTCTAAGATTATACAAGAGGTTGGAAGAAGCAAAAACAGCAAGTATGCAGGTATGGGTGGAAATGGTTCGGTTTGCGGAACGTATTCATCTAAGTACACCGGTTATTATAACTTCTATAACATAGGTGCATACTCCGGCGCAGATCCTGTTGCTAACGGTCTCAATTATGCCAAGAGCGGCAGCAGTTATCAAAGACCTTGGAATACACCGATGAAGGCTATTTCCGGAGGTGCCAAGGTTATCGGCGAGACATACATTAATTGCGGCCAAAACACTAACTACTACCAGAAGTTTAATGTTAACAGCGCATCCAAATACGGATTGTATAACCATCAGTATATGACTAATATATACGCATCTCCTGTGGCGGCAAGTCTAGCAGCAGATGTATATAAGTCCCAAAAAATAACAGCATTACAAAAAACATTTATTATTCCTGTGTACAAAAAGATGCCATACAAGGCGCTTAAGGTTACACTGGGCGATGCAACTAAGAAAGGCAAAACTACAGACTCGGTCAATCTTAGAAAAGGCCCTGGCACAACATATGATACTGTCAAAACATTGGCCAAAGGTCAGGCAATAACAGTGAAGGAAGGCAAACTTACTAAGATGCCATTCGGCACAAGATGGTTGGCCAACCCATATTGGTTTAAGGTTTCTGCCAAGGTTGGTGGAAAGACATATAGTGGATATCTTTCACCGACATACATTCAGCTTAACACTGAGATGAATGTGTTTAAGGGCGTTAAGATTGAACTTCCACGCACGGTCGAAAAAAGCGGAAAGATATATTACAGATCTGATGATCCGGCTATTGCAACAGTGGATGGCTCAGGCAATGTAACAGGAAAGAAAAAAGGTAGCGTAACAATTTATGTTTTGGGTTCAACAGGAAGCATTAGCGGCATAAGAGTAAAGGTTAATACAGAGGGTGTAGTGCTAGACAAAACTAAGTTGACTCTTTATGCTCACCAATCCAAAAAACTCAAGGCAACAGTTTATCCAACTAATGCCAAGGACAAGACAGTTAAGTATTCAAGCAGTAATACGAAGGTTGCAACAGTAACATCAGCAGGCAAAGTGAAGGCCATAGCGCCAGGTACGGCCAAGATTACTGCCAAGCCGGCAGTTGGAGCTAGCATGAAATGCACTGTGACAGTTAAACCTGCACAGCCAACGGCACCAAAACTCAAAGTAAAAAATAGCAATTACAATACATTAAAGTTATCTTGGACTAAGGATACGACAGCCACAGGCTACGTAATACTTAGAACAACAGGAAACAAAGAGTTCAAGCCAATCAAGTATCTTGATAAAAATCACAACTCATACAGCGACACAAAGTTAAAAACAGGTCGCAAGTACAAGTACAAGGTTTCAACTTACAGAACTATTTCCAAGGTTAATTATTACAGTAGCGCAAGTAACATCGTTACAATAGCACCAAGTCTCAATAAACCTAAATATTCTATTGCTAGAAATAATAAAGGTGTTATAATCAAAATGCAGTCTGTTAAAGGGGCTCAAGGCTTCAAGATATATCAGAGCACGCGCAAAGACAAAGGCTTTAAGAAAGTTGCCAAGATTAAAGTTAAGTCGGGTTCCAAGAGCAAGCTGCAAAAACAGATCAAAAAACTCAAAATTGGAAACACATATTATTACAAGGTTAGAGCCTACAGAACTGTAAGCAAAAAGAAAGTGTACAGTGTATATTCCAAGGTTAAATCAATAAAGTATAGGTGATGAGATGATTAAGTTAGTTATCAGTTCTCTTGAAAACGTAATAGAGTTAGAAAACAACAAAGTGCCTGAAGCGCTTATAGAGCAGATTCTTGCTATGAAGGAAAAGGGAATCTGGTTCGGTGTGGCAACAGGCAAAAATTATAATGCTATAAAAGATATGTTCGGCAGGGTAAAAGATGATATTCTTTATATATGCTGTGACGGTGGTGTTGTAATATATAGAGATCAGGTTGTTACGAAGAACCCAATCGACAGACTAGTATGTCTTGGCGTTTTGGATATGATTGAAGAAAAGAGTGATTTTTTGCCTGTGCTATATGATGAGAGAAACGCTAATCTTATGTCTCACAATTCATATTTGCAGTCTAAGCTTAATGAGGCAGGAATCAAGCCTGAAATTCTTGAAGACACTCAGGCTATGCGAGGCAATATTAACAAGATTTCAATCTTTTCCAAAAAGGGTTGGGATGAAAAAAGCTACAATGAACTTTTTGCCAAGTGGGGCGAAAAAGCTAATATATCAGCCACAAATGTTGAGGAGGCATTTATAACTGCCCGCAGCGTTTCTAAGGGTGGCGCAATAGGAATTATTCAGGATTTATATGATATATCCCCAGAAGATACAGTTGTTTTTGGCGCAACATTTAGTGATATATCGATGTTCGATTATTCTTATTTTTCTTATGCGATGATGCATGCTGACGCTCAAGTTAGAAATAGTGCACAGCACATTGCAGAAAACATCAATATTATTATCGAAGATATTTTGAGAATATAATATTATAAACTAAGGAGATTTTATGTTTAAAAAAGTGGTTGCCTTAATGTCAGCTATGGCATTGACTGTGGGCATGTTAAGTGGATGTGGTATTAAATCTAATACACCAGTAATCGGAAGATTGGTTGGTCTTGATGATGACCAAGTATTTAAGATTGGCAAACTAATATGCGGTAAGCCAGAGTATATGCTAGCGCTTATGGATGAAGCCAATCAGATGAAGGCTACACTAGGTCAGGGAATCAAGTGGGATAGTAAAATAAACAAGAAACACACTCTAGAAGAATACGTTCTTGCTAATGTTAAAGAAGAAGTCGGTATCAAATATACGATGGCAGCAATAGCCAAGTCTATGAATATCAAGCTCACTGATACAGAAATCAATTCTATCGAAACAGCGGCAACAACATATTACAACTCACTCACAGACGCAGAAAAGAAGTTTACAGGAGCTAAGCTAAGTGATGTTGTGACACTATACAAAAACTATAAGCTGGCTGACAAAGCATACAACTCAGAGACAGAAGATGTGGATGTAAGTGTTAGCGATGAAGAAGCTAGAGTAATCAAGATTGAATATATTAGAATGAACACTGAAAAGCTTCCTGAGGCAAAGATTCAGGCCAAGCTCAAGGAAGTTAGAAAGATTGTCAAAAACGATTGGCAGCCGTTCTCAAGAGAGGCCAAGCAGTACAGCTTAGATTCAACATATCAAAAAAACATTAAGAAGAACGAAGCAACATCTGAGTTTGATAAGGCGGCCTTTGCTTTGTCCAAAGGACAGATTAGCAAGGTTCTTGCAATAGGCAATGACAGATATCTTATATACTGTGTCGATAGTTATTTGAAAAAAGAGAGCGCAGCTAATAAGGCAGAGATTATAAGACAGAAGAAGCAAAACACATTCGCTCTCAAGTATGATAACTACTTGGATGATAACACTATTGATTTTAACGACAGATCAGTTGAAGGTATAGAATTCCCTACTACAGCGGACTTTAAGACAACAAGCTTGTGGGATATTTACCAAACTATTAAATAGACTATTATAAAAAATTAAGTAAAAGAGAAGTTCAAGCTTCTCTTTTATTTAGGCTAGAAGGATAACAATATGGACAAAATCAAAAAGTACGAAAACAATAAATGGTTCAAGAAGGGACTTAAGTCAGGTATTCCGATTGCTCTAGGATATTTTGCGGTAGCCTTTACATTGGGCATACAGGCGCAAAAAATTGGCATTACACCATTGCAGTCATCAGTTGCGAGTGCCAGCTTGCTTGCCTCGGCAGGAGAGTACATTGCGTTTACTCTTATGGGGGCTGGATCTAGCATTTTGATGCTTGTATTGATGGAGTTAGTGACTAACGCCAGATACTTGCTTATGTCATGTGCCCTAAGTCAAAAAATACCTGAGAACACGCCGATTAGACAGCGTCTTCTTATGGGATATTGTGTTACTGACGAAATGTTCGGTGCAGCGATAGCTGTGAAAGGACATCTCAATCCATATTACATGTATGGAATGGCGGCAGTATCGGCTCCCGGATGGACAATTGGTACAGTTATGGGTGTTTTGCTCGGAACAGCGTTGCCTGGCCGTGTTGTAAGTGCCTTGAGTGTTGGACTTTTTGGCATGTTTATCGCCTGCATTATACCAGAGAGCAAAAAAAACAAAGTTGTTGGAGTCGTGATAATTGTAAGTTTTATTTGCAGTTATATTGTTAATTACTTCAAGGTGTTTGACGTTATACCTGACGGAATAAAGGTAATTGCCCTTACAATTATTATTTCATTAATTGCGACAATAATTCACCCGGTGGGAGATAAGGAGCTAGAAAGTTATGAAGAATAGTTATGTGTTTATAGGCATAGCGGCCATGGCTTTGGCCACATACGCCATTAGAGTGTTGCCCCTTACACTTATTAGGAAAGAAATCAAAAACAAGTATATACGGTCATTTTTGTACTATGTGCCATATGTGACGTTGGCAGTTATGACGTTTCCGGCTATGATTTATGCTACAAACTCACTTGTATCAGGTCTTGCAGCATTTATTGTGGCAATTATATTGGCTCTAAAAGATTTCGATATGTTTAAGATAGCAGTGGCAAGCTGCGTTGTTGTATATTTGGTAGAATTGTTTGTTTAAGTTAAGGCAACAAAAAAGCGGATTATTAATCCGCTTTTTTTATTGTTTAATTATGTTTAATTATGTTTTATTGTTTGTTTTCTTTGTTTCCTTTTTTCTTTCTGTGAATGAATGCTGATATTCTGTCAATGTTGAATAGAGCAACCATTACTAGTACAAAGAAGAATGAAATCAAGCAACCAGGTAGGAAACCAGGTGCTGCATACTTGAATTCAACTTTGTGCTTACCAGCGCCAATATTAAAGCCTGTTAGAGCCTCCTTGGCAATCTTTTCAGTCTTAACCTTTTCGCCGTCTACGTAAACACTCCAACCATTATCGTATGGAAGTGATGTGAACATCATACCGTCTGTCTTAACATCAACTTCACCAGTAATGTCAGTTTCTTCAAAGTTTGTAACTTTGAGGCCCTGTGCGTTAAGTGCTTCAAAGTCTGCCTCCCATGCTGCGTTGTCCCAAGCGTAAGCTTCACAAGCTGTCATACCTTTGTCATCGCCTGCTGTAACTTCGATCTTTGAACCAGGCTTAACGTTTCCAATGTGGCAGATGTAGTTCTGATCTGTGCTGTTGAATGTAAGTGTCTTGTCTGTGTTGCCACTTACAGTAACAGTCAATGACTGAGAACTTGTTGTGCAGTAAACATATGCATCAACTTCGCCAGTAGAAGGAGCGTCGTCCTTGTTAACGTATGTAGCCTCGAACTTGCCGATTTCGCCTGAATCTTTGAGCTTGTGGAATACGTCCTGTCCTCCTGAGACAGCATTTCTTACAAAACTGTTCTGAACCTCGAATGGACTTGTATTATCTAAGTCCCAACTAGCTACTGTGCTAGGGTTGATAACAAATCCAAGAGGAAGAGTGTTTTTGTATTCATAAATATTAATTGCAGTTCCGTTAGGAGCACCTGCCTGTTTTGCTTTATATGAATATTTGTCTAGCTGCTGCATCTGGTCTGGACATGATGCCTCGTCAGATGCATACTCGAATTTAACAGAGAACATTGCTGCTGTTAGTGGAGTGTGACCGTTGTATTCGTAAGCGTTGAATGATGTCTGCATTCCTAGAGCACTGTACAGATCCTGCATTCCGGCAATAGCAACAGAAGAGAAAGTTGAGATACTTCTGTAGTTGTATCTGGCACCGTCATTTCTTGTTTCGTTGCCTTTGCGCTCTGTACGATAGAATTTAACACCTTCTGTTGAAGCCTGCTCTTCGCCAATCTTGTTAAGCTGGTCCATAGCATCGTAAGAAGCGTAGTAGCCGCTGTTACTTACTGTACTCTGGATACTTGTAATCTGCATGTTAAGTGTTAGCTCGCAGAATACTACAAGAATCATAAGATAAGCAAAAAATCCTTTTAGCTCAGGCTTACTCTTGTATAGTCCGATAAGGATGGCATAAATTGCTAGGAATATAACACTTAGCCAAACGATAGAGTACATATTAACCTGGATTGATACATCAGTAAAAATATCCAGTTTTGTTGTATCAAAGAACTGTTCAAAAATGAAGAACAATCCGATAGCAAAGCCTGCACAAATTCCGACGTACTTAGCTTTGATTTCTTTGATGTGTAGTAGCGCTTCATATCCCATAGTCAAAACTAAAAAGATATAAGTGAATGACTGTCTACATGGAAGACTACTTGGGAAGTGTAGTCCGTGCCAAATGTAATCAGGAATATTGAAACTAAAACTAAATAGCATAACTGCCATTAAAACTGTTTTGCCGATTCTCTCTTTGGCTTTGATTTTTTTGCATAGCCAGTAGAGTGGTATAAGCATAAACAATGCTACTGAGCAGTAGATGTTAGGATCGTGTGCGTATTTAAGATCAGCAACAGGAATTGAGATCATTGATCTGAACAACATGTACATTGTTGAGAAGTACTGTGACAATGAATCTGGGAATTCGCTTTCAGCTGACTTTGTAAGTGCCATATTGAGGAAGGCTGGTAGCAAGAATGCTGCCGAAATACCTCCAGCAATAATTGAATAAACTGCATAATCCTTTATTATTAACAATCTTGTTTTGACAGGTGTTAGCTTCTCATCTGTCATCTTTCTCATATAGTGTTTTTCAGTTCTTCTAAGCTTAGGTGTTACATCTGTAACGATGAACAAATAAATAAAGTAAAGAATACTGAATAGGCAAAGAATAACACCGATGTAGTAGTTAGTTAGAATTCCGTATCCTAGGGCGATAGCGTACATAAAGCACTTGCGCTCTCTGACAAGTCTTTCCAGACCTAGCATAATGAATGGGAAAATCCATAGACAATCTAACCACATAATATCCCAGCTGTATGCTGCAAGGTATGCTGAAAGAGCATAACCCATACCGAAAGCTACAGGTAGAATACCTTTTTTGCCATATCTCTTTGTTAGGAAGTATGTCATACTAAATCCGCACAATCCCATCTTCATAACAATGAAAAATTCTGTTATGTGAGCCATACTAAATGGCCAGATAATAGTTATAAGATTGAGTGGACTTGCTGAGTAGTAAGCTACTAGCGCAGCGTAGTTCATACCACCACCGATTTTCCAAGTGTATGAAATATTGTCGAAGTTTCTCAACTTCTCCTGTAACACCTGAAGGAATGGTGTGTATTGGTGATAGCAATCGCTTCGTACGTAAACTTCGTCACCGAAAGGTGCGCAGCCCTTAAAAGCAAATACCACCAACATAGATACGACTGGAAGAAAGAATGCTAACAAATAAAATTTGTTTTCTTTGATCCAGTCGATGAAAGAAAATTTTTCTTTTGTCTCGTTCATGTGATTATTTCTCCTTTGCTTGTTCATTAAATATAAATAATTTACTTAATAAGTAGTTAATAATAACTGTCATTATTACAGTAATTAGTTTCCATAAATAGCCGTTGCCGTTAAAAATATCGCACAAAATAAGAATGATTGTGCTCATAACAAGAGTAAACAATCTTGCCTCTGAAAATTGCACAAACTCTTTTAATGTGTCTTTGATTGAGTCGGTCTGACTCTTAAAAACCCAGCGATGATTAGTAACATAAGCAAAAACAATTGCCGCAAACGTTGAAAAAATATTAGAAATAGTAGCGTTTATTCCTAATGCGTGCACTGTCGAAAAAACAGTAATGTCGATAAATACTGTTCCGACACCAAAAAGCATATAAAACAGCATTTCAAAACTGAGTAGACCATATATAAAAGAACGGAGCTTTTTGTTTTTTATATGCCTTAAAACTTTTTTTCTATAATATGCAATTTTTTCTCTGATAAAATGCTCGTGTTCGCGTTTTATCTTTATTTTTGTTGGTCTTCGCATAATTCCCCGCCTTTATTTTGCGTCGTCGATATTAGTGTCCTTAGTTATATAAATAGGACGATTCTTAGTTTCGATATATATGTTTCCAATATATTCACCAAGAATACCGATAGACATTTCAACAATTCCGCCAAGGAATGAGATAGTAATCATAAGTGATGCGTAACCTGAAACGTCGATATCAAAAACAATCTTTCTTATGAAAGTGATAACGATCATAAAAAATGTTAGTAGTGAGATAATAAGTCCCATCATAGTCAAAAATCGTAGTGGTGAGATTGAAAAAGAAGTGATGCCGTTAATTGCATACTTGATAAGACTTTTTAGGCCCCACTTAGTAGAACCGGCAGGTCTGGTCACATCTTCGTTTTCAATCCAGTATGTATCGAATCCAACCCATTCAAAAATACCTTTAGTAAATCTTTGATTTTCGGACATAGACAAAACAGCCTCAACCATCTGTCTAGACATCATTCTAAAATCCTGTGCGTTTTGTTTTAAGTTAATATCAGAAAATCTGTTATTGAACTTATAGAAAAGAGAAGACAAGCCGGACTTGAATCCGCCGGCGCTTCTGGCTTTTCTCATGCAAGCACAAGAATCGTATCCCTCTTCAATCTTTTCTACCATAGTAGGAACGGCAGTAGGAGGGTGCTCTAAGTCAGCATCCATCAAAACAACATAGTCGCCAGTAGTGTTGTTTAGGCCGGCGAACATTGCTGATTCCTTGCCAAAATTTCTTGAAAAGGAAATGTATTTTACTTTGGAATCTTTGGCTGCCAAATCTTTGAGAATTGACAATGTTTTATCTTTGCTTCCGTCATTGACGAAAATATATTTTATGTCGTAATTAGTTAGAGTATCAAAAACTTTTTTGGATTCAGTATAAAAAAGTTCAAGTACCTCTTCCTCGTTATAACAAGGCACAACCACATCGATTGTTTTCATAGTTCCTCCACTCAAATATAGTAGTACATAGTTTAATATATTTTACTATAAAATAGGCAAAAAAAATACCCCTAGATTCGAATTAAATCAAATCTAAGGGCATGATTATTTTTTTATATTATTTGTTTTTTTCTAGCTCAGCTTTTTTCATAGCTCTTACCTGTAGAGGTAGACCGAATAGCTGAATGAATCCTTCTGCATCGTGGTGATCATATAGGTCGCCAGTTGTGAATGATGCTAGAGATTCGCTATATAGTGAATATGGAGAAGTTGTACCAGCTTTGATGATGTTACCCTTATAAAGTTTGAACTTAACTTCACCAGTAACATTTTCCTGTGTGCTCTCAACGAAAGCCTGAAGTGCTTCACGAAGAGGAGTGAACCATGTACCTTCATATACAACCTGAGCAAGCTTTTCAGCTACAGCCTTCTTGAAGTTCATAGTAGCACGGTCAAGAACTAGTTCTTCTAGCTGATCGTGAGCTTCCATAAGGATTGTTCCACCTGGAGTCTCATAAACACCACGTGACTTCATACCAACAACACGGTTTTCTACGATATCAACGATACCAACACCATGCTTACCACCAAGCTCATTAAGCTTTCTGATGATGTCAGAAACCTTCATTTTCTCGCCATTAACTGATGTAGGAACACCTTTCTCGAAAGTCATTGTTACATACTCGCCTTCATCAGGAGCTTTTTCAGGAGAAACTCCGAGTACTAGTAGGTGATCATAATCTGGCTCGTTAGCTGGGTCTTCAAGTTCAAGACCTTCATGGCTGATGTGCCATAGGTTTCTGTCACGGCTGTAACTCTGGTCAACTGAGAATGGAAGATCGATACCGTGTTCTTTGCAGTAAGCAATCTCTGATTCACGAGAATCCATATTCCACTTGTCATCACGCCATGCAGCGATAATCTTAAGATCTGGAGCCAAAGCTTTGATTCCTAGCTCGAAACGAATCTGATCGTTACCTTTACCTGTAGCACCGTGGCAAATAGCAGTAGCGCCTTCTTTTCTTGCAATCTCTACAAGACGCTTAGCGATACCTGGTCTAGCCATTGATGTACCTAGAAGATACTTGTTCTCGTATACAGAACCAGCCTGTACGCAAGGAACGATGTAGTTATCGCAGAAATCATCAGTGATATCTTCGATATAAAGCTTTGAAGCACCTGAGTACTTAGCTCTCTCTTCAAGACCATCTAATTCTTCTTCCTGTCCGCAGTCTACACAGCAGCAGATAACTTCATAATCATAGTTTTCTTTTAGCCAAGGGATGATAGCAGTAGTATCAAGTCCACCTGAATACGCTAGAATTACTTTTTCTTTAGCCATTTTAATTTCCTCCATATTAAATGCTTTATTAGGACATACGTCCTTGTGTCTGTGTTTGATGTTAAGAATATCAAACGGATAACATTTTACCACTTATCTAATAAATAATAAATGGTTTATCTTTTAGTGTGTGTCAGAAAATATAACACTAAATACTGTTGTTTTTCGTCTGACAAGTGATAATATACACCAACGATGCATAAAAATCAAGAAAAATATGAATAAAAATGCAAAAAAGTGTAAAAATGGTGTATATTACTTGAATAATATGCAAAAATGATGTATATTATGTGCGTAAACAAAACTGTTTTTGGCGCTAGCTGCATTTTACGGTTGAAGAAAACTGCTTTCATATAGAAGTAATAGTTGTTTTTCTTTCCATAAATGCCAGTATTGTGCTAAAATAGAAAAGATGCATTTTAATAAGAAATAATGTAAGCCCGCCGCTAGCTTTGGGCTGGAACACGGGCGATACTAATGTTTGGAGGCAGAAATGATTAAAGTAGGAATAATCGGTTCTACAGGTTATGCTGGAGCAGAGATTGCAAAAATAATAAAGAATCATCCGGAGGCAGAAGTTGTTTGGTATGGTTCTAGAAGTTATGAAGGAGAAAAGTTTTCTTCTATATATAAGAACTTTTATGAATTAGTGGACGATGATTGTCTAGGTGACGACATTGAAAAGTTGGCTGATGAGGTTGATGTTATTTTTACAGCAACTCCACAGGGACTTTGTTCACAAATAGTTAATGAAGATATTTTGAAGAAAGTTAAGATTGTAGATCTTAGCGCAGACTTCAGAATCAAAGATGTGAATACATATGAGAAGTGGTACGGCCTAAAACATGGCAGTCCTGAATTTATTGAAGAGGCTGTTTATGGTTTGTGCGAGGTTAACAGAGACAAGGTTAAGAATGCCCGTCTTGTTGCCAACCCAGGTTGCTACACATCATGCAGTATTCTTTCTATATATCCTTTGGCTAAGGAGGGCTTGATTGATGCTAAGTCAATTATTGTCGATGCCAAGTCAGGAACATCAGGTGCAGGTAGAGGTGCCAAGGTTGCCAATCTGTTTTGTGAGGTTAACGAAAACATTAAGGCATACGGCGTAACAACTCACAGACATACACCAGAGATTGAAGAGCAGCTAGGATATGCGGCTGGCGAAGATGTTGTGATCAACTTTACTCCACATCTTGTGCCAATGCAGAGAGGCATTCTTGTTACTGCATATGCCAATCTTACTAAGGATGTTACTTACGATGAGGTCAAAAAAATATATGACAAGTACTACAAGGATGAGAAGTTTATAAGAGTTTTGGACAAGGATGTTTGTCCTGAAACTAGATGGGTGTCTGGAAGTAATTATGTTGATGTCAACTTTAAGATTGACGAGAGAACAGGAAGAATTGTTATTATGGGTGCTCTTGATAATTTGTTTAAGGGTGCAGCAGGCCAGGCAGTTCAGAATATGAATATTTTGTTTGGTCTTCCAGAGGACATGGGAATTGATTTGATTCCGGGTGTTCTATAATAGATGCTTACATATAATTTTTTTAGGAAGGTAATAATATGGTATACGAAATAGAAGGAGGCGTGAACGCTGCTGTTGGTTTTTCATCAATGGGTGTTCATGCAGGAATAAAAAAAGCAAAACGTGATATGGCAATGATTTTTAGCCGCGTACCTTGTGTGGCAGCTGGAACATTTACAACTAATGTAGTTAAAGCTGCGCCTGTAATTTATGATAGAGATACTATTTATGAGAATGATTACGCTCAGGCTATCGTAATTAACAGTGGTGTTGCCAATGCTTGTACTGGCGAGGAAGGCATGAAGTATTGCAAGGATATGGCAGCGGCTACAGCTAAGGCTCTAGATATTAAACCAACAGATGTATTAGTTGCATCTACAGGTGTTATCGGACAGCAGCTACCTATGGATAAGATTCAGACAGGTATCGATATGCTTTCGTTCACACTAGATAGCAGTGAGGAGGGAGCGCATCTTGCAGCAGAAGCTATTATGACTACAGATACAATGCCTAAGGAAATTGCTTACGAGTTCAGAGTGGCTGGCAAGCAGTGTCGTATAGGTGGTATGTGCAAGGGTTCAGGAATGATTCACCCTAATATGTGCACAATGCTTTCTTTTATTACAACTGATGTAAGTATTACTAAGGAGCTATTGTACGAAGCGCTTAGTGAAAACATTAAGGACACATACAATATGGTGTCAGTAGATGGTGATACATCAACTAACGATACAGTATTGCTTTTGGCTAACGGTATGGCCGAAAACAAAACTATCGATGAAAAAAATGATGATTATTATGCATTTGTTGAGGCACTAAATGCAGTAAATACATATTTGTGCAAGTGCATCGCTGGAGACGGCGAGGGAGCAACAGCTCTTCTTGAAGTAAAGGTTAATAATACTGCAACTAAGGATGATGCTATTACACTTGCCAAGTCAGTATGTACATCAAGCCTTGTAAAAACAGCAATATGCGGACACGATGCTAACTGGGGTAGAATTATGTGCGCGCTAGGATATGCAGGTGTTGACTTTGATCCTAACTTGATCGACATTTCATTCCACAGCAAAGCAGGTAGAATCGAGATTGTACACAACGGTATTTCTACAGGCTACAGTGAGGAAAAGGCTACAGAAATTTTGTCAGAGGATGCGGTTACACTAATTATTGATATGAAGTGCGGCGATGCTTCGGCAGTTGCATGGGGCTGCGACCTAACACATGATTACATTAGCATTAATGCAGATTATAGAAGTTAATAATAAGAGGTAAAAGATATGATAATGAAGGGCAAAAAAGATATAGGAATGGAATCTTTGATAGAGAAAGGTGACGTGCTAATCGAGGCACTTCCTTACATCCAAAGATTTAACAGAAAAATAATCGTAGTTAAGTACGGCGGAAGCGCTATGCTTGACGAGGACTTTATGACTAACGTTGTACAGGATATAACATTGCTCAAGCTAGTTGGTTTCAAGCCTATTATCGTTCACGGTGGCGGAAAAGCTATTAGTGCTCACATTGACAAGCTAGGCATGGAGACACAGTTCATCAACGGCTTGCGTGTTACAGATGCTGATACATTGGATGCTGCTGAGATGGTTCTCAACAGCGTTAACAAGCGTCTTGTACAGATGGTAGAAAAGCTAGGCGTTAGGGCTATTGGTATAAGCGGTAAGGACGGCAACCTACTTAATGTAGAAAAGAAAATGTCAGATGGTGCTGACATTGGTTTTGTGGGCGATGTGAAAAAAGTTGATGCTAGCATATTGCTAGATCTTCTAGAAAAAGATTTCTTACCAATTGTTTGTCCTATCGGATTGGATGATGACTACAATGGTTACAATATCAATGCTGATGATGCAGCAAGCGCAATTGCCAAGGCAGTAAAGGCTGAGAAGTTAGCGTTTTTGACTGACACTGAAGGCGTATATATGGATATTGATGACAGCGGTTCGGTTATCTCAGAAATGACAGTTTCTGAGGCTGAAGCTCTAATCGAAGATGGAACTATTGCCGGAGGTATGATTCCTAAGATTCAAAACTGCATCAACGCAATCGAAAACGGCGTTTCAAGAGTCCATATATTAGATGGTAGAATTCCTCACAGTATTTTGCTTGAGATTTTTACTAACAAGGGTATTGGAACAGCTCTTCTCAACGATGGAGATGAGAAGTTTTACAAGAACTAATTATATAGTAGATATTAATTCGCTAGAATTATTAGGAGTGTAGATATGAGTGATATTAAACAGACAGCAGAGCAGTACATAGTACATACATATAATCGCTTTCAGATTGTTTTGGAAAGCGGAGAGGGCGTGCACCTTTATGATGAGGAAGGCAAAAAATATTTGGATTTTGCTGCAGGAATAGGCGTGTGCTCGCTTGGTTATGGCAATGCTAAGTTAACTAACACTATTAAAAACCAGGTTAATCAACTTATGCATACATCTAATTTGTTTTATACTGCACCAAGTGCTAATGCGGCCAAAAAGCTAGTTGAGTCAACTGGACTTTGTAAAGCGTTTTTTACAAACAGCGGCGCTGAGGCTATTGAAGGTGCGCTTAAGATGGCCAAGAGATATGCATACGACAAGAGTGCTGAAAAAGAAAATGGTGAGTACAGCAAAGGTTACGAAATTATTGCAATGAATCATTCTTTCCATGGCCGTACAAAAGGTGCTTTGGAAATTACAGGTACAGAAAACTACAGAAAGCCATTTGGCCCTAATATAGATGATGTGAAGTTCGCTGAGTTTAACAACCTTGATAGTGTTAAGTCACTAGTGAGTGACAAAACATGTGCTATTATTTTTGAATGCGTTCAAGGTGAAGGTGGTATTACACCAGCGACTGAAGAGTTTGTTAAAGGTGTAAGAGAACTTTGTGATGAAAAAGATATTGTTATGATTTGCGACGAGGTTCAGTGTGGTATGGGTCGTACAGGTAAGATGTGGGCGTTCCAACATTACGGTGTGAAGCCTGACATTATTACAACTGCCAAGGCTCTAGGCTGCGGCGTGCCGGTTGGTGCTTTCGTGGCTGGCGACAAGTGCAAGGACAGTCTTGTTCCTGGAGATCACGGTACAACATACGGTGGCAATCCGCTTGTTACAGCAGCAGTTAATACTGTTTTTGACATCTATGAGGATGAAAAAATCGTTGATCACGCTGAGAAGATGGGCCAGTATTTGAGAAGTAAGTTAGAAAAAATAGCTGAGGCTAAGGACTCTGTCAAACTAGTTCGAGGCAAAGGTTTGATGCAAGGTCTTGTCCTTGATGTGCCGGTTGGCGATGTTGTCAACAAGGCTATTGAGAAAGGCTTGCTAGTTATATCTGCTGGCGGTAATGTGTTAAGAATGCTTCCTCCGCTAATTGTCACAGAGGAAGATATTGACTGGGCCGTTTCGGTTTTGGATGAAATATTATAAGGAGATTTTTGGTCGGTGAGTAAGAGCAAAAAGAAGATTATTATATGTGCAAGTGTTGGCGTTGCTGTTGTTGCTATTGCAGTGACGCTTATTTGCGTTGGCATTTGGGGCAAGGTCAAAGTTAACGGTACAATGCTTCGCAATACTCATTTGCAGCAGGATTATGATAAGCTCGTTCTCTCACAGCATTCAGTTTTTGTAGAAGACGAATACAATCGCTATATTACTTTTGACAGAAATATATCACGTCTCAAAAATAGAAATATTTGGGACAAGATAATTGATACAATTACAAAGCGCAACAATGTAGTGAATGTCAAGTATAGTGTGGATGAGCAGGGGCTCAAAAAGCAGATCAAAAAATACAATAGAGGTAACAAAAAACCTCACAATGCCAAGATTATAAAGGAAGACAGATTTTATACAATCAGAAGTGCCAGACTTGGCTCCAAAATTGATACGAAAGCTTTGATCAAAGAGCTTCACAAATATGCAGAGGATATTTCGATATATCAGTTTTTGAAAAAGCCTAAGGTGCTAGATAAAGACTTGCTTCCTCTTGTGAAGAAGCTTAACAAACCACTCGAGTGGCATATAACATACCGCAATGGCGCAGAGATTAGACTTAATGTAGATGCGGTAAAACTTGTAAAGGGCAAGGTGAAGATTAACGACGAGAAGCTTCGAGATATTATGTATGATGCTCTTGGCACATACGATACAATCGGCCAAAAGTGGAAGTTCAAGGACCACAAAGGACGTCAGTGTGAGGTTGAAGGTGGAACATGGGGTTCTACAATTAATTACGAAGAAGAAGTTGACTTTGTCAACAAGTCTTATGCGGCCAAAAAAAGTTACGATAACAGAAAACCATTTTTGCTCAGAGAATCACCAGATAAGTTTACTGAAACAATGATTGAGGTGAGCATCGAAAAACAGCATTTGTGGATGTACAAGGGCAAAAAGAAAATAATGCACTCTGCAGTTGTTACAGGTCTTCCAAAAAAAGGTAGAAGTACACCAAAAGGCGTTTTTTATATAACAGAGCGCAAGCCGGGCAAGTACCTAAAAGGAAGAGGCTATAAGACATGGGTCGATTACTGGATGCGACTTACTGATTCGGGCGTTGGACTTCACGATGCACCATGGCAACCTTATTTTGGCAAGAAGCGTTATTTGACTGGCGGATCGCACGGATGCATCAATTTGCCGGCTGATTTTGCCAAGAAGATTTACGGTAAGACTAAGTACGGAATGACAGTTGTTATACATTAAATAATAGGGCTATTATGATGTTCATAATAGCTCTTTTTGTTTGCTGCCGGTTTATGAATTTAGGCGGCCGGTTAATTAAAAAAAGTTTTGAATTACTTTAACAATATTTTATTAAATGAATTGAAAAAACTTATGTTTTTTGATATTCTATATTCTGTTGTTTTTTTAAAACGGTGTGTCATTTGGAGGTTAGAAAAATGAGAAAAATAGGCTTTGATAATGAGTTGTATATCAAAAAGCAAAAAGAACATATTTTGGAGAGAATCGAGGGTGCTAACGGCAAACTTTATCTAGAGTTCGGTGGCAAACTTTTTGACGATTATCATGCATCAAGAGTGTTGCCAGGATTCGATGTTAATGCCAAAATTAAGCTTCTTCGCGAATTAAAGGATCAGGCAGAGATTATTTTTGTTATTTCTGCTGGAGATATAGAAAAAACTAAGATGAGAGCAGACCTTGGTATCACATATGATGAGGATGTTCTCAGACTTATTGACAATATTACTAAGCTAGGTATTGAAGTTAACAGTGTTGTTATCACAAGATACGCTGGACAGGTTGCAGCTGATGCATTTAGTGCTAAGCTTAATCAGCATGGAATCAAAAACTATTTCCATAAATCTATTGAAGGTTATCCTACAGATATCGATCATATTTGTAGCGAAAAAGGTTTTGGCGCAAACCCATACGTTGAGACAACTAAGCCTTTGGTAGTCGTTACAGCTCCAGGTCCAGGTAGCGGTAAGCTTGCAACATGCCTATCTCAGGTATATCATGAAACACAGAGAGGTATTCCTGCAGGTTATGCTAAGTTCGAGACTTTCCCAATTTGGAATATTCCACTTAACCATCCGGTTAACTTGGCTTACGAAGCAGCTACTGCAGATCTTGACGACGTTAACATGATTGACCCATATCATCTAGAGGCATATGGCGAGACAACAGTTAACTACAACAGAGACGTTGAGGCTTTCCCTGTTGTTAAATCTACATTGGCTGAGATTTCTAACAGCAATTTTGATTACAAGAGTCCAACAGACATGGGCGTAAATATGGCAGGATATGCTATTTTTGACGACGAGGCAGTAAGCTATGCCAGCAAGCAGGAAGTTATAAGAAGATTTTTTGCTACTAAGTGTGGATACAGACAGGGTAAAGAGAAAAAGTCAGCTGTAGACAAAATCAAGCTTATTATGAAGAAACTTGACATTACACCAGATGACAGACCTGTTGTTGTTGCAGCCCTTAACAAGGAAAAAGAAGTTAATCTTCCAGCGGCAGCTATTGAACTTCCAGACGGAACAATCGTAACAGGTAAGGCCAGCGAACTAATGAGCGCTAGTTCTTCAGTAGTTCTTAACGCGATTAAGGCTATTACTAATATCGATGATGATCTAACACTTCTAACACCAATCATTCTAGAGCCAATTCTAGATATGAAGACTAATATATTAGGAAGCAGAAGCACAAAACTTGATCTTGGAGACGTTCTTACAGCTCTTTCAGTTTCAGGTGCAACAAACTCATTGGCAATTAAGGCAATGACAGGATTGGAAAAACTAAGAGATTGCGATTTCCATTCAACACAGATGCTACAGGCAGGAGATGAGAGAGTGTTGAGAGAACTAGGTCTAAGAGCTACAAGCGAACCTATTTATCCATCAACAGACTTGTTCTTCTAAGGTCTGGCATAATAATATAAAAAGCTTTAAACGGTCGATTTTATCGGCCGTTTTTTTATTGCGTGTGAAAGTTTGTGGGAGTTTTTTTGATTATAAAAAAGGTTTTAAATAAGTGTTGACTGGAGGAGTTCATGGGAGTAAAATAAAAACATCGAACAAGTGTTCGCATGGAGAGTGATATGAAGAATAGAGTTTATATATGTATAGATTTGAAATCCTTCTATGCTTCTGTGGAGTGCGCTGAGAGAGGGCTAGATGCCATGACGACTAATCTTGTTGTGGCAGATCCTACCAGATCAGAGAAGACTATTTGTCTTGCAGTAACGCCGGCTATGAAGAAGCTGGGGGTCAAAAACAGATGTAGAGTTTTTGAAATTCCTAAGTCCATCGATTATATAATGGCACCGCCTAGAATGCAGCTTTATATTGATTATTCCGCAGAAATATACGGGATTTATCTCAAGTATTTTTCTAAGGAAGACATTCATGTTTATTCAGTGGACGAGGCTTTTATTGATGTGACAGATTATGCTAGATTTTATGGTATTGGTCAGGAGGAGGCCTTAACTAAGGAGGCTGATGACATTACATATAAGGTTTACGAGGACCACGATATTGATTCGACAATGCTATTGGGGGCTAAGCGCCTGGGAATAATGCTTATGGACGAAATATTGGCAGAATTGGGCATTATGTCTTCCTGTGGCGTTGGTACTAACTTGTATCTAGCCAAGATTGCAATGGACATTATGGCCAAAAAATCTAGAGAGGGAATTGGTGTTTTGGATGAAGAACTTTACAGAAAACATTTGTGGGATCACAAGCCGCTCAATGATTTTTGGCGAGTGGGAGCTGGAACGGTTAGACGATTGGCTAGGTATGGAATTAATACGATGAGAGATATCGCTATGTGCGATGAAGATTTGCTTTATAAGATTTTTGGCATCGACGCAGAACTTCTTATTGATCACGCCTGGGGAAGAGAACCGGTTAGAATGAGTGATATTAAAAACTATAAGTCCCAAAACCACGGTTTGACCAATCAGCAGATTTTGCCCAAAAATTATAATTTCACAGATGCGTTGCTTATTGCCAAGGAGATGACAGATGTCTTGTGTTATGACCTGTTGGATAAACGGTTGGCTACAGACTCTATTACGATTTATGTGGGCTATGCCAATGAGTACGGTGTAGGTGGCGATAGGTGCAGTTCCACTCTTGGCAGCTATACTAGTTCCTACAATACTATTTCTAATGAGGTTGAAAAAATGTTTAGGCAATGTGCAGATACAAGCATTCCTATAAGAAGAATTGGAATATGGTTCAACAGAGTGAAGGAAGAGTGCTATCATCAATTTGATTTTTTTACTGATGCGGAACAAGTTGAAAAAGAAAGAAATATCCAAAAGGCAGCGCTTGCTATTAAGAAGCGCTGGGGTAAAAACGCCATACTTAGAGGAAGGGACCTAGATGATAACGCCACAGCACAGGAACGCAATAATCAGATTGGAGGACACAAGGCATAATATGAAAAAAAGAGTAAAAATGCCACTCAACCAGAGGGCTAAACAGTTCTTACCTTTTGCAGCTGTCAAAGGACATACAGAGGCGCTGCGTAAGATGGAAGAAAAAGTTGAAAAAGAAATGAATAAAAAGAATGAAAAATTTATGGAATAAAAAAAGCACAGGAACGGGTCCATGTGCATAAAAAAGTTGTATAAGTATTGCATAATATTATAGATTAAAACATCACAAAAAACAAGTATTGTAAAAATATATATGTGAATGATAAAATCACAATGGATTTATAGGGCTTGCCTATATATCTAGTCGGCTTGAAAGGAAAGCTGGTTGAATACTATTGTTTGTGAAAAGGAGAAAATATGGACCCAAAAATGTATTTGGCAATAACCGAACTGCTAAGTGGTCTAGCTTTGTTCCTGTTCGGAATGAAGTACATGAGTGAAAACTTACAGCAGTTAGCTGGTAACAAGCTAAGAGGGTTGTTGGACAAGGTTACTAGAAACAAATTTATCGGAATAGTAGTAGGTACTTTGTTTACTGCATTTATTCAGTCATCAGGTGCTACAACTGTTATGGAGGTTGGTTTTGTTAATTCAGGACTATTAGCACTAGAACGTACTATCGGATTGACACTAGGTGCACAGATAGGTACTTCAATCACATCACAGTTAGTTTCTTTGAAACTAACAGCAGTTGCACCATTTATTATTTTTACAGGTGCAGCAATACTAACTTTTTGTAAAAAAATCTGGAAGAAAAAAGTAGCCGCTGTTATTTTTGGCTTCGGTGCATTGTTTACTGGAATCAACTTTATGACAGGAGCTTTGCAGGGATTAGCCAAGATCGACAGTGTACAGCACGCAGCTAGATTTATGCAGTATCCATTAGTTGCTATAGCTGTAGGTTTGGTAGCTACAATTATTACACAGAGTTCTTCAGTAACAGTCAGTGTAATGGTACTGCTATCAGGAATTACAGTGGCAGGAAATCCACTTGTAAGTTTGACGAGTTGTTTGTTCTTTATGCTTGGAGCATACGTAGGTTCATGTACACCTGCAGTTATCGCTTCATTGCACGCTAATAAGGATGCTAAGAGAACAGTATTTATATTTGTTATGTTCAACGTCATCGGATTAGTTGTGCTAGGAATTGCAATGCTTCTATTTGGCGGTAAGATTTCAGACTTCTTTGCATCAATTAGTTCTAATCCAAAGAGAGCAGTTGCTAATGCAGATACATCATTTAAGTTGATAATCTGTGTGATTGGCTTGCTAGTTTCTAATCTACTTCTCAAATTGTCTAAGGAGGTTATTCCTTCAAGCACAGGCGAGGAAGAAATGGAAGAGATGCATCTTGTTTATATCGATTCAACTGCTAAGCAGATTCCATCTACAGTTGTAGTTGAGGTTACTAACGAGATTGAGCGTATGGCTACTATGGTTAGAAAAAACCTTTCAGAATCAATGGAAAGCTTGCTTGTTAACGATAGAAGTAAGAGTGATACTATTGCTCAGAGAGAAAAATATATCGATTACCTAAGTCATGCAATTACAGAATATATGATTAGAGCTGGTAAGTACGAGTTGCCATTGGAAGATACTAAGAAACTTGGTGTATTGTTCCATGTTGTAATCGACTTAGAGAGAATTGGTGATCACGCAGTAAACTTCCTTGAAGATGCTTGGAAGGAAAAAGAACAGCATATTGAATTCTCAACAGAAGGTACTGCAGAGCTTAGAGCTATGTATGATAATGTAATCAAGATGTATGACTTAGCTATTGAGTCATTCGTTACTAATAATGAACAGTACCTACCTGAAATTGACAGACTAGAAGAGACTGTTGATAGAATGCAAGACGAGTGCCAGGAAGGTCACGTAAAGAGAATGAGCGACGGAAAATGTTCTATCGAGTCAGGTCTTATCTTTACAGATCTTGTTATCGGTTTGGAGAGAGTTGCAGATCACTCACAGTGTATTGCATACTCAATTGTTCCGGATGAGCGCTATGACTAAAAATAGAGCGATTTAATTATATAAAGCTGAATAGACAACGAAGGTTATCCTTCAAAAATAAAACGAGCAGATTGACGAGAGTGATTCTTGTCAATCTGCTTATTTTTGTATTTGTAAGAAAATGATAAAAATGTCATAAAAATGTAAAAAGTTATATTGATACTTTGTTTTTATTCTAGTAAAATTAAAGGTGCGTTCTTGGGAAACTCCGAAAGGAGATTGGAATGCAAAAAATGAAAAAAATAATATTGATAATTGCTGTTTGGACTAGTTTTATAGTAGTTTTGGCAGGATGCAGAGATGAATCTATCCGCGTAGATCTGGATGAGACAACAGTTTCTACTAGCGAGAAGACGTCCCTCAAGCCAACTATTACAAATATTACAAGTGATGTTTTTGTCCATGTCACAGGATATGTTAAGAGACCAGGCGTTTATAAGCTTAGCGTGGGAGCAAGAATTTTTGAGGCCGTCGAGAAGGCGGGTGGATTTAAGAAGAAAGCCCAAAAAGATGCTCTCAACCTGGCAGAAACTGTAGTGGACGGTCAAAAAATATATATTTGCTCCAAAAAAGAGTATAAAAAGATGCTTAAGTCCAATGGTGGAAACCAAGGTGGAGTTGCAAATGCTAACGCTGGCCAGGGAAGTGGAATGAAAGGAAACTTGTCATCAAGTGTAGAAGGTCAACAGGCTAGTGGGACTGGAGAGTTAGTCAATATCAACACCGCAACAGTAGAGGACTTCAAGACTCTGTCCGGGATTGGTGATGCCAAGGCTCAGGCAATAGTTGACTACAGAAACGAGAACGGCAATTTCACAAAAGTTGAAGATCTTACCAACGTGTCTGGTATAGGTGATGCCACGTTGGCAAAAATAAAAGAACGACTGACAGTGTAATAATGTCTACAGTTAGTCTGAGAGAAAATGGTTAAGAAAATGAAAGGGGATTGTAATGAAGGCTTTAGTAGTTGATGATGAAAAGTTAATTGTAAAAGGACTTAAGTTTAGCTTAGAGCAGGAAGGATATGAGGTTGATTGTGCCTATGATGGTCAGGAAGCTATCGACAAGGCTAGGGACAATGAATACGATATTATGCTTTTAGACTTAATGTTACCTATACATGACGGATACGAGGTATGCCAGCAGGTGAGAGAATTTTCTGACGTTCCAATTATTATGCTGACTGCCAAGGGCGAAGATATGGACAAGATTCTAGGACTAGAATACGGTGCGGATGACTACATTACTAAGCCTTTTAATATTCTTGAGGTTAAGGCTAGAATTAAGGCGATTACAAGAAGAAATAAGAAGAATAAAGTTCCAGTTGACAATACACCTAAAGTTATCGAAACTAAGGATTTGAGACTGGAAATAGATGCCAAGAGATTATATATCAATGAAAATGAAGTTAGACTAACTGTTAAGGAATATGATATTCTCAAACTTCTCGCATTGAATGCAGGAAAGGTTTATTCTAGAGATCAGCTACTTAGCTTGATTTGGGGTGAAGGCTATCCTGGAGATGCCAGAACAGTTGATGTTAATGTTAGAAGATTGAGAGAAAAGATTGAAGAGAACCCAGCTAAGCCTACATACATACACACAAAGTGGGGAATGGGCTACTATTTCGAGGGTTAATCATATCAAACACTGAAGGATAAGTTGATGAAAAAAAAGTTGTGCTTTGCCAAAACAATTGAATTTATTAAAAGCATGCGTTTTGCTTTGTTTGCTGCTATAGCATTATTAGTTATTGTGCCTACAATTATCGTGGGCACAATATTTATTAATGTGGCAACAAAAAAGTTTTACAACAGCAGAGTGGAGCAGTTTAGTGTCAATAATACTATGCTCAAAAACAACATTATAAGCAGTGCTAATCTTTCGGATGATTTGTCTGATGAGGTAAAAAGCCAGATTAATGTAATAGCTCACGAATACAATTGTAGAGTGGAAATAATTGATGCATATTACTTCGTTCGATTCGACACAAACAGTTTGGGAATCGGCGCTACTAATATATCAACAGCTGTTTTGAATGCTATGAAGGGCAAGGAAGTGGTAGAAAGCAATTCTGAAAAGAATTACGTTCAGTACGCTGTTCCTCTAGTTAGCGTGGCAAGTGGTGTTGATAATGTTAGAGAAAAAAGAGTAGTTGGTGTTTTGTGCCTCAACTATTCAACGAAAAGCGTGGTAGATTATAGAAAGCAAGTGCGAAGAATTGTGTGGGCTGGCGAGTCTATTGTTGGATTTTTTGCTTTGATTCTTGCTTGGATAATCAGCGCACTATTCATGCGTCCGATAAGAAAGATTGATGATTCTATTAAGAAGATAAGCGTGGAAGAAGATTACGAAGAAATTGATTCCATAAACAGCTTCGTTGAGGCGGAAGAAATTGTAGATGAGTTTAATTCCATAATTAAGGATTACAGTATCCAAAAACAAAAGAGAAACGAGTTCGTATCTAACGTTTCACACGAGCTAAAAACTCCGATAACATCTATGAAGGTTTTGGCGGACTCACTTGTAGGCCAAAGCGGAATGCCGGAAGAAATTTATCAGGAGTTTTTGCAAGATATATCGAAGGAAATCGACCGCGAAAACAAGATTATCGTCGATTTGCTAGGACTTATCAATATTGAAAAAACATCCAATGCATTGAACATATCTCCTGTCAATATTACAGAAGTGCTAGAGTCATTGCTCAAGATGATGAAACCTTTGGCGGAGCAAAAAAATATCGAGATTGTTTACGAGTGCTTGGAAAATGTCATTGCAGATGTAGACGAGCAAAAAATGTCTAGTGTTTTTACTAACCTAGTAGAAAACGCTATTAAATACAACCAGGTCGATGGTAAGGTTACAGTTAATCTTAACGCGGATCACCAGTATTTTTATCTCAAGGTTACAGATACCGGTATAGGAATCGCCGAGGAGGATCAGGAGAGAGTCTTCGAGAGATTCTTCAGAGTAGACAAGGCTAGAGCCCGAGAAACAGGCGGAACTGGATTGGGACTGGCAATTACTAAGGAGATAATCAAAAAACACCAAGGTTCAATCGAGGTATTTAGTAGAGAGGGCGAGGGAACAACATTTACGGTTAGAATTCCTTTGAAGTATATTGAAGAGTAATTAGTGAGAGAAAGATGATTAATAAGACAAAGCAATTATGTAATTGGATATTGATTATTGTTATGAGCGTCATGCTTGTTGGTTGTGGTGCAAGCAGCCACAAGGAATCATCTCAGTTGTCAATATATTACGTGGATAAGTCTGGAACTAAGATCAATAGTGAAGAGTACAAAACTAACGAGACTGTAGAAAACAACATTATTAACGACTTGCTAAGTAAGCTATCTGCTAACGGCAAAAAAGCTGGAAACAAGCGTGCGATACCTAGCAATGTTATTGTTAATGGTTTTAACCTCAAAAACGGAATCGTTACTATTGACTTTGACAACAATTATGAAACTATTAAAAGTGAAAAAGAAATATTCGTTCGCGCAGCAATTGTGCTTACACTAATTCAGATTCCAGCGGTCAAAGGAATTGCCTTTACAGTTGATAGCGAGCCATACGAAAAGATTTCCGGTCAGGCGGTTGGCGTTATGGATGCTAACAGTTTTGTAGTTGGACTTAGAGACGAGAAAAACAAATATGCCAAGGGCGATTTTGTTTTGTATTTTTCTAATGAGGACGGCAGTGCCCTTAAGCAGTATAATCTTAAGGAAGCGTCATACAATAATCTTTCCAAGGAAGAGTATATTGTGAAGGCATTGATCAAAGGTCCTAAAAAGAGCGGATATATACCAACATTGTCATCTAGTATTAAGGTCAATAGCGTATATACAGCTAATAATATTTGTTATGTTGATTTTGGCAAGGAGTTCCTCGATGAACAAAGTAGAGTTGCCAATGAAATCGTTATATATTCTATAGTGGATTCACTTTCTGAGCTTAACGAGATTCACAAAGTTCAGATTACAGTAAATGGTTCATCAGATAATATTTACCACAGAGATATAGACTTGAGTGAGCCATTTATTAGAAACTTGGATATGGTTGAAAAAAATAATTAATAAAAGATGGCCGCTAGCTATATAGTGGCACAAATGAGAGGTGATAGTTATTAAGCGACCGGTAGTTATGTTTTTTGTAGCTACGTTGCTTGGAGAGATAATAGCTATTCTTGATTGGAGTATGGTACTTCTTGTACCTATATTCGTAGTGTATGGAATCGTCCGAAAGAAAATTGTTTTTACTTGGGCGATTTTTTTGTTTGCTCTAATGGCTTTTTTGGTCACGGATAATGCTGTGCGCTCGAGAGATTATGTGTGGAATCAAAAAAATGTTCATGATGTTTTTCGCGTTGATTCCATAACAAAAAAGCCCAAGTTCCTTGAGTACGTTGTATCAAACAAAAACAAAAAATATTTGATTAGAGATACGAGTGATTGTGAAAAGTGGAAGATAGGAAACTTGATTGACATTAAGGGTCAGGTCAAACAATTCGACAGAGCAAGGAACAAAGGAAACTTTGATGCTAGACAGTATTATATGTCTCTTGGCATATATGCAACAATAGAGGTAGAAAGTGCCAGCGTGGCGGACGGATCCTATAATGTTTTGTTTCAATTTTTGTACAACTGCAGGAAGCGTTTCAAAAAAATAATACAGATTGAATGTAACAATGCTACGTGTAGCAACAAGCTCGTACAAAACAAAGAGGGTGTATACGAGGCGGTGCTCTTAGGGGACAAAAGCGAACTGGATGAAGAACTGAGAGACTTGTACTCAGCGGTTGGAATTGCGCATATACTTGCTATAAGTGGATTACATATAAGTATAATCGGTATGATGCTTTATAGACTTTTAAGGGGCCGTTTTAGCTTTGGTGTCTCGGCAGCAGTGTCAATTGGGATGGTTGCAATGTTTGCAATTATTTCGGGGCTAGGAATAGCGACAATAAGAGCGTTTATTATGTTTGGCCTAAGGTTGATAGGAGAAGTTATGGGTCGCAAGTACGATGCATTTACAGCAATATGCTTGTCGGGGATGATTCTGCTAATTAACAATCCTTTTATTTTTTATAACCAATCATTTGTGATGTCCTTTGTTGCGATATACGGCATAAGTGTTTTGTGGCCGTGCGTTGTGGAACTTTTTGACCTGGACAGGAGAATAGAAGATAGCACCTTGGACCGAAAGAGTGTAGACCCAACCAAGGTAAGGCGGCTAAAAATAAAAAAGATCAAGCAAAAAATAATTAACAGCATGCTTTTTAGTTTTTTTGTAAGTATGTTTATGGCACCGACTATAGCTTACTATTACTATGTCCTTCCTACATATTCTTTTGTACTCAATATTGTAGTTGTGCCGCTTATGACTGTCGTTGTTTTGTCTGGCATTATAAGCATTATGTGTGTGCTTTTTGTTGTGAATATACTTGGGGTTATAGGCGGACTCGGAATTAATGTTTTTGACGTCGCAGGCTTTAACTTGGGAGCGATTATCGTCACTCCGGGCGGGCTTGTGTTGGAAATATACGAGCTCGTAAGTAAGGCTGTTAATAACTGGGCTGGGTCGAGCATCATTGTGGGAACGATTTCTGTCAAGGCTGTAGCCGCCATATATATCTTATGGTCAATTGGCCTTGTTGTGCTTGTTAAGTATAAGAATGTCCAGGTTAAGTTGTTGCAAAAAAACCAAAAACAATACGGCCCGCAGGGCAAATCTATCGCTAGAATAAAAAAAGAGAAAAGGGCAGTATTCAGTTTGAAAAAGCGACTAGCTGTTGTTTGGACAGCGGGTGTTTTGACCTTGGTTGGGGTGCTTTATTGTGCGGTGACATTGAGGACGCTTGGAATTACACAAACAGGTATTGCAACAACTTTTGTAGATGTGGGTCAGGGTGACGGAATACTTATGAAGCTTCCTCATGACGTGAACGTTTGCGTGGATGGGGGGAGTACAACTGTAAAAAATGTAGCCAAGTACAGAATCGTGCCATATCTCAAAGCTGCAGGAGTTGGCGTTATTAATTATCAAGTGGTGACACATGGTGACTTGGATCATTTGAGCGGGGTGATGGAAATGCTAGAGGATGAGAACTGTCCTATAACGATAAAAAATCTTGTGATACCGCATATGAATACAGAAGATGAGACGTTGCAGGAACTTGTGAACATGGCCCAAAAAAGAAATGTGAATATCATACGCTTGAGCACAAATGACAGTATGCAGATTAGCGATTGTACCATTAAATGTCTCAGTCCTAGACCTGATGCAGATTATGAGGACAAAAACGATTACTCAATTGTGCTGTCTGTTGTCATGCAAGATTATTCTATGCTTTTGACGGGTGATTTGACTAGTGAAGTGGAGCCAGAAGTGACTCAGTTGATTGAAAAGCCATATACTGTGCTGAAGGTTGGGCATCATGGATCTAAGTATTCATCAACAGACGAATTTTTGGAAAAGGTATCACCAACATATAGCATTATCTCTTCAGGCAAAGGTAACAGATATGGACATCCGACGAAGGAGGTTTTGGAAAGGCTCGAACATATCGGAAGCCAATATATACGAACAGATGAGAAGGGCGGCATAACTATAACAACAAATGGACATAGTGCTGAGATTGAAACAACGCTTGAATGACCAATGAAAACAGCGCGGAGATTGGGACTACGCTTGAATGTCCAATGTCATAAACAACTATGCGATATGTGCTAGAAACATACTAGTGATATGTGCTAAAATATTTCTTAGCAAATGCCATTGTATGGAACGACAGATAATGGTAGGCATTTAGCTTTGAAAGGAAAAAATATGGGATCTCTCAACGAGGACTTAAAAAATAATATTATTCACAATGCCTATTTGTTTTGTGGCGAGGAGGATTATCTTAAGAGCCACTATAAGAAGCGCTTCACAGAAATGATTGCTGCTGGCAATGATATGAATGTGGAAACATTTGAGGGCAACAAGGTGGAAGTAGGAGATATTATTGATGCGGCTTCTACAGCACCTTTTTTTGCAGAGCACAAGTTGATAATACTTGATGGCACTGGATTGTTTTCGGAGAAGGGCAAGCCTTTGGCTGATTTTATGAAATCTATGCCAGAGAGCACAGTGCTTATGTTCATTGAGGATGATGTTAAGAAGACTACAGCTCTGTATAAGGTCATCAAGGAAATAGGAAGTATAACTGAGTTTAAGAGGGAAGGCGAAAAAAGCCTGATTGGTTTTGCCAAAAATATATTCAAGCAAAACAAAATAAAAATAACTGAAAAAGATGCTACATATCTTGTGAACAATGTGGGCGATGATATGGAACTTCTTTCAAGAGAAGTGGAAAAACTGATTAGTTACTGTCTTGATAGAAAAGAAGTGACTGCTGCAGATATTGACGAGATTTGTACTAAGCAATTGAGTGTTAAGATATTTGATATGATGGATTACATGTCAGTGAAGGACAAGGCCAAAACACTTGATGAGTTTTATAAGTTGATTGCTGACAAGGAACCACCTGCTAGAATACTTGGAATGATTGCAAGACAGTTTGATATTTTACTTCTTATTAAAGATTTGATGGGAAGAGGAATGAGCAAGAGCGAGATAATGAATGCTACTGGAATGAGTGAGTTCGTTGTCCGTAAAAGTATGGGACAGTGCAGACACTTTTCAATAAGAAATCTTGTTGATGGTTTTTACGCATCGGTCAAAGCAGAGGAGGATTTCAAATCCGGTTTGATACTAGATGAGATCCTTGCAATAGAGTTGCTAATTGTAGATGTTACATCCAAATAAAAAATCCGGCATAAAGCCGGATTTTTTATTGCTTAAAACCTAATTATAGGCTGTTAACAAGCTTTGATAATCTAGAAACTTTTCTAGCAA
>CACYHD010000017.1:0-26343 GCA_902774125.1 uncultured Lachnospiraceae bacterium
GTTACTTGTTAAGTTGATTGAACCGCCGTATACGGAACCGTACGTACGGTGGTGTGAGAGGTCGGGAAAATTTGTTTAATTTTCCCTCCTACTCGATTACTGTAAAACTTATAGCATTTCTTTTCTTAGTTCTTCACCTGACTTAGGGCTTAAGTATGCTGGAGCAATATCGAATACGCTCTTGCAACCATTAGCGCCTTCCTTGTTAAGTCTGTAAGCTGCTCTTGCATAAGCAATAAGAACAGAAGTAGTGAACTCAGGGTTAGAATCAAGCTTTAGGCTATATTCAATAATGTTGTTGTTCTGTTCATCCCAACCTGTCTTACCAGTTCTGATAACAAAACCGCCGTGTGGAATACCACTGTGGTTAGCCTTAAGCTCGTCTTCAGAAATGAAGTGAACTGTTGTGTCATAGTCAGCGAAGTAGTTAGGCATGTTTTTGATTTCTGCCTCAACCTTGGCAGCATCAGCGCCTTCTTCAAGAACTACGAAGCATTCTCTAGTATGTTTTTCTCTAGTTGTAAGTGTTGGATTGCTTCCTGATCTAACAGCATCAAGTGCAGCGTCAACTGGGATTGTGTACTGCTTAGCGTCCTTAACACCTTCAACTCTTCTGATAGCATCTGAGTGACCCTGGCTTACGCCCTTACCCCAGAATGTGTAATCATTACCCTGTGGAAGAATAGCGTTGCCATAAATTCTTGCAAGTGAGAATAGACCTGGATCCCAACCTACAGAGATGATAGCAACTTTGCCAGATTCCTTAGCTGCAGCATCAACATTAGCGAAGTGCTCAGGGATTCTAGCGTGAGTGTCAAAACTATCAACTACGTTGAATAGCTTAGCATACTCTGGTGTCTGCTCTGGAAGATCAGTAGCACTACCGCCACAAAGAATCATTACGTCAATCTTGTCTGTATATTTTTCCACATCAGATACGTTAGCTACAGTTACGCCTTCTGTCTGAATAGTAACAGTAGCAGGATCTCTTCTTGTGAATACAGCAACAAGCTCCATGTCATCGTTCTGCTTTACGGCACATTCGATACCACGACCTAAGTTACCGTATCCTAAAATACCAACTTTAATACTCATCGTCTTACCTCCTAAATATATATTTTTAGATTATTAATATCTAAAAACCTAATATATATTTTATAGATAAGGAGCAAAAAGTAAAGAAAAAAATAGTATGATATTATAGAACTGAATAATATAAAGTGTATTTGGTTAATTCTTGAAATGGGAATAAACATATGATATTATTTCGAGAGTTAGTCTAAACGAACTCGAGGAGATATATGAAACTAATCAAGGCGGGAAAAGTGGATATTATTATTTGGAGTATTATAGCTTTAGTGGCTGTAGTACTAGTTTGTGTGTTTGCTTTTTATCCAAATAATGCCAAGAGAGTTAATATAAGAGTTGATGGTGAGGTCGTTAAGTCGTTTGACTTAAATACAGACAGGGAATATACAATCAATGGCTATCATGATGGTACTAATATACTAGTAATTAATAATCATAAAGCATTTATCAAGCACGCATCATGTCCTGATAAGCTTTGCCAAAAACAAGGCAAAATTAGTAAGGTTGGACAAAGTCTTATTTGTATACCAAACAGAGTAGTTGTTGAAGTGAGTGATGATAATATCCAGGTAGATGAGGTGGCTAAGTAATATGAACAAAACATATACAAAAAAAATAGCAATAAGAGCTTTGTTAATAGCTATGGCCATGGTTTTATCATACGTTGAAGCACAGTTTCAGCTCTCAGGTATAGTTCCCGGGATGAAACTAGGCTTGACGAATATGGTTGTTATGGTAGCGCTATATAAGATAAGCGAAAAAGAGGCTATTATAATAAATATTATAAGAATAGCGTTAGTAGGTTTTACTTTTGGTAACACTTTTTCTTTGATATATAGTCTGGCTGGCGGCTTGCTCAGTGGTCTTGTTATGATTCTTTTAAAACATTATAGCAAGGCTTCTATAGTCACAGTCAGTGTAGTTGGAGGAATTTGCCATAATATAGGTCAGATAATTGTAGCGATGATAGTATTAGAGACAACATCGATTGTGTATTATCTTTTGGTTTTGTGGATAACTGGAATCGTTGCAGGAGTAATAGTTGGATTGGTTTCCGGTATAGTAGTTAAGCGATTACCGGATATAAGATGAGGTATTATGTTGAAAAAGGTTTTTATTGTTTTTTGTTGTGCAAGCTTACTATTGGGTTTAAGTAGTTGTGGTAAAAAAGATGTAAAAGAAAAATCTATAGATGTTTTTGCTATGGATACATATATGACTTTAAAAGTTTCAAGCGAGAATCCAGATAAGGTCTTGAAAGAAGCAGAAGACGAAATAAAAAGATTAGATGCTATGTTTTCTATAGGAAATAAGGATAGTGAGGTTAGCATACTTAACACTAATGGCTCTGAAATTTTGGGAAAAGAGAGTGATTATTTGTTTTTGAAATCTAAGAAGATTAATGAACTAACAGATGGTGCTTTTGATATAACTGTTTTTCCGCTTATGGAAAAATGGGGATTTACTAGTGGAAAGTATAGGGTGCCAGCAGATGCTACCATCGCTAAGCTTTTAAAAAATGTTGGTATGAATCATATTAAGTATGACAAAAAAACTCATTTAATTAGCGTAGATGATGGATGTAAAATTGATTTTGGTGGAATAGCCAAGGGCTATACATCAGAGCAGATTATGAAGATTTATCGCAAACATAATGTGAAGGGCGGAATCGTTTCACTTGGTGGCAACGTAGAGACATGCGGGTTAAAAAAAGATGGTTCTAAATATAAGGTGGGAGTAGAAAACCCATTTGGTAAAAAAGAATATGTGGGAATTTTAGAGTTAAAAGATAGAGCTGTCATAACTTCTGGCGGATACGAACGTTTTTTTGAAAAAAATGGACAAAAATATCATCATATAATTGATCCAAGTAGCGGAAAACCTGCTAGGAGTGATTTGGCATCAGTGACAGTGGTTGGCTCTGATGGAACAATGGGAGATGGACTATCTACAGCGCTGTTCGTTATGGGAAGAGAAAAAGCACTTAAGTTTTGGAAGAAGAATGGAAAGAAGCTTGACTTTGACCTAATACTTGTTACTAATGATGAGAAGGTGACTGTAACAGAAGGAATAGAGAATATTTTTTCATCCGATAACAATTATCAAGTTGTTAGATAATATTTTTTATTTGACAACGATCTTTGCCCTAAATCTAATATAGGCTTCAAATGATAATTTTGTTTTACAAAACATACAAAAACCTTTACAATAATTAAAAGAATAATTATTGTAAAGGTTTTATTATGATAGAGACAAAACAAGAACAGGAAAAAATCGTATTAGTGGCTGTAAATACAGGCTTTGAGGCAGATGCTATTGATTCAATAGACGAGCTTGCTGAGCTTGCCGAAACAGCAGGTGGAGAAGTTGTTGGAAAGCTTATACAGAATCTAGACCACGCTAACAATGCAACATATCTAGGTTCAGGTAAGATTGACGAACTCAAAAATCTCGTGTGGGAGACTGACGCGGATGTTGTGATTTGCGACGACGAATTGTCACCTAACCAGTTCAAGAATTTGGAAGACGAGTTTCGCAATGATGCTATGATCAACAAAAACATAAAGATTATGGATAGAACATTGTTGATTCTTGATATTTTTGCCGGCCGCGCTAGAAGTGCAGAAGGTAAGATGCAAGTAGAATTGGCACAGCTTCGTTATCGTTCAACTAGACTTATCGGCATGCAGAACCTTACTCGTCAGGGTGGTGGTATCGGTACTCGAGGTCCTGGTGAGAAGAAGCTTGAAGTGGACAGACGTATTATTAGAGATCGTATATCCCAGCTCAAGAAGGAAGTTAAGGACATGGAATCTCATCGTGATGTCACTCGACAAAAACGTATGAACAACCCGCTGCCTGTTGTAGCTATTGTTGGTTATACGAATGCTGGAAAGTCAACTTTGCTCAACACGTTGACAGACGCTGATGTGTTAGAGGAGGATAAGCTTTTTGCAACGCTTGATCCTACTACAAGAAATTACAAGCTTAATGAAGGTGAAGAAGTTCTTTTGACAGACACTGTTGGTTTTATCAGAAAGCTTCCACATCACCTGATTGACGCTTTCAAGAGTACGTTGGAGGAGGCCAAGTACGCTGATATTATTATTCACGTAGTTGATTGCTCTAATATATCGATGGACAAAAACATTAAAGCTGTATATGAGACTCTCAAGCAGTTAGAAGTTACTGACAAAACAATAATTACTGTTTTTAACAAGATTGATAAGTTGGATGAACTTCCTGTATTGAAGGATGATAATGCAGACTATGTTGTTAGAACAGCAATTAAGCAGGGCGTGGGACTCGATAAGCTTGACGAAGCCCTAAGAGAAGCGCTTAAAAATATGAGGGTATATATAGAAAAGAAACTTCCATATTCTGACGCCGGGGAAGTTGGACGAATAAGAAAGTACGGCCAATTGTTAAGCGAAGAATATCTCGAAGATGGAATATATATCAAAGCATATGTTCCAACTTTTATGAAATAAAGGAGTAGGTATTTATGAATAAGAAAGATAGAAGTACAAGCATATTGATGTTATTAGGAATGCTTTTTGTAGCTCTTGCAGGAGGCGTTTTTATTACAAGTTCATGGGGATATTTTTCCAATGAAGTCAAAGAAATATCATTAGTGTCATTCATGATATTGTTTTTTGCCGGAAGTATTGTGTCCCAAAAAGTTTTTGAACTTAATAAAGCGGCAACATGCTTTTTTTACCTAGGTGGTGTTTTTGCGGCTTTTTGCACATACAAGTTTGCTAGAGATTATGGCGAAGCGGGAGTTGTACAAGCAGTTACTTTGGGATTAGTTACGGCATTTATTTTGTGCTTTGTTAGATTGTTTATTAAAAAATCTATTTTGGATCTTATTTTTTCTTTTCTTATATTAGATATTTTTGCAATTGCATTGGCACATGATTTTGGAGAAAATTACAATGCTATGCTTATTGCGTGGGCAGCAACTTTAATATTTTTTGCTGTTTTGTACAAGTTCAAAGAAAAAATATTTGGTGAAAATACTAAGTTAAAAAACCCATTTGCAATAATGCTTTTGTTGCAGATGATTCTAAATGTCGGATGTTTATTAAGACTTGTTTTGGTTTACTTTGTGCATTCTGCAATCTCAGATTCATGGCTTTTGAGCTTTTTTATTCCTGATTTTTATAAAAAACCAATGCCTTTAGTTGTGCCATTTATGATTTTGGCAATAGCAATAACAATATTTTTGCAGGACTTTTTCTTGACTCAAAGTAAAAAACTGAAAGCGTTAGTAGAAATAATTCTATTAGTTATTGGTGCATTACTTACATTGTTAGATTTGAATGTGTTAGATAGGTTGGATGCTAATGTATTTATGTTCGTTTGCTTGGCAGGTTTTGTTGTATGGCAAATTATTGAACCTAAAAAACTTGCTATGGTAATTCTAGCTGCGTACGCATTTGTTACAACGTTTGTTATTGTTATGATTGGATCTAATACTTATTATCCAACATATTTGCCATATGCTTTTGTGACTGCAATCCCTTTTATTTGCGCAGCGTACAAGCGCAAAAAAGAACATATTGTTGTTTTTGGAATATATATGACAGCAGTAGAAATATTAAAAGTGCTAGCAATAGCGTTTATAGATGATAATGTAAGATTAAATATGATTGTAGATGATAGTATTGTTATGCTATGTGTAGCGTCATTTGCCTTTGCGTTGTCAGCCATCACTATTAAGAAAAAACGCGTTTTTGCAACTATTGGAATTTTTTTTGTGGCAGCCGCGGCAATCAGCTTGCCGGAGAAATTGCTAATTGCGCATTTTATGCGATGCGAGTTCTTTTCTGTTGTTTTTCTCTTATGTTTGCTATGGGCACGTCGCATTTGGAAGGACAAGCCTACAGTTGTGAAAAATATGTCGTTGACAGTGATTTTTGTTAACACATTTATCTTATTTATGCACAATGCGTTGCTCGAAGCTAAGGTTCCATGTGCTTTAATATTTGGTGGATACTTGATTGTATTGGTGGCAGTAGGTATTTTCAAAGACGACAAAGCATTGTGGATAACTCATCTGTCACTGTTAGTTATGCATATAATGTTTGCAACGATACGATACTGGGGTGTAATTCCTTGGTGGATATATTTAGTTCTTATTGGTTTGGGACTAATAGTTACAGCTACAGTGATTGAGAGCAAGGATAAAAATAAGCAGAAAGAAAAAATTTCTGATGAAAAAGAAAATATAGAAGAAAACAATACAGAAGATAAAAAGGTTGATTAGAAAAAATCTCTATACCGATTTGGTATAGAGATTTTTTTAGTATAAATCAGATAATTTTTTGCTGTAAAAAAAGTCATGTATTAACTGGTCAAGTTCTGCCCATAGTGGAAGAGTAACACAATCCTCTCTTCTTGGGCAATTGAAGGTATCATCAGCGAGACATGCGACAGATGCTAGCGTTCCTTCTGTTTGTAGAACGATTTCGCCCACGTTGTAATCCTCAGGAGCACGAGTGAGCTTATAGCCTCCACCTTTGCCACTGAATCCTATAATATACCCTGCTTTGACTAAATCTTTTACGATGATCTCCAGGTATTTTTTTGAGATACCTTGTCTTTCTGCTATTTCTTTTAGTGTTGTTAGTTTGTCACTATGCTTTGCCAGGTCAACCATGACCCTAAGCGCGTATCTTCCTTTTGTAGAAACCATAACAACACCCCCTTTCTGTCAGGCTAGATTAGTTATAAGCAAAATTTATCGCAAGTGATAAGGATAAAATATTTTTCTTATCCTTACACTATTATTATAATACATAACATACAGGTTAAACAAGTGATGTAATTAATTAGTGGTAATTTTTATAATACATAATGTTTGATAAAAAACACACGTTTTGCCTATTGACTTAGTAGACAAAAATAAATATAATCTATTTACCTACTAGATAGGTAGGTAAAACAATTATCAAGATTATTTTTGTTTTTGTTTGCAGAAAGGAGAACACATCAATGAAAATATATGCTGACAATGCGGCCACTACAAAGATCAGTGAAAAAGCTCTTGAAGCTTACGTAGAAACATCTCGCAATGTTTACGGAAATCCATCTAGTCTATACGAGATTGGACAGGATGCCAAAACATTATTAGAGAAGTCCAGAGAGAGTATAGCTCAGTTGATAGGAGCCAACTCAAGTGAAATCTATTTCTCTTCCGGTGGAAGTGAATCAGACAACTGGGCGATTGTATCTATCGCTGAACTTGGCAAAAAGCAAGACAAAAAGCATATAATATCTTCTGCTTTTGAACACCATGCAGTTTTGCATACGTTAGATAAGCTCAAGGCTGAAGGTTTTGAAATAACACTTCTAGATGTCCATGAAAATGGAATAGTAGATTTGAATGAACTAGAAGATGCTATAAGGCCTGACACAGCTTTAGTTACTATAATGTATGCCAACAACGAGATTGGAACAATTCAGAACATAAAAGCTATTGGCGAGATATGTAAGAAAAAAGATGTTTTGTTCCATACAGATGCGGTTCAGGCAGTTGGTCATATTGATATTGATGTTGCAAGGGATAATATAGATTTGCTCTCAGCATCAGGTCACAAATTCCATGGACCTAAAGGTGTAGGTTTTCTATATGTACGCAAAGGCATTAATTTATTCAATTTGATAAACGGCGGCGCTCAGGAGCGTGGCAAAAGAGCCGGTACAGAAAATCTTCCTGCCATTGTGGCTATGGCCGAGGCATTGAAGGAATCTTTGGAAAACTTGGACGAGCGAATGTGGAAGGTCGCCAAGCTTAGAGATGATTTGATAGCTAAGCTTAGAACGATACCACATTCAGCGTTAAATGGAGACGAAGTCTGTAGACTTCCTAATAATGTCAACTTCTGTTTCGAGGGAATTGAAGGAGAGTCATTATTATTGCTCCTAGATCAAAAAGGAATAAGTGCTTCTTCAGGTAGCGCATGTACATCAGGTTCATTAGACCCTAGTCATGTACTTCTCGCTATCGGACGAGTACACGATGTAGCTCACGGCTCTTTGAGACTAACAATCGGAGAGGAAACAACGTCGGAAATGATAGATTACATAGCCCAGTCTGTTGCTGAGGTTGTGGAATATCTTAGAGGTTTCTCACCAGTGTGGGATGATTTGATTTCCGGAAAGGCAGAATTTATTCTGTAAATAACGTGCGTATTAAATAATTTGTTACACATATTTTTGATTAATTGAAAGGAGAAGGCTAAGCAAGCGGCTTGGTCTAAATAATAAAATGGCTTTATATAGTGAAAAAGTAATGGATCATTTTCTTAACCCAAGAAACGTAGGAAAACTAGAGGATGCTAATGGTATAGGTGAGGTTGGCAATGCCAAGTGTGGCGATATTATGAAAATCTATCTCAAGATAGAAAACGATATCGTTGTGGACGTTAAATTCGAAACATTCGGATGTGGAAGTGCAATTGCATCAAGTTCAATGGCGACCGAACTAATCAAAGGAAAACCACTAGAAGAGGTTGAGGCTTTGACTAACAAGGCTGTAACAGAAGCTCTTGATGGATTACCAACTCACAAGATTCATTGTTCAGTTTTGGCAGAGGAAGCTATCAAATCAGCTTTGGATGATTATAGAAGCAAAAACAAATAAAGGTATAACAATCAATAAAGGTATAACAAATCAATTATTAATTAAAAAGGAGATTATTACAATGAGTAAGTATAAATTTGAAACATTACAGTTACACGTAGGTCAGGAACAGGCAGATCCAACATCTGATTCAAGAGCGGTTCCTATTTATCAGACAACAGCATATGTTTTTCGCGATAGCCAGCATGCTTCAGATAGATTTAATCTAGCAGATGCAGGAAATATTTACGGAAGACTTACAAACTCAACACAGGGTGTTCTTGAAGAGAGAATAGCAGCTCTTGAAGGCGGTAGTGCAGCTCTAGCACTTGCATCAGGTTCAGCTGCTATTGCATATACTATTGAGGCTTTGGCTGCTAACGGTGGTCATATTGTGGCTCAGAAGAGCGTATACGGTGGAACATATAATTTGTTTAACAACACATTACCTCAATATGGAATTACAACAACATTCGTTGACCAGCACAATCTTGAAGAGGTTGAGGCTGCAATCGAAGAAGATACAAGAGCAATCTTTATCGAGACATTAGGTAATCCTAATAGTGATGTTGCTGATATTGAATCTTTGGCAGACATTGCTCACAAGCACAATATTCCACTAGTAATTGATAATACATTCGGTACTCCATACTTAGTTAGACCTATTGAGTACGGTGCAGATATTGTTGTTCACTCAGCAACTAAGTTCTTAGGTGGTCATGGTACTACATTAGGTGGAATTATCGTTGAGTCAGGCAAGTTTGATTGGAAAGCTTCAGGTAAGTTCGGCAACATTACTGATCCTAACCCAAGCTACCACGGTGTATCATTCTATGATGCGGTAGGTCCTGCAGCTTTCGTTACATACATTAGAGCGATTCTTCTAAGAGATACTGGAGCATCTATTTCTCCATTCAACGCATTCTTGCTACTACAGGGTGTTGAAACACTATCACTTAGAGTAGAAAGACATGCAGAAAACACAAAGAAGGTTGTTGAATTCCTAAGCAAACATCCACTTGTTGAAAAGGTTAACCATCCTTCATTGAAGAAGCACCCTGACAATAAGTTATACAAAAAGTATTTCCCTAATGGTGGCGGATCAATATTTACATTCGACATCAAGGGTGGCAAAGAGGAAGCTTGGAAGTTTATCGATAATTTGGAAATTTTCTCATTGCTAGCTAACGTTGCTGATGTTAAGAGTTTAGTTATTCACCCAGCATCTACAACACATTCACAGCTTACACAGGAAGCTTTAACTGATATCGGAATTAATCAGGGAACAATCAGATTATCAATCGGTGTAGAAAACATTGACGATATTATTGCTGATTTAGAAAAAGGCTTTGCTGCAATTCAGTAATTGGCAAAAATTAATACTCAAACGGTACCCGCAGTGCTATAATATTCAACGTATAAAGCCATAAGTTATATGTTTTGTTATAGCAAACCAAAAAACTATAATAAAAAATAATGAATAAATTAAAGAAAAGAGGTTAATATGTCAAAAATATATGAAGGAACACTAGGATTGATTGGAAATACTCCATTAGTAGAAGTAATCAATATTGAAAAGGAACTTGGACTAGAGGCTAAGGTTTTGGTTAAACTTGAGTACTTTAATCCGGCAGGAAGTGTAAAAGACAGAATTGCCAAGGCAATGATCGAAGACGCAGAAGAAAAAGGCCTTCTCAAGGAGGGTTCAGTTATTATTGAGCCAACATCTGGTAACACAGGTATTGGACTTGCAGCAATTGCAGCTGCAAAGGGATATAGAATCATTCTAACTATGCCTGAGACAATGAGTGTTGAGAGAAGAAACATTCTTAAGGCATACGGTGCAGAACTTGTTCTTACTGATGGAACAAAGGGTATGAAAGGCGCTATTGCAAAGGCAGAAGAACTAGCTGAGGAAATTGAGAACAGCTTTATCCCAGGTCAGTTCATCAACCCTGCTAACCCTAAGGTTCACAGAGAAACAACAGGACCAGAAATTTGGAATGATACAGATGGCAACGTTGATATTTTTATTGCAGGCGTAGGTACAGGTGGTACTGTTACAGGAACAGGCGAATATCTCAAATCACAAAATGCTGATATTAAGGTAGTTGCACTTGAGCCAGAAGATTCTCCAGTTTTGTCTGAAGGAAAAGCAGGCGCTCACAAGATTCAAGGTATCGGTGCTGGTTTTGTCCCTGATGTACTTAACACTAATGTATATGATGAAGTGTTTAAGGCAGCTAACGATGACGCTTTTGCCGCAGCCAAGCTACTTGCTGCTAAAGAGGGAATTAGTGTAGGTATTTCTTCAGGTGCTGCATTGCACGGAGCTATTGAATATGCTAAGAAGCCTGAAAACAAAGGCAAAACAATTGTTGCATTGCTACCAGATAGCGGTGATAGATATTATTCAACACCATTGTTTACAGAATAGTCAGATAAAACCATATTTTTGCCAATTATATAATTTGAATAATAATACAAAACTCCTATGGGTAGAGTCATAGGAGTTTTTTTATTAGGTTATGTAATTTGCAAAAAGAACAGCGTTTTTTGACAAATGATACGCGGGTGAAAAAACACCTATGAACACTTATTGGTCATTATGTAATTGGAGTATGAAAAATGGTTTTAGTGCTTATGGTGGTTTACAGGAAACAGTTGATGGTAGAAAAGCTATTATGTCTTTTTGGGAAGGTAAGACAGCTAATGGAATGTTAACTGCTAGTAGAGTTTATCCATCAGGAGCTGATCACACATTCGGTGGAGAAGGTACAGGTACTAACTGGTCAACACTTTATAATTGGAAGACTGCACAGTGGTACAGAATGGCTTTAGGTGCTTGGGAAGATGCTGAAACTGGTAATACATTTGTAGGACAGTGGTTTAAGGATCTTTCAACTAACGAATGGACTTTAATGTCATATTTTGATACTAAAATTAAAAATTCTGCAATGACAGGTATGATGAGTTTATTTCAAGAAAACTATATTCGTGGTGGTTCTGTAGACGAGAGAAGTTTTAGAATTAAAAACAGATATGTCTTAGACCATAATCTTAAGAAGTGGATATCTATTAATAAGAGTAGATCTACTTATGACTATGCTTCATGGGGATATGACACAGAAGGACAGCATTTGTTTGGTGCTGCCTATGATTACTTATGGGGATTGTCAGGAGGACTAGTAGATGATCAGGCACAATATGATGCTTCACAACCTGGCTTCCTTGATTTATCATTTGTTCAGCCTGATTATCCAAGTTTGGACAATATTATTCCTAATTATTTATCTGTATACAGTAGCAATAATAATGTTAAGGTTGCCTTTGAGTTACAAAAAAGAAGTGCTCCTGTTTGCAAGTATGTTGTTAAGGGATACAATGAGAATCATAGAGTTATTGGTGTAAAAACTGTAACTAGACCAGAAATAAAAACAATTGATACAAACATTTCTTTCTCAAGTGTATATAGCGTTGTTGTGGAAATGACTGATATTTTTGGACGTACATTTAAGTTTGAAAAGATTATAAGAACACCAGAAACAACAACTGAAGAATCAACTACTGTTGAGGAAACAACTAAAGCTAATAATGCATATGGCGATTTGGACTGGACAGAAGTTAGCGGTTCTAATGGTGCATACCAAGTTGCTTCAGTAGAAGATTTTGGTATTCAGGAAGTTAGAATGGATGGAGATAAGATTCTTGTTATTCCAAGAATTAACGCAGGTTCATATCCAATCTGGCCAGGATTTAGCGATGAGTCATTTAATGGAAACACAGGCTCATATGCAATTGATGCAGGTATATTCTTGCCTGTTTCTCAGGTAACTAATGAATACAATGTTTACACAGCAACTTCAGCTGTAAAGAATTACAAGTTTAATATCGTTGTGAAAAAATCAAGTGGTGTAACAGAACCTACAGAGGTTGCTACAGAAGCACCTACAGAAGAGATAACAGAGGCACCAACTGAGGCACCAACTGAAGCGCCTACAGAGGCTCCAACAGAGGTTGTTAAGGAAAATGTTGTTGCGAACAAAACAGCATCTACAAGTTCTACATTGGGAGCAAACAAAGCAGAACTTGCAGTAGATAATAGCAATGATACAAGATGGGAAACAGCACATGGTCTAAATGATCCTCAGTGGCTACAGGTTTCATTAGGTGATACATATAAGATTGATTCATTTATGATCGACTGGGAAGTTGCATCTGCTAAAAACTATGAATTCCAAGTATCAATGGATGGCGATAACTGGACAACAGTTAAGACTATCACAGATGGTAAGGAAGACGAGAACAGATCTGAAAGTTTTGATGCAGTAGAGGCTAAGTATGTTAGAGTTTACTGTACATCAAGAACTACAGTATATGGATATTCTATTTGGAATATGGAAGTATACGGAACAAAGGTTGGAACTATTAACCCTCCAAGTCAAAAAATAGACATTGCCAAGAATAAAACTGCTTTTTGTTCATCATTGTTTGGCGGAAATCATCCTGACTTTGCAGTAGATGGCAAGCTTGATACAAGATGGGAAACACCTCATGGGCTAACAACACCTCAGTGGGTTGGCGTAATGCTAAATGATGTATATTACGTTAACGGTTTCAAAATCGACTGGGAAGTTGCATCTGCTAAGGATTATGAATTCCAGGTATCAATGAACAGCGTTGATTGGACAACAGTCAAAACTATTACAGATGGTAAGGAAGATGAAGACAGAGAAGAGATGTTTGAACCAGTTCAGGCGCGTTTCGCAAGAGTTTATTGTACATCAAGAACTACTATTTACGGATATTCTATTTGGGACTTACAAGTTTACGGATATAAGAAATAATATAATTTCTATTAATTAAATATATTGGATATTACCATTGTTTATTTAATATCAATTGGATAATATGCAACCAAAAACCTTCAGGCAGTTTTTTGCTTGAAGGTTTTTATGTTTTTTCTGCTGATTATTATATAAAAAAGGTTGATTAGGTAAGAATTTGTTCATAAAATATTAGTAAAGATATGAAACGGAGATAATATGGACGATAGATTAAAAAAGCAACTAGAATTTGCATTAGAAATTGACAAAGAAAAGAATATTTTTAGACATACCCATTTATCAAATAGTGGTAGAGCAGAAAATGACGCAGAGCATGCTTGGCATATGGCAATAATGGCGTATGTTTTAAGGGAATATTCTAATGAGGACATTGATATATCGAAAGTTTTAATGATGTGTCTTATCCATGATATTGTAGAAATTGATGCAGGTGACACATACGCTTATGATGAGGAAGGATTAAAGACGCAAAAAGCTAGAGAAGAGGCAGCTAAGGAAAGGATTTTTTCTATATTGCCGGAGGATCAAAAACACGAGTTAATAAGTCTTTTCGATGAGTTTGAGGCGTATGAAACTCCCGAATCAAAGTTTGCGCATACAATGGATAATTTGCAGCCACTTATGCTTAATGATAGTAATGGTGGAGAGGATTGGCGCCGAGATGGAGCTACTGCTGATAAGGTTTATAAGCGTCAAAGAAAGTCAGCTTTAGGATCAGAGAAGTTGTTTGAAGTGATTGACGATGTATTGCAAAAAAACATTGCAAAGGGAAGCCTTAAAAATGCAAAAGATGATTAAGAAATTTGTATAGAATATCCTGTAGCGCATAGATAAATATTATAATAAAACATAGGTCTAATAAGGAGAAAATCATGGAAAAAAGAAAAATTAGTAATTTGAACATCGAAACATCTCTTTTAGGTTTTGGTTGTATGAGATTTCCTATGAAGGATGGCAAAATAGAAGAGCAAGAAGCAACTAAGATGCTTGATTTGGCGTTTGAACGCGGTGTTAATTATTTTGATACAGCGTATGTTTATCATGATGGACAAAGCGAAATTTTTACTGGTAAAGTGCTTGATAGATATCCAAGGGATAGTTATTTTTTGGCGACCAAGTTACCAGTGTGGGAGGTTCATAAACCTGAGGATGTTGAACGCCTTTTAGATGAACAACTATCTAAGCTAAACAAGGATTATATTGATTTTTATCTATTGCATGCATTGAACGGCGAGAGATGGAAGCAGCTAGAGGAACTAGGCGTTTATGAAATTTGTGAAGAAATGCGCAAGAAGGGTAAGATTAAATATATTGGTTTTTCTTTCCATGACGAATACGAAGCGTTTGAGACAATAATCAAAGCAAAAGATTGGGATTTTTGTCAGATACAGCTCAACTATATGGACACTCATATTCAGGCGGGACTTAAAGGCTACAAGCTAGCTGAAAGCCTCGGTATACCAATGGTTATCATGGAGCCTATTAAGGGTGGTAATCTTGCTGCTTTGCCGGAGGAGGTTGAGGCTATATTTAAGGAGAAGAGACCTGATGATTCTGTTGCGAGCTGGGCTTTGCGATGGGTTGCGTCATTGCCTAACATTATGACTGTCCTTAGTGGTATGTCTAATATGGAACAGGTTGAAGATAATATTAAGACTTTTGCCAACTTCGAAGAGATGGATGTAGCAGAAAACGATATAGTCAAAAAAGTTGCTGATACTATTCGAAGTAGAGTGGCTAATGGGTGTACTGCTTGCAGATATTGTATGCCATGTCCGGCGGGCGTTGATATACCTAACAACTTCCGTATATGGAATCAATATCATATGTACATGAACAAAGGCGGCCTTGGCTGGATGTGGAACAATGAGATTGATGAAAAGAGTAAGGCTCATAATTGTATTAAATGCGGTGCCTGCGAGAAAGCGTGTCCGCAAAAAATAGCAATACGAGAAGATTTACAAAAACTTGAAGCAGAGATTACCGAAGCTTTAGAAGGATAATATTAAAAAACATCAAAAAACCTCTTATACTATACATGGTATAAGAGGTTTTTTATTTTGGTTTCATTTTTTTAATAAACTAAAAATTGTAAGTGTTTACATTGCGATAAACCGGTGTTAGAATAATCACTAGCATATAACGCGGATTTTATATCATTTAATAATGTAAGCGGTTACATCAAGTTGAAAAGGAGAAAACGATGAAAAGATTTAAGTTTGCAAAAAGTTGTATTACATTGTTTTTGGTTATGGCAATGGCGTTGTCGGGAATGTCATTTGACTGGAACGTTAGCAATGTAAAAGCAGATGATAACACGCCATACTTATTGTCCAAAAACAGACAGACGTATGCATCATCTGAGAATGGAACAGGAGAGCCTGCAATTTATGCTACAGATGGAAAGATGACTACTAAGTGGCAGGCTGCAAGAGGTGTTAGCAACCAATGGATTACGGTTGATTTGGGCGCTAGTGCTAATATTAGTCAGGTCATTATTAGATGGCAAGGTGCTAATGATTATGCATCAGACCTTGATGTGATGGTTTCTGATGATGAAATTCATTGGACTAGTCTGTATAGAGACCGAGCTAACGATGGTGGTGAGACAATAAAAGTTCCTAAGGCGGAGGATCCTACCAAAACAGACTACACATATTTGTGTCAGGATTTGACTGTATCAGGTAAGGGAAGATATGTTAAGATTTTTGGCCGCAAAGGCGCTAGTTCTTATGGCATTGCAATTAGAGAATTAGAGATTTACGGTACAGGTGGACTTAACAGACGCGAGGTAGAGCGCAACAATCTTTCTCTTGGCAAGGAAGCTACAGCATCTTCTTATGTTGAGGCATGGAACAAAAACAGAACCGCTAATTATGCTTTTGATAACTGCGAAACAGAATATTGGACATCAGAAAGTAACAACGATGAATGGATTCAGGTAGACCTTGGTGCCAAGTACAAGATTGGTAAGGTCGAACTTCAGTGGAACGACAAGTACGGCCGTCTCTTCGAAATTCAAACATCGCTTGATGGCAAAACATGGAACGTTTTGTATCGCGAGACAGCTGGCTGTGGTGAGGACTGTGTTTTTAACTGCTACAAGGATGCTAGATATGTTCGTATGCAAGGTGTGGCCATGAGAGATAATGGTTATAGCATTAAGATATTTAACGTTTATGAATATGTCGAGGGGGAGACCAAAAACAACCCTACATTTGGCAATTTTAATGAGCGCTCTGTTGTAAATGTTGGCAAGGGAAGCTATCTGATCGATGACAAGCTTTATCAGCCTCGTGAGCCTAAGTATGTGACAAAAAATGTTAAGGTTCCAATCCCATCTAACGACTGGTGGACATCAATATTGTACAAGCGTTACAGTGACACTTTGGTGGCATTGCCTTTGTGTTACAGCTATTCATCAGCCGGTTTATCAATGTACTGCGCGGATAAGACTTACATTACATCAAATAGTGGAAGTCAGAGTGCACAGAGCAAGTTCAAGGATATTACAATTGGAACATCAGCAATATTAGAAACCCCATCTGCCAGACTAGATGCGTTCGGAGATTTTTCAACAACTATACAGTTTAGTGATGATAACACACCTAAGATGCGTTCTACATTAATAAAAGGATCCCAATTCATTTATAATACGTTTGCTGATCCAAACAGCGCAGATATTACTGTTTGTAATTTAGATAGATTGTTCGATGATGACGGCAATGAAATTTTGAAAAAAGATGGAGATAGTATAGTAACAGATCATATCGGAATTCAAGACACTAACCAGAGCAAAAGTGAGGAGTCCGGGGACAAGACAGACCAGATTCATTACTACGGTGTTTTTGCACCAGCTAACACAACATTCATTCGTTCCGGCGATAAGATTAAGGTAAGAATCGGAAATGGTGAGAACTACCTTAACGTTGGTGTGATGACTAAGGAAGACGACTTGTCTTATATGTACAATTATGCTTACTCTTTTGTAACTGATACAAAGGTTTCATACAAGTATGATGAGAGCAAGTCAAGCATATCTACAACTTTTAGTTACGTTACAGAGATGAAACGTACAGAAGCCAACTTCAAAAATGAGGTGCTTACATGCCTTTACCCTCATCAGTATAAGAGTTATAAAGGAAGCTACACTGGTAGAACTTTTGACTCTCTTAGAGGTACTCTCAAGCAGGTGGCATGCAAGAAGTTTACATATACTAAGAGATTCGGTGGAATCGTTCCTAACTTTAACGAGCCAACTGAGTCCAAGTATTACGATAGACAAAAATTAAATGATTATATTGATATAGTTAAGAAGAGTGCCAACTTCACTTCATATTGGACAGCGGATCCTTATTGGCAGGGCAAGAAAACACATAAGTTGACAATGATTGCTTTGATTGCTCAGGAGCTAGAAGATTATGAACTACGAGACAAAGCGCTCAATACGTTGAAAAAGATATTAGTTAACTGGTTGACATATGATGGCGAGGACGATGTTCCGTTTTATATGTACTACCATACTAACTGGGGTTCGATGTCTGGCGATGGTGGAGACCACGGTATGGCCAAGAACCTAACAGATCATCATTTCTTGTGGGCATATTATATTTTCCCTGCTGCAGTGCTTGCTTCTTATGATAGCCAGTTCTTGCAAGATTACGGCGATATGGTAGAAATGCTTATAAGAGACTGCATGAACCCGGATAAAAAAGATGAAATGTTCCCATTTATGCGTAACTTTGACCCATACGAAGGACATTCATGGGCAGGTGGATATGGAGATAACTCCAGCGGTAATAACCAGGAGTCTTCATCAGAAGGTACATTTGCCTGGGCAGGATTATATTTATGGGGACTTGTAACTAACAAAGACAAATATCGCGATGCGGGTATTTGGGGATATACAACAGAAGTTAGCGCAATCGAACAGTATTGGTTCGATTATGACGATGATGTTTGGGATGAAGATTACACCCACGGAGCTGTAGGTATGGTTTGGGGAACAGCTTATACTTACGGAACTTACTTTGGAACGAAGCCAAGTTATATTTATGGTATCCAAATGCTTCCTGTAACACCGGCGTTATGTTATTTTGGTGAAAAGCCAGACAAGGCCAAAAAGGTTTGGGAAGAATTTTGTGAGGACCAGGATAGATACGAGGATAGCTTGACAGAGATGGAAGGCAATGTTTTTGGCTGGTACCATATTATGTGGCCTTTCTGGTCTCAAAGCGATCCGGATGCAGCTAATGCGGAATGGGCCAAGCAGGAGTCCAAAGTACAAATATCCGATGATGAGAGATTCAATTCATATTGGTTTATGCAGAATATGTCTGCAAAGGGAACTCCTAGTCTTGATGTTTGGTCAAGCAACTATACAAGTTACCAAGTATTCAAAAAAGGAGACAAGTACAACGCTACAGTATGGAATCCATATGACTACGAAATTAAAGTTGAGTTCTCAGACAAGACAGGTCAGGTGGGAAGTGTAAGATTAGCCCCTAACACAACAGTGACTGTAGATCCATACAAAGTAAGCGATCTGACTTCTACAGACATTCCTGAACTTGAAGATACTGATAGCACATATCAGGTTCCTGGAAAGATAGAAGCAGAAAACTACTACACTAACTTTAACTGCTCTAAGCAGACTAACAATCAGATTGGGGAGTATGTTGGATATATAGATAACGGTGACTACACTGTATATCAGATTGATGTCGCTGAGGAAGCTGACTACGTTGTGGAATACAATGTTAAGTTCGGCGCTGAAAAAGATAACCAGAGTATTTCTCTCAAGTCTAGCAACGACCCAGAGAGAGTTATCTCAACAACAACCATTACGAAAGGAACCGACTGGTACAATGTTGAAGGCAAGGTTCATTTGGCTCGAGGTAAGCAGAACCTCAAGCTAGTTTATAACGGCGGTGGATATCACCTTAACTACTTTAGAATATACAAGGAAGGTGAAAAACCATCTGATCCATCAGCAGAAGATTTGGTTAGAGCAGACCTAAGTGGTGCAACACTTGTTACAGGTGTCGTAAGTGCCACAGATTCTTCGCATAAGGGAACTAGCGATGCTTCCAAAACACTTGATGGAAACTACACTAATACAAGATGGGAATCAGAATATTCTGATCCTCAGTGGATGCAGCTTGAATATAATCAGCCTAAGAAGATAGGTGGATTAAAAATATATTGGCAAAATGCCGCGTCAAAAAATTATGAAATTCAGATTTCAGATGATGGTGAAAACTGGACAACAGTATTTACTAGAACTAACGGCGATGGCGGCAAGAACTACGGTGACGACAAGGTTACTAAGGGACTTGAGTCAATTAAGCTGAGCAGTATTGTAACAGCTAAGTATATTAGACTTTATTCAACAGCACGTACATCAGGATACGGCAATTCTATTTTTGAATTCGAGGTTTATGGACCGGCTACTGACCAAAAAGAAGCGTTAGATGCCCCAAGTCCTGCGGCATCTATCACAGGTGCTGATCATGACGCTGTAACTGTTAACTGGAATAGTGTTAATCACGCAGCAAGCTATGATGTATATAGAAGTAAGAATGATGGAGACAAAGAAAAGATTGCCTCGGTTGCAACTACAAATTATACAGATAAGGACTTGCCTAATGGACGTTATACATATTATGTTGTGGCTCAGCCATCAAATAATACATACCAAGAAAGCAACATTAGTCAGCCAAGTAATTCATTAGAAATATCTAATGACTTTAAGGTAACTTCTGTAACTCTTAACAAAACTAATATTAACCTTAATGCAGGTGATATGTATAAGCTAGAGGCGAGTGTTTTGCCTGCCAAAGCAACTGATCAAACAATTACATGGACATCGGATAATAGAGATGTTGCCACAGTTACAAAAGGCGTTGTGCGAGGTGTGAGCAATGGTACAGCGGTAATTACAGCAACTGCAAAGAGTGGTGTTAAGGCAACATGTAAGGTCACTGTTGTAGGCTCAATTTATGATCACGAGACAGAGACAGAAGAGGCTGAAGAAACAACTAAGAAGCAGGTTGTACCTACAACCAAAAAGATTGTTGAGACAACAACACAGCAGGTAATAGTGCCAACAGTTCCAACTAACCTTAAGATAAAAGTTGCAGCTAACAAGGCTACAATAAGTTTTGATAAGGTTAATAATGCATCAGCATATTCTGTATACAAAGCTAATACAAGATTTGGAACATATAACAAAATAGCAACAATTAACGACAACCAGTACACAGATAACGGTAATGGTTATTACAAAGTTACAGCAACAGTAAATAACAAGGAAAGCGACAAGTCAGAAGCTATATCAGAAGATATCCAATTGTTTGGACCTAACGTTTATGTTTTTGACCCTAATGACAAGCAGGGTGAAGTTCAGAGTGTTATTTATGACACATATGATAAGCAGGAGTCTAATCAGTTCGGGGATGACAGATATGCCCTTATGTTTAAGCCGGGTACATACGATGTGAACGTTGATGTTGGTTTTTATACTGAGGTGCTAGGCCTTGGACTTAACCCAACTGATACAACTTTAAAAGGATTGAGATGTGGAGCTTGGTGGATGCCAATGACTAATGGACATGTTGGTTTTAATGCTACATGTAACTTCTGGAGAGGTGCAGCTAACATGCAGGTCAATGACAATGTTACATGGGCTGTTTCTCAGTCAGTATCAATGAGAAGAATGCAGATTAATGGTAATCTTGCACTTCATCATTTGGGCGGTTGGTCATCAGGAGGTTTCCTAGCTGACTGTAACATAACAGGTTCAACAGAATCAGGCTCACAGCAGCAATGGTTCTCAAGAAATGATAACTGGAATTTATGGAAGGGCGAAAACTGGAATATGGTATTCGCAGGAATTGCTCAGGGCAAAGTTCCTAAGGGAGACTGGCCGGAGCATGCATACACTTCTGTGAACGAGACACCGATAGTGAGAGAAAAGCCATTCCTCGTTTATACTGACGGAAGTTACAAGGTGTTTGTACCTGGACTTATGAAAGATGCTCAGGGTGTGTCATGGGTTGAAAACCAGACTCCTGGAACATTGATGAATCTTGATAAGTTCTATGTAGCCAAGGCATCTGTGGATAATGCACAGACTCTCAACCAAGCATTATCAGAAGGCAATAACATAATTTTGACGCCTGGTATTTATAACATTGATGAGTCATTAAAGGTGACACGAAAAGATACAATTATATTAGGACTAGGTTTGGCAACACTAAATGTTACTAATGGTAACAATGGTATAGACGTGAGTGATGTTGACAATGTTTCTATTTCTGGAATCTTGTTAGATGCCGGAAGCAAACAATCAGAAGCGTTGCTCAAGATAGGTGATGCTAAGTCTAACGCTAATCACGCTGATAATCCTATAACAATTAGTGACGTATACTTCAGAGTAGGTGGATCTCACCTAGGAAGAGCTACAACAAGTTTGCTAATTAACAGCAATGATGTAATAGGCGATAATCTCTGGGTATGGCGTGCCGACCACGGAAGCGGAGTAGCGTGGGACAAAAACACAGCAAAGAACGGTATGGTTGTAAACGGCGACAGAGTAACAATGTATGCCTTGATGGTAGAGCACTATCAGGAATATCAGACATTGTGGAATGGCGAATATGGCCGAACATATTTCTATCAGAGTGAGATTCCATACGACGTACCTGAACAAAGCAAGTTCAAGAGTCCTAATGGCAAAAATGGTTTTGCATCATACAAAGTTGGTGATGATGTCAAAAACCATGAGGCTTGGGGTCTAGGTGTTTATTCATTTAACAGAGATGCCAAGGTAGAAATATACAATGCTGTAGAAGTGCCAGAACTATCAACAGTAACAATACATAATGCCTGCTCCGTAATGTTAGCAGGCTCACCGGGAATAACTCACGTTGTAAACGACTGTGGTAGAGCAGTTACATACTCAGGTGACAGAGCTACTGTTGGTGATTATTCCGGCAATGTTTTGCAGCCTGTTATCGAACCTTCTTCCGGTAACTATAACGAGGCCAAAACAATAACAATAACTTCGCGAACAGAAGGGGCAAAGATTTATTACACATTAGATGGCAGTGAGCCAAGTAAGGAAAATGGCACATTGTATACAGCTCCGTTCAAGTTAGAAACAGGATATACTAAGATTAAAGCCATTGCAGTAAAGGATGGCAAGACTGACTCATATGTTACTGAAGAAGAAATTACAATCGGTAATATATTGTTAGGCAAAACTGCCACATCATCAACTAACCAGGGCAATGATACAGCAGCCAAAGCAATTGACGGCTTACCTAATACAAGATGGCAGTCTGTATTCAAGGAAGATCCTCAATGGTTGATGGTCGATATGGGCAAGGAATACAATCTTGAGTCGTTCTCGCTAACATGGCAGAATGCAGCGGCTAAGGTATATTCTATCCAGGCATCAAAAGATGGCAATAACTGGGATGACATTTATACAGAGAACAACGGTAAGGCAGGAGCTGTTCTGACAGCAATACCAATTAACTACGACAAGACTGCCAGATATATAAGAATATTTGGAACAGAGAGGACACAGTCTAATTACGGATATTCGATATACGAGTTCGCAGTTTATGGCGATCCTGCAGATGGCAAGGTTGAATGTGATCCACCAACTAATGTTAAGACAACTGATTTTGGCGAGGGCACAATATCAATAGCTTGGGATAGTGTCGGCGCCGCAACAGGTTACAATATTTATCGCGCTAAGGGCACTGGTGTGTTCAAAAAAATAAACGAAGAGCCAATCAAAGACCTGAAATACACAGATGTAAATCTAGGATTCTACGATTACTCTTATAAGATTACAGCAGTAAACGAACTAGGTGAGTCAGATAAGTCTAACAGTTTTGCTTACGCTGATCTGAGTGTATACAAGCCGATTGAGACAACTGTAGAGCACACAACTGAGCCAGAGACAGAGGAAGAGACAACAACATCTAAGTCAACAACTAAGCCTATAGAAACAACTTCTATCCAGGATGGTGGCATGACACAGCCACAGACTGAAGTTGATCAGACAACACACGAAACAAGTACAGATGATATTGTAAGACCAACTCAGACAATCGCTCCTACAAGAAGTGGCGAAGTGAACACAGTTTCTAAGCCTTCTAAGGTGAAAAAGCTTAAGGTTAAGCGCAAGAGCGCTAAGAAGATAATAGTTAGATGGAAAGCCAACAAGCCATCAGAAAAAGTTAGCTATTATCAGATTAGATACGGACTCAAGAAGAAACTTAAGAAATACAAGACTAAGAATGTTAAGGTTAAGAACCTTAATAAGACTAAGTACAAAGTTATTATCAAAAAACTTAAGTCAAAAAAATACTTTGTGAAGATCAGAGCTGTAAAAGTTGTTTTAGGACAAAAATATTATGGCAAATGGACCAAAGTAAAAACAGTTAGGAAGAAATAATACATAGTTATTATTTACTCATATACCTAATAACCCATTTGAGGCAGGGCTGTATGTAAAAGTACAGTCCTGTTTTTTGGTATATTTGCGTTAATTGTGTTAGAATCAATTGTGAAATGCGAAAAACATAATGTACACTATGTGCAATATGATTAGAATCAAAAAGAAAGCAAAAAGATGACGTTAAAAGATTTAAAAATAGGAAAAAGTGGAATAATTAAAAATGTTGGTGGCAGTGGAGCCTTAAGACAACATTTTTTGGATATGGGTGTGATACCTGGGGTGCAAGTATCTGTTGTTAAGTATGCGCCTATGGGTGACCCTATAGAAATATTAGTTAGGGATTACAAGCTGACTCTCAGATTAGAAGAGGCGGCTCAGATTGAAGTTGATGAGATTGCGCAGCTAGAAACACAAGGGGAGACAACTCATAAGAAAAAGCCCAAAAAGCAACACAAGGATACTCAAAAAAGAAAAGAACATCCGGGTTTGGGTGAAAGCGGCAAGTATCATCCTAAAGGAAGTGGCAATCCATTGCCTGAAGATGAGACTTTGACTTTTGCTCTTGTTGGTAACCAAAACAGCGGTAAGACAACACTTTTTAACCAACTAACTGGAGCTAATCAGCATGTAGGTAATTTTCCTGGTGTTACAGTAGACAGAAAAGATGGCGTTATCAAAGGATATCCCAACACTCTTGTAACTGACCTTCCTGGAATTTATTCTATGTCACCATATAGTAGCGAAGAACTTGTTTCTAGAAATTTTGTTTTGAACGAGAAGCCTAAGGCTTTGATTAATATTGTTGATGCTACTAATATCGAACGTAATTTGTATTTGACGATGCAGCTCATTGAAATGGATATACCGATGGTTGTCGCTCTTAATATGATGGACGAGGTTGCAGCCAACGGTGGAACAATCGATGTGAACGAGATGGAAGCTATGCTTGGTGTTCCGGTTGTGCCAATTTCGGCGGCTCGAAATTCTGGTGTTGATGAGCTTATAGAACACGCTGTCCATGTGGCCAAGTACCAGGAAAAGCCACTTAGACAGGATTTTTGTGATGAAAAAACTCATGGTGGAGCGGTTCATCGTTGTATACACGGAATATGCCATCTGATCGACAATCACGCGAGAGAGGCAGGAATACCGATTAGGTTTGCGGCTAACAAAGTTATAGAAGGGGACAAACTTCTTATTAAGAAACTTGCTCTTGATGAAAACGAAAAAGAATATGTTAAGCATATCGTGCTTCAAATGGAAAAGGAGAGAGGCTTAGATAGAAGCGCGGCCATTGCGGATATGCGATTTGATTATATCCAAAAAGTTAGTGCCAAGACTGTTATTAAGCCTAAGGAAAGCAAAGAGCGCATAAGAAGCGAAAAAATAGATCATATTTTGACAGGCAAATATACAGCTATTCCATCTTTTATAATTATAATGGGAACTGTTTTTTGGTTGACATTTAATGTAATAGGAGCATGGCTTCAGGAGTTGATGGAAAAAGGTGTCGATGCCTTAACAACTCTTGTTGACAAAGGACTAACGCTAGCACATGTCAACAAAGCATTGCACGGTCTTGTGATAGATGGAATATTTGCAGGTGTTGGAAGTGTGCTAAGTTTCTTGCCAATCATTGTGACGCTGTTCTTTTTCTTATCATTGTTAGAAGACAGTGGCTATATTGCCAGAGTGGCTTTCTTTATGGATAAAATGCTTCGCAAAATAGGTTTGTCAGGTCGAAGTATTGTGCCTATGTTAATCGGTTTTGGATGTACAGTTCCAGCGGTAATGGCCACAAGAACATTGCCTAGTGAGCGAGATAGAAAGATGACTATTTTGCTAACACCTTTTATGAGTTGTACAGCCAAGTTGCCTATATATGCATTTTTTGTAAGTGCGTTTTTCCCTAAGCAAGGTGGCTTTATAATGGTAGGTCTGTACTTGCTTGGAATTGTAATGAGTGTTTTGGTTGCGCTGCTCTTCAAGGGGACATTGTTCAAAGGAGAGGCTGTTCCGTTTGTTATGGAACTACCTAACTATAGAATGCCGGGTGCTAGAAACGTTGCGCAGCTTTTATGGGAAAAAGCCAAAGACTTTTTGCAGAGAGCTTTTTCTGTTATTTTGATAGCTACAATTGTTGTTTGGTTGTTGCAAAGCTTCGATACACACTTTAATCTTGTGACAGATTCCAAAGACAGTATTCTAGCTATGATATCAGGCTGGATTGCGCCGTTGTTTAGACCTATCGGTCTGGGTGATTGGAGAATTGTCACATCGTTAATTAGCGGATTTATGGC
>CACYHD010000017.1:26426-59003 GCA_902774125.1 uncultured Lachnospiraceae bacterium
TGCGTTGCAGCGGTTGCATCTATTAAGAGAGAACTAGGTAAGAAATGGGCGTTGTGCGTTGTTTTGTGGCAATGCGCTATTGCATGGCTAGTTGCACTAGTAGTCAAGCTTATTGGAATGGCAATAGGAGGTTTCTAAATGAATGTTTGGGATTTTATTGTTTTTGCAATTGTTGTTCTAATCGTAATCGGTGCTATTACGGTGTATGTTAGAAGTCGCAAAAACGGCAGTGGCTGTTGTAATGATTGCAGCAAATGTAATGATTGTACAAATAAAAAATAAGATTTTTAACCAGCATATATATGCTGGTTTTATGATGCAAAAAAAGTGTGGTTTTTGATTCTAATGTATCTTTAATGTTTCTGTTATATAATATACTAGTTCTGTATGTTATAATATATTCAGCACAATAATAAGCAACGGAAAGGAAAAGAATATGTTTAAGAAAATGAAACAAAAATTAACAATGCTTCTTGCGCTGTTAATGGCTTTGACTATGATTCCTCAAGGCCCAATAGCAGCTGGCAATTTGGATGATTATTACGATTATTATTCAGAAGATGTTGAACCGGTAGATCCGGCGGTATTTATGGAAGATTTGATTGATGAGGCCAAGTCTCTTGGTGTGCCTGATGCTTTCTATCGACACAACTTGGGAACAGAGTATGCGGAAGGCAATCTTCTTGAACCTGTAACTGATCTTTTGGACGGGGAAGAAGCGCCTACAATCAATATGTCTATGTTCACAACAAATGACGGTGAAGACGGATTGCTTATCAACAAGATTGATACAGGTGTCCTCGCAAGAACTAAGTTCGACTTGGGCGAATATGATTTTGACGACTTGGATGCTGGAAATTTGGTTTATAACATGATTGCCAAAAAGACTCTCAAAGGAACAGCATACCTATTTTGGGGAGATGAAACAGATCCTTTCGTTTCGTTCAAAATCAAGAGATGCGTCAATGACGACTGGGAAAAAACAATCAACAAAGTTGTTAATGTTTTTAACTCAGGTTTAAGTGGAAAACAGCACATTTACCTAAAGTTTATTGCTGATAGTGCTTTGGATGAAGATGAAAATATTATTCCGGTTTCAGGTGTGAAGGGAAATCTTTTCCTATCAAGTATTTTCTTTACTGAGGGAAGTACACCTGTAGTTGATTTTTCGTTGGATAATGAAATCTCTACTATCGACAAAGTTAACGGCTCTGAGCTACATACAGTTATGGCTTGTGGTGACATGAATATTAATGTTCCTGATGACTATAAGTCCGAGTTTACAGGTAAGTCTGTAGCAAGTGGATCTTATGAAATGGAATATATTAGAGGAAGAGGTAACTCAACATGGCTTGTTGACAAAAAGCCTTACAAGATTAAACTTGAAAAATCCTCTGATTTGTTCGGCATGGGTAAGAGCAAACATTGGGTTTTACTTGCTAATTATTATGACTATTCACTAATTAGAAATAGAATGACATTTGACTTGGGAAGACAAATGGGCATGGAATATACACCTAAGAGTGTAAGTGTTGATGTAATAATGGATGGAGAATATTACGGAAGCTACCAGCTTTCACAGCACGTTCGTATAGGTAAGGGTAATATTGATATTGATGATATTGAAGACCTTGAGCCTACTGAAGTGCCAGAAATAACAGGTGGTTACTTGCTATCTATGGGAACTTCATGGCTTGTCGAAGAGGACGAGGAAGAAATTCCTTGGATTAACACTGACGAAGCAAGATTCAGAATTGAAAAACCAGAATATTCTGCTGATTATTCTGAAGAATCCAAGCAAGCGCAGATAGGTTATCTGAATGGATATTTTGCTGACTTAGAAAGTTTAATCAAGGCCACAAATGATGATGATCCTGATAACGATACAATTGATGGCAAAACATGGCGTGATTATATGGACGAGCAGTCCTATATAGATTATTATTTGTTCCAGGAGTTCTCACTTAACGGAGATGCTTATTCTTCTGGAAGTACATATTTGTACAAGAAACGTGAAGGTAAGGTGTACTGGGGACCATTGTGGGACTTTGACTTTGTTGCTTGGGCAGCTGACAGTACTAACTATCTAGCTGATTCAGGTGCAGAGGGATTTGGCTTTGGTGAAAGTAATCCATGGTTTACTACATTGATTAAAAGTGATGAAGAATTCAAGCAGCATGTCATCGAAAGATGGAATGTTTTCAAAGGATATCTTGAAGCAGCCATCGCAGATGGTGGTTTGTTAGACCAGTACAAACAACAAACATATTATTCAGCTCTTGCTAATTATCAGGTTAGAGGCTCATATCTAATGGGCGGCCAAGGATATTGGGGTGGCGGAATCGATCTTGTTGATGATGACGGCAATCCTTATACTCTCAACTATACTAATGAGATGGAGCGACTAAAGAAATTTATCAGAGCTAGAATAGATTGGGTTGACGCAAATATCGACACAATCGATGAACAAACAGGTGGATATTCTGTTAAGGATCCTGTTAAGTTTTACGTAGATGACCAGGTTGTCGCAGAGGTACATGAAGTGGAAGATGGTTATCGTCTTATTGAGGATGAGATTCCAGCTGATCCAGTTAAAGAAGGCTTATACTTCGTTGGATGGTTCTACATAGATGAAGATGGTAAGGAAGTTAAGTTTTCTAAAGATGACTGGCCATATCGCTATGATGATGATATAGAAGAATATGTACCATGTGATGTTCATGCTAAGTTCAAAAAAGAATCAGAGATTGTTGACGTACAAGATATATCATTTACTAGAACAAGATTATATGTTCCTGGAGATTCATATGCTGTAACAGGAAAATCTGAAGAATATTTCGAATCAACATCAATTGATTTGAGTGAGTATCTCAATATTGTTCCATTTGATGCTGACTATGGTGAAATCAAGTGGTTCAAAAAGAATGAGTCAGATCCATGGGAAATTAATAGTAAGGGAGAAGTAGATATTACTTCATTTGGTGAGTACGTATTCTGTTGCCAGATTGGTGATAAGACTGCTTCAATTGAAGTTAACTCCTTTGATTACAGTGATGAGGTAGAAGTTGGTATTGAAGATATAAGAGTTGGCGATACTCTTGAATTGAAAGAAGGCGAGTATGGCATGCTTGACTACGGATTTAAGAAGCCTAAAAACGTTGCTTACTACGCATACGATGGATTTACTTTCAAACCAATTGATTCTCAAATGGTAGATGTCAACAACAACGGAGTAGTATTCGCCAAAAAAGCTGGTATTACTCAGGTATTGACTATTTATCCTTCAGGGGAAGATGTAGATGTTAAGCTTACAACTATCATCATAAAGGGCGAAGAAGAAACAACAACTGCTAAGGATGATTCTAAGAAAGATGAACCTAAGAAAGAAGCTTTGAAGCCTGGTGCTACATTCACTGATGGAACATACAACTATAAGGTGACTAAGTCAGGAACAGTTGACGGTAAGACTGCAGGAAATGTTTCTGTAATAGGACTTAAGAATAAGTCTGTTAAAAACATTAAAATCGCTAACAGAGTTGTATATGATAATATCCCATATAATGTTACACAGATAGCTAACAAAGCCTTCTACAAAAACAAGAAGATTAAAAAAGCTACAATTGGTAAGAATGTAACAAAGATTGGCTCTAAGGCATTCTACTTAGCTAACAAGTTAACTAAGGTAACAATTTCTTCAACTAAGATTAAAACAATAGGCAAAAATGCATTCAGAAGAAAGAAATGCAAGAAGCTTACATTCAAGGTTAAAAAGTCTAAGAAGAAGTCTTATAAGAAGAAATTAAAGAAAGCTAAGACTAACAAATTCAAAGTTAAATAATTGCTTTTATTAAGTATATTTAACGGAAAAATTAATAAAATATTTTTATAAAAAACTATCAAGCATATGTTATAAATTTATGTTATAATGTATGCTTGATATTATTTATTAAGCAAAAAATCATATGAACAAATAAACATCCGATTAAAAGGAGAGAGCAATGCTTGAATTAAAAAATGTTTCATATTCAGTAGAAGAAGATAATAGTGAAGTAACTATCCTTAAGGACGTTAATCTCACTGTCCCTGATAACAAGTTGGTTGTTATTACAGGACCTAACGGTGGTGGTAAATCCACATTGGCTAAGCTTATCGCCGGTGTTTTGGTTCCTACTGGTGGACAGATTCTTTTTAACGGCGTGGATATTACTAATATGTCTATTACAGATAGAGCTAAGCTTGGAATTGGATTTGCATTCCAGCAACCAGTAAGATTCAAAGGAATACAAGTTTTTGACCTTATAAAACTAGCAACGGGCAAACAACTTTCAATGGACAATGCATGCAAGTATTTGTCTGCTGTTGGATTGTGCGCTAGAGACTACATTAATCGTGAAGTAAACGCTAGTCTATCTGGTGGCGAGCTAAAAAGAATTGAGATTGCCACAGTTCTTGCTAAAAAGTCAGCTTTGTCTGTTTTTGACGAACCGGAAGCAGGTATCGATCTTTGGAGTTTCCAGAACTTAATAAAAGTTTTTGAAAAAATGAGAAAAGATATTGTAGATAGTTCTATAATTATTATTTCTCACCAAGAGCGTATTCTAGACATTGCAGATGAACTCATTGTTATTAAAGACGGAAGTGTGATTAAGCAAGGCGCTAAGGATGAAGTGATGCCTACACTTAACGGCACAGAGTCAGCTGTCAAGGAGTGCAATAAGAGTGCAGAGTGGAAAGGAGAAGCATAAATGATTCAATTAGATGAAATCCAAAAAAGATTATTAACAGAAGTTGCGGACCTTCACTCAGTTCCTGAAGGTGCATATAATATCCGTTCTAACAGTAAGGCTATCGCTAGAGAATCTACAGCTAATATTGACATCGTTCCACGTGAAGGTGGTGATGGCATCGATATACACATTAAAGAAGGAACTAAAAACGAGAGTGTTCACATTCCAGTTGTTATGACACAAAGTGGTCTTAGCGAAAAAGTATACAATGACTTTTATGTTGGAGACAACTGCGATGTAGTTATCGTGGCTGGATGTGGTATTGATAACTGCGGTCCTGAAGATTCAGAGCATGACGGTATTCACAGATTTTTTGTCGGCAAAAATTCTAGAGTTAAGTATGTAGAAAAACATTATGGCTCAGGAGATGGCAAGGGAAAAAGAATTCTCAATCCTGTTACAGAAGTAACAATGAAAGATGACAGCACTATGGAAATGGAAATGGTGCAGATCAAAGGTGTTGATGACACTAACAGAAAAACTGTTGCTAAGCTCGGTGCGGGTTCTAAGCTAATTGTTAGAGAAAGACTTATGACACACGGCGAGCAGACTGCGTTAAGTTCTTATGATGTAATACTTGACGGTGAAGGTTCAAGTGCTGATATTGTAAGTCGTTCTGTTGCAAGAGATCAGTCTTATCAGAAACTTGATCTTAAGATTGTTGGTAATGCTGCCTGCTCAGGACATACAGAATGTGATTCTATTATTATGGATAACGGTAAGGTTTTGGCAGTGCCACAGCTTGAGGCTAACAATGTTGATGCTGCGCTTGTTCACGAGGCCGCAATTGGAAAGATTGCAGGAGAACAGATTATTAAGCTTATGACATTAGGACTTACAGAAGCAGAGGCAGAAGAGCAGATTATCAACGGATTTTTGAAATAAAAATTATTATAGGCCGTAGTAAATTAATAACAATTTGCTACGGCTCTGTGCTACAATAGAACAAGAATATAACAATTGGAGGGAATATGAGTTACGCAGATAAAGTATTTGTGGATATGTGTAAGGACATTCTAGCTAACGGTACAGATACCAAAGGCGAGAAGGTTAGACCTAAATGGGACGATGGCTCTTACGCATATACTATTAAGAAGTTTGGTGTAGTTAATCGCTATGACCTAAAAAAAGAATTTCCAGCTATGACTCTTAGAAAAACAGGATTCAAGAGCTGTGTTGATGAGGTGTTGTGGATTTGGCAAAAAAAATCTAACAATGTTGGCGAACTTAATTCTCACATTTGGGATGCATGGGCAGATGAAAATGGTTCTATAGGCAAGGCTTATGGATATCAAATGAGTGTTAAACATCATTATAAAGAAGGTGATATGGACCAGGTAGACAGAGTTCTATATGATCTCAAAAACAATCCGTACAGCCGCCGTATTATGACTAACATTTATGTTCATCAGGATTTGCATGAAATGAATTTGTATCCATGTGCTTACTCAATGACGTTTAATGTTACTAAGAATGAGGAGACAGGCAAGCTTGTACTTAATGGCATGCTCAACCAGCGATCACAGGATATACTTACAGCTAACAACTGGAATGTATGTCAGTATGCGGCACTTGTTCATATGTTTGCACAAGTTAACGACATGGAAGTTGGTGAGTTCGTTCATGTTATTGCGGATGCGCATATCTATGACAAGCATGTGCCTCTTGTTGAAGAACTAATAACTAGAGAGCAGCATCCGGCACCAAAGCTTTGGATTAACCCGGAAATAAAAGATTTCTATGATTTCACACCAGATGATCTCAAGTTGATAGATTATGAGACAGGACCACAAATCAAAATTCCTGTTGCAGTATAAATTGAAAGGTTGGTATAGTTATGAATTTGATTGTAGCAGTAGATAAGAACTGGGCTATAGGAGCTAACAATGATCTTCTTATTAGCATTCCAGAAGATATGCAGTATTTCAAAGAAAAAACAATGGGCAAAGTCGTTATAATGGGAAAGAACACACTAGATAGTTTCCCAGGTGCTAAGCCACTTAAAAACAGAACTAACATTGTGATTGCTCTTGAAACAGATTACAAGGTGGACGGAGCAACAGTTGTTTATACACTAGAAGACTTTATTAAAGAAGCTGAAAAATATCCAAGTGAAGATGTATTTGTAATTGGTGGAGGAAGTATTTACAAGCAGATGTTGCCATATTGCGATACATGCTATATCACTTACATTAACCACGAGTTTGAGGCTGACACATATATTCCTAACCTAGATGAGATGGACGAGTGGTACATAGCTGATGAAAGTGAAGAGTATACTCACGAAGATATGACATATACTTTTAGAACATACAAGCGCAAATAATAATTATTATATTTAGCATAAAAGAGCATTCTATATAGAATGTTCTTTTATTATGCATATAAAAATGACAAAATATACAGGGTGTCAAAATTCGTGTAAGTTACTAATTTTAGATAAAAAAGTCCACTTTTTGACAGGTCTCTAAAAAAAGACACCACCCTTCGAAAAACACTCCTTTTTTGGCGTTGCAATCAATGCTATTTTTTTATCAGCAAAACACGGAGACAATATATTGCATAATCATGAATATCATTTTTTACGGATCCGGCGGTATTCAATGAGCAATGTCATGTGAGCTACAATTAAATAATATTTTTAGTCGTAAAGACGGGAGGAAAATTGAAGATGAAGTTTTTTAAAAAGGCTTTAGCATCTGTTTTGTCACTTTCAATGGTATTTTCAGTTTCTATGATCGGAACAAACGTAAAAACTGAAAAAGTCAAAGCAGCTGCTACATCAAATTCTAAATTGGTTTGGAGTGATGAGTTTAATGGAAGTTCTCTAGATACATCAAAGTGGGGTTATGAAACCGGCGGCGGTGGCTGGGGAAATAATGAGTACCAGTACTACACTAATAGAAAAGACAACGTTTATGTAAGTGGCGGTCAGTTACATATTAAAGCTAAAAAAGAATCATATGGTGGAAGAAACTATACATCAGGAAGAATTAATACAGCTGGAAAATTCACAATGACTCATGGTTATGTTGAGGCAAGAATCGCACTTCCTTCATGCCAAGGTATTTGGCCAGCATTTTGGATGTTAGGTTCTAATATCGGTAGTGTCGGTTGGCCAAGATGTGGCGAAATCGATATTATGGAAGCAATCAATGCAGAAGCAAGAACATATAGCACATGTCACTGGGATAACAATGGACATGCAGAATATGGTCAAAATATGGGACTAAATAATAGAACTGGATATCACACATACGCAGTTCAGTGGGATAGTAACTATATTAGAGGTTTCTGTGATGGAAACAAATATTATGAAATGTATATTGGCGGCGGAGCTGGTAATACAGAAGAATTCCAGAGACCATTCTATCTACTACTTAACGTAGCAGTTTGTGGTAACTGGCCTGGATTCTCAATTGACGAGGGAGCACTTCCTCAGGAAATGAAGGTTGATTACGTTCGTGTATATCAGGAGAATCCTAACTTCTCAAGTTCAGCAGGAAGTAGTGTAGACAAAAACACAGGATCATCAAATTCAGGATCATCTAATAGTGGTTCATCAAACTCAGGTTCAAGTAACACATCAACACCTGCTTCAGGCATGGGAATGAAATATAACAATGGTTCATCAGCAACAGCTTATGTAAATAGTTGTAAATGGGCAGATATTCACTATTCAGTTAACGGTGGTGGACAGCAGAATGTAAGAATGACTCAGTCAGGTTCTAAGGCTACATACAATGTAGGCGGACTATCAAACGGTGCATCAGTAAGCTACTGGTTCACATACGCAGACTCAAACGGTGCTGCACACGATACAGCTAAATATACATATAAGCACAGCTCAGGCAGCTCAAGTAGTTCAAGCTCATCAAGCAGCTCAAGCAGCTCAAGTAGCTCATCAAGCAGCTCAAGCTCATCTGTAAACACAAAATCAGGTGATGTTTATATTTATCAGGATGCTAACTACGGCGGAAGATCAGCTTCTCTAGGAGTTGGTAACTACACACTTGCATCTCTACAGAATAAGGGATTCAAAAACGATGATCTATCATCAATCAAAGTTCCTTGGGGATACAAAGTAATTATGTACGCTGATGATAACTACAAGGGTTCAACTAAGATAGTTTATGCTGATACATCTTATGTAGGAAACGATTGGAACGATAAGGTTTCATCAATCAAGGTTCAGAAAGCACAGTACAAGATTGTTAACAGACACAGTGGACTTTGCCTAGACGTTAGTGGCGGAAGCAAAGACAATGGTGCTAACATTCAGCAGTGGAACGACAACGGTTCAAACGCTCAGAAGTGGACAGTAAACTTTAACAAGGGCGATTCAACATACGTATTAGTTAACGTTGGTAGCGGCAAAGCTATGGATATGGGCGGATGGTCCAAGGACAATGGTGGAAACTGCATCCAGTGGGATAACAACAATACAGACAACCAGAGATGGTACATCACATCAATTGACGCTGGTTATTCATTCTTGATTAACAAATACAGCAATAAGGGATTAGACGTAGCTAACTGGAGTACAGCTGCAGGTGGAAACGTTCACCAGTGGGATTACAAAGCTAACGCTAACCAGCAGTGGAAGTTTGTAAGAGTAAACTAAAAAAAGAATTAAAATAGACTATTGAATAACAGCAGAAGTGATTTGCTATAGCTTTAAGCAAAAAATAAGCACAAATCAATAGTTGATTTAATTAAAAAATAGGTAAATGATGTTATGAAAAACATCATTTACCTATTTTAAATTTCAAAACTATTTTTTGAAGAACAGCATAATAATAAAGACTGATTTAAAACAATCTGCAGAGATGATATATTTAATCAATTAAATTATGAGTAATAATTGTAATTAAATATCATCTCGAAGCCGTTTTAAATCAGTCTTTATTATAAATGCTGTTTATAAAAAATATTTTACAAAACTATATATGTTTTTTACAAATAGACGACAGGCAACAGCGGTCACAATGTGGTGTTGTACGTGCTGTACAAACATCTCTTCCGTGAAGTACAAGTCTATGGCAGAAATCACTTCCTTCATCTTCTGGGATTATTTTCCATAATGCCATTTCAACTTTCTTAGGATCCTTCTCACCATCCACAAGACCAAAACGATTAACTAATCTAATACAATGTGTATCTGTAACTATTGCAGGTTTGCCATACACATCACCAAGTATTAAGTTAGCACTTTTTCGTCCAACACCCGGTAGTTTTAGTAAATCCTTCATATTATCTGGAACAGTATAATTAAATTCATCTCTTAGCATAGTCATACAAGCTTTTATATCTCTAGCTTTGCTTTTTCCAAGGCCACATGGCTTGACGATAGCTTCTATAGCCTCTACAGGAGCGTCTGCTATAGCGTCTATATCAGGATATTTCTCGTACAGATTAGGCACAATACGGTTAACGCGTTCATCTGTGCACTGAGCGGCTAATCTAACGGAAATAAGCAATTTCCAGGCTATGCTAATGTCTAAGGAACATTCCGCGTCAGGATATTCTTGTTTTAGTAATTCTATTATTTCTATAGCTCTTTGTTTTTTTGTCATTTGTTAATTCCTTTTTTTAAAATTGTTTTATTGTATTTTACCATAATCCGGAGAAAAAATACTATTTTTGTATTCTAATGTAGTTTTAATGTTTAGGTATTACTATAATTATGCTAGAATAAGTAGGATTGAATTAGATAATAATAGGTTTTGCACTAAGGAGGATATAAATGAGACTTTTATTTGCAGAAGATGAAGAGGATTTGAATGCAATAGTTAAGATGAAACTTGAATCAGAGGGATACTTGGTTGATGCTTGCTTAGATGGAGAGGAAGCTATCGACTGTTTCGATATGGCTGAGTATGATTTGGTTATATTAGATATTATGATGCCAATGGTTGATGGATTTGGCGTTTTAGAGCATATACGTAATTCAGGCAGTAAGGTTCCAGTGTTGTTTTTGACAGCAAGGGATTCTGTGGATGATAAGGTTAAAGGGCTAGATAGCGGAGCTAATGATTACTTAATTAAACCATTTGCTTTAGAGGAATTAATGGCTAGAGTTAGGGCTTTGACACGTAATGCTTTTGGTGAAACTGAGAATACACTTAGTATTGCAGACTTAACTATGGATATTAACCGCCATGTTGTTACTAGAGGTGGCGAGGAAATTGAACTTTCTGCTAAGGAATATCAGTTGCTTGAATACCTTCTTCTTAACAAGGGAATTGTTATTTCCAGAGAAAAAATCGAGAACCATATATGGAATTATGATTATGAAGGTGGTACTAACGTTGTGGATGTTTACATTAGTTATCTTCGTAAAAAAATCGATGGTGGAAGAGATGTTAAGTTAATTAATACTGTTAGAGGAAGCGGATATGTCATTAAAGAAAAGAAATAAACGATCTATACGATTTAATATAACTATATCATTTGCATTGGCTATGATTATTATCGCTATTCTTACTTTTGTGCTAGTACGATTTGTTAGCCAGGAAATATTAGAGAGTACAACAAGTAAGTATTTAATGAGTGCGGTTGATAGCAATGCGAATAAAATTGACTATGTGAAAAAGAAAAGTTCAAAAAGCAAGATTCGTAAAGATATAGTAATTAAGTACAAGAAGGGCTATCTGGAAATTGATAGAGACTTTTTAGGTATTATGCATGATGTCGAAAGTGGACTGTATGATGAAAACGGAGACATGCTTTATGGTAAGAACCCTCTTGCAGATGAAAAAAAGATTGATTTTGTTCCATCTTTTTCAACATCTAGAATTTATAAACAAAAAATCAATGGTAAACCTTATTATATTTATGATCGTAAAATTGTAGGAAACCACAAGAAAGGTCTTTGGATTAGAGGTATGGTGTCTCTAGTTCAAGAGGAAAAGCAGCTTATGGATATTACAAAAGCCACAGCTGTTTTTTTGCCGTTAGTAATTATTATAGCTATTATAGTTGGATTTCTTATATCTAACAGAATAATTAGACCTATTAGGAAGATGGAAACTGTAACTTCTAATATTTCTAAGGGATCTGATCTGAAAAAACGAATCGAAGTTGGTGATGGTAAGGATGAGTTGACGATGCTTGCTAGAGATTTCAACGAAATGATTGAAAGGTTGGATGACTCATTTGAGGCGGAGAAGAGATTTATATCAGATGCCTCCCATGAGCTTAGAACTCCTATGTCTGTAATAATGGCTCAGATGGAACTTACTATGGAAAAGGAAAGAACAGCGCCAGAGTACAAGGCAGCTATGGAAGTAATTTCCAGACAGAGCAATAGAATGAGCACATTAATTGACAATTTGCTTGATTACACTAGATTAGAGCAACGTGCTCAAGAGTATGAGATGATTCAATTTGATTTAACTGATTTAGTTAGATCAATATGTCATGATATGAAACTTGTTAAGACCAAAAACATAACACTTGAATATGATGTTGAAGAAGGAATAAATGTTAAGGGGAATCAGGTTTTGGTTTCTAGAATGCTACAAAATTTAATAGACAATGCCTATAAGTACGGTAATGATGATGGACATATTTGGGTTACATTAAAGAAAAGTCCAAGTGGTGATGTGGTATTGTCAGTTAAGGATGATGGAATTGGTATTAGCGAAGAAGGTCAAAAACATATTTTTGACAGATTCTACAGAGAAGATACATCAAGAACACATAAGAAACGACTATCATACGGATATGGTTTGGGCTTGTCTATGGTGAAAAAAATAGCTCAGATGCACGGTGCCCAATGTCTAGTTGACAGTAAGGAAGGCGTAGGAAGTCAGTTTGTTATTATATTCTAATGTGGGTTTAATATTTGCGTAATAACATATAGTTATAAACAGTAAAAGTAGGTATATTAGTACATACAATTTTGCTAAAAACTGTAAGATAAAACGTAATTAAAGCTATTTGTTGATTTGATTAATAGCATTAGTAGGTGAATGATATGAAAAAGATATTTTCTGACAAAAGAATAAAAATAGTTTTGATTAGCTGTTTGGCAATAGCGTTAATTGTTATTGGTGGTATTTATGCGGCACGAACAATTGCCAGAAATAGTTCGATAGGTGAGGATGCTGCGGCGAGTTTTGCATATTTGGATGCTGAAGTAGAAAGCAGTGATGTCACAAACAGTACTATAAAGTTTGAGTACAAGGATGGGTCTTATGTTTATATAGTTAAGTTCCAAACAGACCAAGCAAAATACAGCTATGTTGTTAAGGCTTCAAACGGAATAATTCTTAATAAAAAAGTTATCAAGCTAAAGAAAACTAAAACAAATAAGAGTGATAAGAAAAAGCATAAGAAAAAAAAGAAACATTCCAAGGACAAAGAAAAGACAACGGATGAGGAAACATACAAATCCAGTACTAATTATGGAAGAGTTAATAAATCTCATAATAAAGTAAAAACAACGCTAACATATGATGAAGAAGATGATTATATAACAGTTGATAAGGCGAAGTCTATTGCTCAGTCAAGCGCTGGAGAATCATCAGCTGTTTTTACTGTGGCACAGATGGGAACAGAAAACGGTGTGGATGTATATTATGTTCATTTCACTGCTGGAAATAATGAGTATCAATATGTCATTAATGCTAAGTCTGGATCTATTATGGGTAGTCAAAAAATATCCCATAAAGAAACTAAAAAAGATGACAGTGGTGATAACGAAGGTGATGATAGCGGAGATGATGGTGATAACGGAAATCAAGATGGAAATGGAGAAATAGATTAATCCAATTGTTTAATAAAAAAGGAAAATGAATGATGAAGAAGTTACTGAAAAAAACAATAATTGCTGTATGTTTTTTTGCAGCCATTGTAATTGTATTTGGTATGGCAAAGGACGTGTCAGCTAAGTCTAAGATTACTTATAAGTTAAAGAAGGGAACTTTGACTATAAAGGGAAAAGGTGATATTCCTAAGAAGAAAACATTTAAGAACAACAAAAAGATAAAGAAAGTTGTAATCAAAAAAGGTATTAAGTCAATACCTAACAATGCTTTTAGAAAATGTACCAAGCTAAAGAAAGTAACTATTCCAACTTCTGTTAAGAAGATAGGTGCATGTGCTTTTTATGGCACAAGATTAAAGAAACTTACAATTCCTAAGAATACAAAGCAGATTGGTGATGGATTTGTTAGTAACTGCAATTCTCTAGAAGTGTTAACTGTTCCTGGAGACTTTGCAATGGTAAATGAAGAAGGTTATCATGCAGGATATAGTCCGATTAATGACACATACTTAGTTCAAGTTAAGTTTAACAGTAATCTTAACTACAAGATTTGCGGATACTTTAGAACTATGAACTTCGGTGTTGCAAAGAATGATAAGAATTTTAAAACAATTGATGGAGTTGTTTATACTAAGGATGGTTCCGGTATTGTAAGAGTGCCCTCAGAAAGAACGTCTTTGGCAATTGCTAATGGATGCCAGACTGTTTATACAGCTGCTTTATCGTACCAGTTCGGAGATAATAGAGTTGTTTCAAAACTTGCTAATGTAACAATTCCAGCAAGCGTAACGAAAATTACTAATAAGAAGTATAATGTTAATGCTTTTGTACCTAAATCACAAAAAATCAATTTTAAGATAATAGATCAAAGTAAATTATCAATTAATGATTTTGTGATATTGAAAAATGCTTTTGGAATCAAATCTTCTAAGTTGGCTAAAATGCTTCCTGAAAGAATAAAGTTTGATGAGGAATATAAAGTATATATAGGTGACAACAAATACTTAGTTTCTGGGGGAGGAGATTATATTGTAATTCCTGAAGGAGTTGAGATTATTTGTGAAGAAGCATTCAAGGGGTATTCTAGACCAATAATAAATAAACTAGTTGTACCGGAAGGTGTAAAAGAAATAAGAGATTATGCCTTTGATAGTGCTTATTTCCAAGAAATGATATTGCCTGAATCGCTTACTTTGATTGGAGAAGGAGCATTTTATAATTGTGATCATCTCGAAAAAATTAATATTCCTAAAAACATAAATGTGATTAATGATTTTGTTTTTTGGTTTTCAAGGTCTCTTAAAAAGGTTAATTTTGAAGGTAAAATAACATCATTTGGCAAGAATGCATTTGCATACACCAATGTTAATATTAATGAACTTCTTAAGGTTGATGGATTGAAGAAGTTGGGGGATAGTGTTTTTGACAGCGTAGATTTCAAAAATATTACTATTCCAGCAACAATCGAAACTATTGGAACTAATGTTTTTGACTTCTTTAATTATGGTGGAATTAGATACGTTACCTTTGAAGGAAGTACCAACAATTATACTCCTTTAATGTTTGCAAATTATTATGAAAATGGTAATCTTTCATTTACACAAGGAATTAAAGATGCTTTTACCGGATTACATGTTGGACGTACAAACCTAAATAAGAAAAATTACGAAATATCTTTGTGGTGGATTAAAGTAAGCGATGCAACAGGATATGAAATTAGACTAAGTAAAGATGCTGCAGGCAAAAAAGGTGTTAGAAAAATCTTTGCTAAGTATAATGAGAATTCTAAAATATTATCAGATAAGAAATCTGATAAGCATATATACGCTAGAATTAGACCATATAAGCTGGAAAACGGCAAGAAAGTTTATGGTAAGTGGACTGTGCAGGTGATGTAATGATAAAAGTTTAATTAAAAAGTATTGCATATATAAAATATAAAATACAACAGAAAAAATATAATAGAAAAGTAAGATTAGAATTTTTTTAAGATTCTAATCTTATTTTAATTTTAAGGTATTAGTATAGATAATGTAAAAAGGAATCAAAAGGATTCGGCTAGATAATTAGCGAAAGAGAATAGCTTATAAAACATGTTTTCTCGTAGTTGGTTTGAACTAGTACAAATGATTTTAAAATATGAAAAGGAGAAAGAATCATGAAGAATTTAATTAGAAAAATAATGGTTGCTGTTTGTTTCTCAGCAGCGATTGCACTGGCTTTTGGTATGGCAAAGGACGTGTCAGCTAAGTCTAAGATTACTTATAAGTTCAAAAAAGGAACTTTGACTATCAAGGGAAAGGGTGACATTCCTAAAAAGAAAACGTTTAAGAATAACAAAAAGATTAAGAAAGTCGTAATCAAAAAGGGTATTAAGTCTATACCTAACAACGCTTTTAAGAAATGCGTAAAATTAAAAAAGGTAACAATTCCTTCTTCAGTAAAGAAGATAGGTACATATGCTTTTTCAGGTACAGGATTAAAGAAATTAACAATTCCTAAGAGTGTTAAACAGATTGGTGATGGATTTGTTGATAACTGTAAATCTCTTGATGCTTTAACTATACCTGGAGATTTTACAAAGGTAAATGAAGATGGTAATGAGGCAGGATATTATCCAATTGACAAGACATACCTAATTCAAGTTAAGTTTAACAGTAACCTTAACTACAAGAACTGCGGATATTTTAAAACATTGAACCTCCAAGTATCAAAGAATGATAAGGAATTTAAATCAATTGATGGTGTGGTTTATACTAAAGATGGTTCCGCAATCGTAAGAGTGCCTTCAGAAAGAACATCTTTGACAATTGCTAATGGATGTCAGACTGTTTATACAGCAGCTTTGTCATATGAATACGGAAGTAATGGAGCCGTTTCAAAACTTGCTAACGTGACAATCCCAGCTAGTGTAACAAAAATCACTAATGAGAAGTATAATGTTGATGCTTTTGTACCAAACTCACAAAAAATTAATTTTAAGATAATGGATCAAAGCAAACTATCAATTGATGATTTTGTAAAACTTAAAAACGCGTTTAGAATTAAACCAGCTAAGTTAGCTAATATGTTGCCTGAAAGAATTAAGTTCGATGAGGAATATAAGGTTTATGTAGGGGATAATAAATATTTAGTTTCTGCAGGAGGAGATCATATTGTTTTCCCAGAAGGCGTAGAGATTGTTTGTGAAGAAGCCTTTAAAGGGTTTAACGAAGCTTCTGATGTAACAGTAAATGTACCGGAAGGTATTAAAGAAATTAGGGATAATGCTTTTTCTGGAGCATACTTCAGAAAGATAACATTGCCTGAATCACTTGTTTTAATCGGCAAAGGTGCTTTTTCAGAAACTCAAGGTCTTGAAGAAGTTACTATTCCTAAAAATATTAATGTAGTTAATGATGATGTTTTTTATAATTCATACTCACTAAAAAAGGTTGATTTTGAAGGTAAAATTACATCATACGGAAAAAGAGCATTTGCATACACTAAAGTTAATGTTAATGAACTACTTAAGGTTGATGGTTTGAAGAGTATAGGAAACAGAGCTTTCGATAATGTTGAATTTAAGAATATAACTATTCCAGCAACTATCGAAACCATCGGAACTAATGCTTTCCAATTTAGCTACGACGGAACCCAATACGTTACATTTGAAGGAAGTACTAATAATTACGACCCTTCTATGTTTGTTAAATATTATTATGAAAACGGTAATCTTTCATTTACACAGGGAATTAAAGATGCCTTTACAGGATTTGATGTTGCTAGAAGAGTCAAAAGTAAGAAAAAGTATAAAATATCTCTAGGTTGGATTAAAGTAAGTGATGCTACGGGATATGAAATTAGACTAAGTAAAGATGCAGCTGGCAAAAAGGGTGTTAAGAAGATCTTTGCTAAGTACAACGAAAATTCTGCAGAAATCACTGATAAGAAATCTGATAAGCACAAATATGCAATGATTAGACCATACAAACTAGAAAACGGAAAGAATGTTTATGGTAAGTGGACAGTGCAGGAAATGAAATAAGAAATTACTACTAACAATACTTTACTATCAAACAATAAAATACACAGTTTTGTATACAACGAAATAAATAATATAACGAAAACCACATGGAACTCCATGTGGTTTTTGTTAGGTTAATAATGTATAATAATTAAAGAAAAATCATTATTTATGGAGCGGTATTTATGAATAGAAAACAGTGGAAAAAAGAAGGAAGAAAATCCCTTAAAAGTCACTATTGGATTTTTGTAACTGTGTGTTTGTTTGCGGCGCTTATTGGTACTGAATATGTTGGCTCTCTTGATTTTTTAACAGCCGATAAGGGGGAGACAAGGGTCCAGAGAAATGTTGCAAAGGGTAAAAAAGTTTTAGATACGATTAAAGAAGAAGATTCGGCAACATTGCCTTCGACTTTGACAGATAATTTTTCTGATAGTTTAATTTATGATTTGTTGAATCGAAATCATAGTAAGGCTGAGCAAAAGGCAAATGCTAATGAAAAGAAAGAGCAACAAAAGACAGGTGATATTGGTGGTATTATAGCTGTTAATCATCAAAAGGGTGTGTTGGCAACAGTTGTAAATAAGATATCATCAGGAACTTTGGTAGTCACCGTTTATTCGGCTATATTATCACTTGTGGGAAAAGATAATAGTATAGCGTCTTTTATATTTGTTTTTATTGCGCTTTTTGTAATGATTGCCTTGTGGGTATTCTTTGTTAACGTGTACAAGGTTACAATGAAAAGAATATTCATGGAAGGAACTACATATGAAATAGTTCGGAAAAATCGATTTTTGTTTTTGGCAAAAGTTGGAAGACATGCGAAAGCATCCAAGGCGGCTCTTAAATGGACTGTATATGAAACCCTGTGGTCCCTAACAATTGTGGGGTATTTTATTAAGCACTATTCATACTTTATGACTCCATATATATTGGCAGAGAATCCTGATTTGACTGGTAGAGAGGCTATTACTCTTTCAAGAAAAATAATGTACGGTCATAAATGGGAAGCCTTTAAGTTGGAATTCAGTTTTATTCTTTGGGATATACTAGGGGTTGCAACATTTGGACTGACCTCAATGTTTTATGTTGCACCTTACAAGGAAGCAACATATTCACATTATTATAAATTCATAAGACAGACAGCTTTTGATAATGAAATAGATGGTTGCTCTGTTATGAATGATAAATGGCTTTTTGAAAAGCCTGAAAGAAAAGATATCAAGCCGTATTATTTGGATTTCAAAGATATTAGATCAGAGGGTATTAATCTACCTAAAGAAAAAGGCTTAAAGGGCTTTTTGGCTAAGTGGTTTGGGCTAGTTCCATTTATGAACGAATACGAATGGGACTATAGACGAATTCAAACTAATCAAGCAAAGGTAAAACATCTAGGAGATGATATTGACGGGCTGACTTATCCAAGAAGAATGTTTTCTTTGCCAGAAAAGGAAAAGAGCAATAGAGAATCAACATTGCTTTATACGAGAAGATTTTCCTTTACATCAGCAATAATGATTTTTTTTGTTTTCTGTTTTATTGGATGGGGCTGGGAAGTATGCTTACATCTTTTGGAAAAGGGAGAATTCGTTAACAGAGGTGTTAACTACGGACCATGGCTTCCTATTTATGGAAGTGGTGGAATAGGGGCGTTGCTTTTATTTACTAGAATAAAAAAATATCCTTTGGCCACATTTTTTGCTTCTGTGGTTTTCTGTGGTGCAATTGAATATATTACAGGTGCGTCTCTTTTGGCAAAACACGGAGCTAGATTTTGGAATTACAGTGGTTACTTTTTGAACATTAATGGACACATTTGTGCAGAAGGTTTATTAGTGTTTGGTGTGGCATGTATGGCTTGCATATACATTGTGGCTCCGGTTCTTGATGATATATTTTCCAAACTATCACTTAAGCTGGCTGTTACTATATGTGTGATTTTAATTACTTTTTTTGTGGCTGATACAATATATTCCCGTAAGTATCCTAACTTAGATGGAATGTCCACTAAGTCCCGGAATGAATATATTAAAGAGAACCCTGATGCGTACAAGCATCAGTTGTGGTATGTGCTAGGTATTAATTACAAAAACTACAATGATAAAAAATGATATGGTTAAACTATATGGAAAGACGAGGTATAAATGAAACATAATTATCATAAATTAAGTGAAGAAATCCAAGAAAGAATTAAAGATAATCTGGAACATCATAGATTGTCGCCATACAGATGTGAGGATGAGCAGATTATAAGAAGAGATCCTAACCGTGATGTGGCAAGTCTATGGCGTCCTGCCTTTCAGCGTGACATTGATAAGATTATTCATATTCCATACTACAGTCGTTATGCTGACAAAACTCAGGTTTTTTCCTTTTACAACAATGATGATATATCAAGGCGTGCCCTTCACGTTCAATTAGTTTCTAATATAGCAAGAAATATTGGAAGAATTCTTGGACTTAATTTGGATTTAATAGAAGCTATTGCCCTTGGACATGATATTGGTCATACACCTTTCGGTCACGCTGGGGAGCGTTACCTTAATTCTGTTATGCTTGAAAAAACAGGCAAGTACTTTAATCATAACGTTCAAAGTGCCAGAGTTTTGGATCAAATATTCCATCGCAATATAAGTCTTCAAGTTTTGGATGGGGTTTTATGTCACAATGGTGAGTTTGAACAGAAGGAATACAGACCTAATCTTAATAAAGACTTCAATGTTTTTGACAAGGAAGTTGAAGAGTGTACTAACTGTGGTGGAAGTGCTATAAAGAAACTTGTGCCTATGACTCTTGAGGGTTGTGTCGTGAGAATTTCTGATATGATTGCATACATAGGAAAGGACAGACAAGATGCATTGACAGCAAAGATTATTTCCAAGGACACTGAGTTCACAAATCAATCTATTGGAGAAAAAAACGCAGAGATTATTAACAATCTTAGTGTTGATGTTATGGAGAATAGTTACGGAAAGGATTACATTCTTCTCAGTGATGAGGCTTATAACGATCTTAAGATTGCAAAAAAAGAAAACTACGAGAAAATATACCTCAATGAGGATGCCAATAAAGAATATGATAAGTTCATTAAGCCTATGTTTGAAAAGGTGTACGATAAGCTTTATGAACAAGTGATTAGTGGTGATACTAATTCAATAATATATAGACATCACATTAACTATGTTAACGGCTATAATTTTGACAAGAATGATCCACCGTATGAAGTGTACGACAAGCATCAAATTGTTGCAGACTATATGGCTTCTATGACTGATGATTACTTTATCGCACTATACGATGAATTATTCCCTGGAAACACAGTTAACATTAAGTACAAAACATATTTTTAGACAATAATATGATTTGTTATCACAAAGTGCACATTAAATAAAATATTGAAAAAATGAGGCTTAATTTTCGTTGAAATTAGGACTTATTTTTGGTATAATCTTGATAATTTGAGTAAAAATATATTTTAATGCTCAAATAGTTGCCATAAAGGCAATGAAAAACACATCTACTAAGCACTAATAATGTAGATGTTTAGAAACAAGAAGTTAAGTATTTATAGCGAGGAAAAAGAATGAAAGCATACCTAATTTTGGAAGATGGTACAGTGTTTGAAGGAACATCTATTGGCGTTCAAAAAGAAGTCATTAGTGAAGTTGTCTTCAACACATCTATGTGGGGCTACTTAGAAGTTTTGACAGACCCATCATATGCAGGACAGGCTGTTTGTATGACATATCCACTTATCGGAAACTACGGAATATGTTTCGATGATATGGAATCACTTAAGCCATGGCCAGATGCATATATTGTTCATGAACTAAGTAGAAATCACAGTAACTTTAGATCACAAGGATCTATTCAAGATTTCTTAGTAGACAATGAAATTCCTGGAATTGCAGGAATTGATACTAGAGCTTTAACTAAGATTCTTAGAACTAAAGGTACAATGAATGGAATGATTACAACTAAGGAGTACACAGATCTCACAGAAATCCTTCCTAAGATTAAAGAATATAAGGTTAGTGGAGTTGTTGATGAGGTTTCATGTAAGGAATCAAAGAAACTTGAATCAATGGCTGATGAGAAGAAGTTCAATGTGGCACTACTAGATATCGGTGCCAAAAACAATATAGCTGAGTCTCTACAGAAACTTGGTTGCGAGGTTACGGTATATCCATGCAGAACAAGTGCTGAAGAAATCATTGCTTCAAATCCAGATGGAATTATGCTTTCTAATGGCCCTGGAGATCCAAAGGAATGTGAGTACGAGATTGAGCAGATCAAAAAACTATATGAGACAGATATTCCTATTTTTGCAATCTGCCTAGGACATCAGTTGATGGCGCTTGCAATGGGATTCGATACTAAAAAGATGAAATACGGTCACAGAGGTGGTAACCATCCGGTTATCGATCTTGATAGTAGACACGTATACATTTCTTCACAGAACCATGGTTATATGGTAGACGCTGATTCTGTTGATGAAAATATTGCCAAGGTTGCATTTGTCAATGTTAATGATAAGACTGTAGAAGGTCTTCGCTATAAAGATAAAAATATATTTACAGTTCAGTTCCACCCAGAGGCTTGCCCTGGACCACAGGATTCTGAAAGATTGTTTGGCGAATTTATCGATATGATGGAGGTGAAGAATAATGGCTAGAGATATGAGTATTAAAAAGGTATTAGTCATCGGTTCAGGCCCTATTGTTATCGGTCAGGCCGCAGAGTTTGATTACGCTGGAACACAGGCTTGTCGTTCACTTAAAGAAGAAGGCCTAGAGGTAGTTTTGTTAAACTCTAACCCAGCTACAATTATGACAGATAAGGATATCGCTGATGAGGTTTATATTGAGCCTCTAACAGTACCTATTCTTAAGAAAATTATCGAGAAGGAAAAACCAGATAGTATTCTTCCAACACTTGGAGGACAGGCTGGTCTAAACCTTGCAATGGAAATTGCAGAGACAGGTTTCTTAGAGGAACACGGATGTAGATTGATTGGTACAACAAGTACCACAATCAAAAAAGCAGAGGACAGACTTGAGTTCAAAGAGACTATGGAGAAGATTAATGAGCCATGTGCTCCATCTCTTGTAGTTGAGAGCATCGAGGATGGTGTTGCTTTTACTAATAAGATTGGTTATCCGGTAGTTCTTCGTCCTGCTTACACACTTGGTGGTAGCGGTGGTGGTATCGCTCACAATCAGGTTGAACTAGAAGAGATTCTAGAGAACGGACTTAGACTTTCACGTGTAGGTCAGGTTCTTGTAGAGAAGTGTATCGCAGGTTGGAAGGAAATCGAGTACGAAGTAATGCGCGATAGCGCTGGTAACTGCATTACAGTATGTAACATGGAAAACATTGATCCTGTTGGTGTTCATACTGGTGATAGTATCGTAGTTGCTCCTTCACAGACACTTGGTGATAAGGAACACCAGATGCTTCGTACATCAGCTCTTAATATTATCAACGAACTTGGAATTACAGGTGGATGTAACGTTCAGTATGCATTGCACCCTGAGACTTTCGAGTATTGTGTTATCGAGGTAAACCCTCGTGTTAGTAGATCATCAGCACTTGCTTCTAAGGCTACAGGTTATCCTATTGCCAAGGTTGCAGCCAAGATTGCTATCGGATACACACTTGATGAAATTAAGAATGCTATTACTCAGAAGACATATGCTAGTTTTGAGCCAACACTAGATTACTGTGTTGTTAAGATTCCAAGACTACCATTTGATAAGTTTATTACAGCTAGTAGAAAACTTACTACACAGATGAAAGCTACTGGAGAGGTTATGAGTATTTGTAACAATTTCGAGGGAGCTTTGATGAAGGCTATCAGATCTCTAGAACAGCACGTTGAATGTCTAAGAGACTATGATTTCTCTGGTCTTGATGATGACGAGCTAGAAGAGATGCTACACAAAGTTGATGATAGAAGAATCTGGGTAGTTGCTGAGGCACTAAGACGTGGTGTTTCATATGAGCATATTCATGAAGTGACTATGATTGATGAGTGGTTCATCGACAAGCTAGCTATTATTACAGAGATGGAAAAAGCTCTTGAGGAAGAAGAACTAACAGTAGAACTTCTAAGAGAAGCTAAGAGAATAGAATTCCCTGATACAGTTATTGCCAGATTAACAGGCAAGACAGAAGAAGAAATCAAGCAGATGCGTTATGACAACAACATTGTTGCTTCTTACAAGATGGTTGATACATGTGCTGCTGAGTTCGAAGCTGCTACACCATACTATTATTCAGTATATGGTGGCGAGAATGAGGCTGTAGAGACTAACCCACCTAAGAAGGTACTAGTACTAGGTTCTGGTCCTATCAGAATCGGTCAGGGTATCGAGTTCGACTTCTGTAGTGTTCATTGTACATGGGCATTCAAAGAAGAAGGCTATGAGACAATTATCGTTAACAACAACCCAGAGACAGTTTCTACTGACTTTGATATTGCTGATAAGTTGTATTTTGAGCCTCTTACACCAGAAGATGTAGAGAACATTGTTAATATAGAAAAACCAGACGGTGCTGTTGTACAGTTTGGTGGACAGACAGCTATTAAGCTAACAGAATCACTTATGAAGATGGGTGTTCCTATTCTAGGTACAAAGGCAGAAGATGTTGATGCTGCTGAGGATAGAGAGCTATTTGACGAAATTTTAGAGAAGTGTGAAATTCCTAGACCTACAGGTGGTACAGTATTCACTGCTGAGGAAGCTAAGGAAGTTGCTAACAAGCTAGGTTATCCTGTTCTTGTTAGACCTTCATACGTTCTTGGTGGTCAGGGTATGCAGATTGCAACAAACGACCAGGAAATCGAAGAATTTATCGATGTTATTAATAGAATCGCACAGGATCATCCTATCCTTGTTGATAAGTATCTACAAGGCACAGAGGTTGAGGTCGATGCAATTTGTGATGGTGAAGACATTCTTATTCCAGGTGTAATGGAACATATCGAGAGAGCCGGAGTTCACTCTGGTGATAGTATCTCAGTTTATCCAGCATATTCATTATCACAAGATATAATTGACACTATTGAAGAGTACACAAGAAGACTTGCAATGTCACTTCACGTTAAGGGTATGATCAACATTCAGTTTATCGTTTGTGACGGACAGGTTTATGTAATTGAGGTTAACCCTCGTTCATCTAGAACAGTACCATATATCAGTAAGGTTACAGGTATCCCAATTGTTAAACTTGCTGCTAAGTGTATTATCGGTGGTTCAATTAAGGGACTAGGTTACAAGCCAGGTCTACAGCCTAACGCTGATTACTATGCAATCAAGATGCCGGTATTCAGTTTTGAAAAGATTAGAGGTGCTGAGACAAGCCTTGGTCCAGAAATGAAGTCTACTGGTGAGTGTCTAGGTATTGCCAAGACATTTAACGAAGCATTGTACAAGGCCTTCCTTGGATCAGGTACAATACTTCCTAAGCACAAAAAATGTATTGTTTCTGTTAAAGATGCAGACAAGCAGGAAATGGTTCCATTGGCTAAACGTCTTGAAGCTTTGGGTTATGAAATCTATGCTACAAGATCAACAGCTGAGGTTCTAAGAGAAAACGGTGTTAATGCTAACAAGGTTAACAAGATTCAGCAGGAATCACCTACAGTAATGGACTTGCTACTAGATCACAAGATTGATATCGTTATTGATACTCCTACACAGGGTAGAGACAAAACAAGAGACGGTTTCTTGATTAGACGTGTAGCTATCGAGACAGGTGTTAACTGCTTCACAAGCTTAGACACTGTAGATGCATTACTTACAAGTTTAGAGAGTAACGCTAAGGACAACATGACACTTGTTGATGTTGCTCAGATATAATATTTATTAATCAACTGCTAACAATACTTTGTTTATCAAAGTGTTGTTAGCGTTTGATATATTGGAGAGTGGCACGCCTGAGGAGGTTGTGCTATGAAAAATTTTATTAACGAAGTTGTTGACGGAAGATATCTTGTACAAGAGCTTATTGGTCGCGGCGGTTTTTCCGCTGTTTACCGAGTGCGAGATATTAAAACAGGTAATTGTTATGCTATGAAAAAATACATAACATCTAATCCCGGCGACAGCCAAAAAATGTTGGAAGGTTTAGAGCGCGAGATGAATGTTCTCAAAAACACATCTCATCCGAACCTTCCAAAATTTTTAAATTTAATAAAAGCTGATAACAGTTTTTATCTTATTATGGAACTAGTAAAAGGTCAGAATCTCAAAACTTATGTAGATGACAATGGACCTCTTGCCAAAAACAATATGAAAAAAATAATGAGGCAAGTGCTAAGCGGACTGTATTATTTGCACAGTCTAGACCCGCCTATTGTATATCGTGATTTGAAACCGGAAAATATAATTATTGATTCTGAATTTAATGTCAAACTAATAGACTTTGGCATTGCCAAAAGATATTCCAAAGAAATTGACATTGAAGAAAAGTGTTTTGGCAGCAAAGGATTTGCTGCACCAGAGCAGTATGGCGATTTGCAAGGGCGTCCTATTTATAACACGGACATTAGAACCGACATATACACAGTTGGAACAACGCTTTATTATCTTGCCACAGGCCAAAAACACACTAATGGGCACACAAGCATTCGTTGGGGACGCAAGATGGCTAGGGCTATACTAAAATGCACTCAGATTAACCCTGAGGACAGATATCAGTCCGTGCTTGAATTGTTAGTTCTAATGATTTAGCATATATGTCATTTTAACATCCCATCTGTCTAATAAGTTTTGCATAATAAGACCAAATAATTTATAATACTTTTAATGCACTATAAAAAAATACTAGAGAGGTTAGATATGGATTACAATAATGCAAAAGAGATACTAGCTAAGTACAACCAAGAACATGTACTTGATTATTTTGATGAATTGTCTTCTGATGAAAAGCAGCAATTGCTTGGTCAGATTGAAGAAATAGATTGGGATTTGCTCCAATTAATAGATCAGCCAGAAGGTGTACACAATAAAGGTGTTATTACACCGCTTGATAATGCAGTTTCAATTAAAGATATTGAGGCTCACAAGGAAGTGTACAGAGCAACTGGTGAGAAGGCTATTAAGGAAGGTAAAGTTGCCGCATTGCTTTTGGCCGGTGGTATGGGAACTAGACTAGGTTCTGACAAGCCTAAGGGAATGTACAATATTGGTCTGACTAAGGATGTTTTTATATTCGAGATGATTGTCAGAAACACACTTGATGTTGTAAATGATTTGGGTGTGTGGATTCCACTTTACGTTATGACAAGCGAGAAGAACGACAAGGACACTAGAGAGTTCTTCGAGAAGATGAATTATTTTGGATATAACAAAGACTATGTTAAGTTTTTCAAGCAGGAAATGGCCCCAGCGGTATCTTTTGACGGCAAGCTTTATATGGAGGGCAAAAACAGAATTTCTACTAGCCCTAACGGAAATGGCGGTTGGTTCATTTCTTTTGTCAAAGCCGGACTTCTCGAAGATGCCAAAAAGAGAGGCGTTGAGTATATTAACTTGTTTGCTGTAGACAACGTATGTCAGCGTATTGCAGATCCACTATTTGTTGGAGCGATGATTGAACACGGATGCAGATGTGCATCTAAGGTAGTTCCTAAGGCAACACCGGAAGAGAGAGTAGGTGTTTTGTGCCTAGAGGATGGCAAGCCATCTATTGTTGAGTACTACGAGCTAACAGAAGAAATGCGCTATGCCAAGGACGAGAATGACGAACTTGCATACAGATGGGGTGTAATACTTAACTATTTATTTAATGTTGAAGACTTGGAAAAGAATCTTGAAAACAACTTGTCTACACATATTGTTAAGAAAAAGATTGCTTATATAGATGAGAATGCTCAGCTAGTTAAGCCTGAGACAGAAAATGGATTTAAGTTTGAAACTTTGGTTCTTGATATGATTCATATGATGGATAACTGTCTAGCGTACGAGGTTGTAAGAGAAAAAGAATTCGCCCCAATCAAAAACAAAGAGGGCGTTGATTCTGTTGATACAGCAAGAGAACTGCTCAAAAAGAATGGAGTAGAATTATAATTTATATTTTATTATATTACCAAAACGGAGATTATTATGAAGAAGATTATTGAATTAATAACAGAAGAGTTTGAAAAAGCATTTGAAGAAAAGGGCTATGACCAAAGCCTTGCCAAAGTTGTAGTTTCTAACCGTCCTGATCTATGTGAATATCAGTGTAACGGAGCTATGGCTGGAGCAAAGATTTATCACAAAGCTCCTATTATGATTGCCAATGATATTGTCGAAGCGTTAGCTGACAATAAGATGTTTGAAAAGATAGAAGCAATCAATCCTGGATTTATTAATTTTGACATAAATAAGGACTTTTTGGCGGATTACATCAATAACCTTGCACAAGATGACAAACTAGGTGTAAAACAGCAGAATAAAACAATTATAGTAGATTACGGCGGAGCTAATGTAGCTAAGCCACTTCACGTTGGACATTTGCGTTCTGCAGTTATCGGCGAAGCTATTAAAAGACTTAAAAAGTTTATGGGTAATGAGACTATCGGTGATGTTCACTTGGGTGACTGGGGACTTCAGATGGGTCTTATTATTACTGAACTTAAGTGTCGCAAACCGGATTTGCCATATTACGATGAGAGTTTTGACGGCGAATACCCAAGCGAGGCACCTTTTACAATTTCAGAATTAGAAGAAATATATCCATGTGCTAATGGCAAAGCTAAGGAAGACGAAGCGTTCAAGGAAGAAGCTCATGAGGCGACTAGAAAGCTTCAGGAGGGCTACAAGCCATACCGCGCTTTGTGGCAGCACATTATGAACGTATCACTTGAGGATCTTAAGAAAAACTATGATCGCCTTAACACTCATTTTGAGTTGTGGAAAGGCGAGAGTGATGCTAATCCATATATCGAAGACCTTATTAACGACTTAGTTAACAAGGGATTGGCTTACGAAAGTGAAGGAGCTCTTGTAGTTGATATCAAGGAAGACACAGACAAAAAAGAACTTCCTCCATGTATAGTAAGAAAATCAGACGGAGCGGCTCTTTATGCTACATCTGATCTAGGAACAATTATTGAGCGTGAAAAATTATATTCACCAGATCAGTATATTTACATTACTGACAAGCGTCAGGAATTACACTTCACACAAGTGTTCCGTGTTGCTAGAAAGGCAGCTTTTGTCGGCGAAGATACTGATATGAAGTTTATTGGTTTTGGAACAGTTAACGGTTCAGACAACAAGGCTCTCAAGACACGTGATGGTGGCGTATATCGTCTTGAATACTTAATTAACGATGTCAACGAGGCAGTTTATGGCAAGATGATAGAAAACAAAGCTATGGAAGGAGAAGAGGCTCAAAAAATAGCTGAGATTATCGGCTTGGCAGCTCTTCGTTACGGTGATCTTTCTAACCAGGCTTCAAAAGATTATATTTTTGACATCGATAAGTTTGCTTCATTCGAAGGAAACACTGGACCATACATTCTATATACAATCGTTCGTATCAAATCTATTATCGACAAGTATGTAGAAAGCGGTAAGACAACTGACGGAGTATCAATTAAGAACGTAGAAAACGAAAGTGCTACAAAGCTTATGCTAGAATTATCTAAGGTTAACAGTGTTATCGAAAACGCCGCTGACGAATTGGCACCACATAAGTTATGCCAGTATATTTACGAACTATCTAATGTGTTTAACACTTTCTATCACAATACTAAGATTCTTGCAGAAGAGGATGAAGATAAGCAAAAAACATATATTGCATTATTATTATTTACTAAGAAGGTACTAGAGACATGTATTGATATACTAGGCTTTAGCGCGCCTGACAGAATGTAATATGCTGCAAAAAATCGTGGATAACAAAAAAAGAACTGATATTAAATATCAGTTCTTTTATTTTTATTTTGCATTACCTGAAGCAGTAACAGGTGTTTTTGAATTAGCTTTCTTTGAAGCTTTAGTGCTTTTTGTTTTTGTATTTGCTTTGATGCTTGGAGCCTGAGTTGTTTTTGCTCCCTTTACGTTAGTGTCGTTGTTCTGAATCAAAGCGTTTCTTAAGCTTTCTTTCTGAGCGTCTGACCATGGTGCCTGACTAGTTGTCTCAACTTCTGGCTTCCACATACCAGTGTGAACTGCGATATAAGCACCTAGTAAGAATAGTAAAGCAACACATACTACAGTAGTAAGAGCATATTTTCTAACAACGTGTAGTTTGCTTTTTTTAGGTGGATGCTTACGCTCATATTTTTCTTGCTTATGTAAATTTACTTTCTCTTGACTCATTATACATTTACCTCTCGTATCTAATAAATTCCTTTAATATTATAAAACAAACAATGATGTAAAACAAGAACAAATTGTGTTATACTTTTGTTTGTTTGAATATAAAGAAGGATGGTAATTATGAAGAAATATAAAACAATTCTTTTTGACCTAGATGGCACTGTAAGTAACACAAAAGAGGGTGTTACCAAATGCGTTCAATATGCCCTTGGCAAAATGGGTATTCAAGTGGACGACTTGGAGGATTTGCATCATTTTGTTGGACCTCCAATGGTGACAGAATATATGCGTAGTTACGGTATGGACAAGGAGACAGCGCTTGAGACATTGGGCTATTACAGAGAACGCTACAATCCTATCGGAATTTATGAGTGTCATATATATGACGGAATAAAAGATATATTGGTTTGGCTCAACGAAAATGGCTACAACGTGGGACTTGCCACATCAAAGCCAGAGCCTATGGCGTTGACGGTGTTGGATTATTTGAATATAAGAGAGTACTTCAATCCAGAGATAACATGCGGGGCGGATCTTAACGGTCCTGTTCTAACTAAGGAGGATGTTCTCAACAAGGTTTTTGACAATTCCAACGTTTCTAAGGAAGAGACTGTTCTTATCGGCGATACAATTTATGACGTCGAAGGATGCAAAAAGGTTAATCTAGACTGCATCGGAGTTACATATGGTATGGGTGAAAAAGAAGATTTGGTGAAAAACGGTGTGATTACAACAATTGATCATCCAATGGATTTGGCCAAGTTATTACAACAGTAGAAAAGAGGCAAATATGTTAAAAGAAAAAAGTTCAACAAATAAATTTATCGATGTTCTCAAAGCATTGTATCCATTCATAGTATGGCAGGCGCTGTCTATTGTTGCTGTGATGGCGGCAAGTTTTCTAATTGCTATACTTACAGGTTCTGTAGACAAGGTGACAGAATATGTTAAGGATAATTTTTTGATGATTTCTGTAGTTGGATATGTGTTGACACTTCCTATATTCATAGTTATAGCTTACTTTAGAACTAAGTGGGCCAAAAAAGATGGAACATACGAAAAGTACAAGTCAGTTAACGGTGCTAAGTATTTGTTTATATTACCATTGGCATTTTTCGGAATGTATGCGGGCAATATTCTCGTTTCACTCATCGAGAGAGTGCTACCTGAATCTTTGCAGCATTCATATGATGATGTTGCCAGTTTGATTTACGGAAGCAACTTCGTCGTACAGATTATTGCTGCTGCGGTTTTGGGACCTATTATAGAGGAGTTGTGTTTTAGATATTTCTTGTATGGCAGCTTGAGAAAAGCTTTTGGAATAATACCTGCTGCAATTGCAACTGGCGTTGTTTTTGGTATTACACACGGCAACTTGGCTCAGTTTTTGTATGCGTTTCTTCTTTCTATGTTGTTCGTATTTGTTTATGAAAAATACAAAACAATTGCGGCACCTATTATAGCTCACGGTTTTTCTAATTTTGTGGGCATATTGATAAGTAATCTTGCAAGTTCCGGTTCGCAGGAGCAGGCTGCAAAAGTTGCTTCAAATGATTCTATAGCAGTTGCTGCAAGTCTTTTTGTGCTAGGATTTTCAGTAGCAGTAATAGCGATAATGGTTTATGTAATAAATAGATTTGTTAAACCTAGCAAAATATGATATTCTATTAAAAACATAAACGTGATTGGTTTTATGAAAAAAATAAATGAGGTTGGATTAATATGAAATTATTAACAGTTACAATACCGTGTTATAATTCTGCAGAATATATGGACAAAAGTATAAGAAGTGCTGTCAATGGTGGTGACAGAGTTGAAGTTATCATTGTTGATGATGGCTCTACTGATAACACGCTAGAAATTGCTCGCAAATACGAAAAGCGTTTCCCTAATATTGTTAAGGTTGTTCACAAGGAAAATGGTGGACACGGTGATGCGGTTAATACAGGTATCGCCAACGCTTCGGGTTTGTATTTTAAAGTTTTGGATAGTGATGACTGCCTAGGCAAAAATGCTCTTGGCAAAGTTCTTAATCTTTTGGAAGAAATGGTTTCTAAGGATTCAGATCTTGATATGCTTATTACAAACTTTTTGTATGACAAGCAGGGTGTTAAGCACAAAAAGGTTATGAAGTATAAGAGCGCTATGCCTGTAGACAAAATGTTTACATGGGATGATGTTAAGTTTGGTGCTTCACAGTACTTATTAATGCATTCTGTTATTTACAGAACAAAGGTGCTCAAAAAATCAGGACTATTACTTCCTAAGCATACATTTTATGTAGATAATATTTACGTATTCCAGCCACTTCCATATGTGAAGAACATTTACTATATGGACGTGATTCTATACAAGTACTATATCGGAAGAGATGATCAGTCAGTTAATGAAAAGATTATGATCAAGAGATTAGACCAGCAGTACAGAGTGACAAAAATTATGTTGGATGAGTATTGCAAGATGGAACATCTTAACCATAAGCTAGATCAAGTTCTTGTTCATTATTTTGATATGATGATGTGTGTCTCATCTATTATGTCTATTAGAGAAGGATCTCAGCAGAGATTGCAGGACAAAGAAGAGTTGTGGAAACTTGTTGAGGAAAAGAATCCTACACTATATAAGCGAGTACGCAAGTCGATACTCGGACGTTCAATGAACATTCCGGGAAAAGGCGGAAGAAAAATA
>CACYHD010000017.1:59040-86606 GCA_902774125.1 uncultured Lachnospiraceae bacterium
TTAACTAAAATAAAAAGAGAATGGCAATTGCCATTCTTTTTTTATTTTTTATTGAGAAACAGTAGAACCTGGTGTTTGTCCGGTTCGATACGGTCAGGACCAGGGAATACTGTGTTTTTGAACATAACTCTAAATACTAAGAAGTACAATCCCAATGCTAAAATCGCGCCGCAGCCCAAGTCGATAATTGAATGCTGCTGCAAGAATATTGTGGATAGACATATAAGTATTGTCAACACAAGAGAAAACTTTTTAATCTTGGATCTTGTGTTGGAATATTGCATATGCGGACTATGTATGAGACATATATGAGCAGCAATAGTGGCAAAAACATGAATGCTTGGACACACATTAGTTGGCGTGTCGTTAGTTCTAAGGAACTGAACAATGTCTATGAGAAAATTGCTGCGGTTCAATGTGGCCAGGTCATTTCTAAGTTGTATTCCGTTAGGATACAAAGTATAGATGATTAGACATATTGTCATTCCGATAAACTCATATGCACATATTCGGTAAAATTCTTTTTTGGAATGATAAAACAAAAACAAGAATACAGCGGGTATGTACAAAAACCATAATACATATGGAATGACGAAAACCTCACAGAACGGCATAATGTCGTCTAGGGCACAGTGAATCCAATGAAGCCCTTTATAGTCTGCATCATAATTATGTTCAAGCGCCAAAAACCAAGGCATATATATAAAGAAATATAGCAGTGGCCAGGCGTGCGAATACTTATTTAGTTTGGATATTAGAAAATTTTTCATAAAAAAAGTATATCAAATAAAATTAGTGCAGAAAAGTACTTGACATTATATTCGGAAAAGTATATATTATTAAGGCAGTCAAAAATATTTGACGGGATCTTAGCTCAGCTGGGAGAGCATCTGCCTTACAAGCAGAGGGTCACAGGTTCGAGTCCTGTAGGTCCCATATGGCTGGATAGCTCAGCTGGCTAGAGCACACGGTTCATACCCGTGGTGTCGGGAGTTCAAGTCTCTCTCCAGCCATTAAAAACAAGCCTATATGGCTTGTTTTTTTATTGTCTTTTTTATACCATATTTATCTCGATTGTGCTATAATTATTTAACTATGGCTTTTAATCAAGCCATAAGCAAAGGAGGAAGTATGAGAGTAGGTAATGGTTATGATGTTCACCGTTTTGCTGAGAATCGCAAGCTTATACTCGGTGGCGTAGAAATTCCATACGAAAAAGGTTTGTTAGGACACTCTGATGCAGATGTGCTTGTACACGCTGTTATGGATGCTTTGCTTGGAGCAACAGCACTAGGTGATATCGGCAAGCATTTTCCTGACACTGATCCTCAATATAAGAGTATATCAAGTATTGAATTGCTCAAGCACGTTGCTAAGCTTCTTGAGGAGAACGATTACAAGGTGTGCAACGTAGATGCAATTATAGTTGCTCAAGAACCCAAAATGGCTTCATACATTCCAACTATGAAAGCTAATATTGCTCAGGCTATGGGAGTAGAGCCTGACTTAATCAACGTAAAAGCAACTACAGAGGAAGGCCTTGGTTTTACCGGCCAAAAGGAAGGCATATCTTCTTATGCAGTAGCATTAGTTGACTAAAAAGAAAAACAAAACAGGATAATATAGAGAAAAATGATAAGGTATTTAGATAAAGGAGAAAAACAGAATATAAGAGAGCTGTATAATACCTGCTTTAGCGACGGAAGGGAATACAGGGAGTATTATTTAGCCAACAAAGTCCCTAACAACATTATTGCTGTTAACGAGGATGATGGCGAGATTAAAAGTATGCTCCAACTCGTTCCAAAGACTGCTGTAATAGGAAAGCTCAAAACTGAGCTTAACTATATTTATGGTATATGTACATCCCCTCTATATCGCAGCGAGGGCTACATGAAAGAGCTCATGCAAAAAGTTTTGCATGACTTATACCGTAACCTTGATGCTTTTACTTACCTTATCCCTACTGATGAAAACACATCAGATATGTACAGAAAATTTGGTTTTGAATATGTTATGGACCACAAAGAACTCAAACCAGAACATCTTCGCAAAAAAGCCACACATTCTTTGATACTTAGAAGGGCAGACAAGCAGGACTTAGTCAAACTATCAATTTTTGCCCAGACTAACACAGAGAACAGATACAAGGTCACGCTGGCCAAAAACATGGATTACTTTAGAGAACTAGAAGCACTTATTGAACTAGAAGGTGGCTATATAGAATTATATGTAGAGAATCTTGTAATTATGGGATATCGAGTTTGGATAGACGGCAAGATTTATGAGGAGGTTCTTGATTCATCAATTGCCTCAATGAGTTATTTTGGAAATGAACGCAAACCATATCTTATGGCTAGAGTAATGAACATTCGCAAAACTCTACGTTTGCTTGACTTTAAAGGAGACGGAGTAAAGGTTATCAAGATCAACGACCCAGTTATTCCAGAGAACACAGGCGTCTTCAGACTTTCATATCAGAGAAACGACTTGAAAGTAACAAAGCTTAAAGGCGATGTCATTCCGGAGATGGAAATATCGATTAATGATTTGACAGCACATATTTTTGGCTATCGAATGATACCGGGATTCCCTAAGGTATGTAACGAAGATGCATTTTTTATCAATGATTATATTTAATAGGAGATGAGTTATGAAAATATATAACACTTTGACAAAACAAAAAGAAGAATTTAAGCCTTTAGAAGAGGGTAAAGTCAAAATGTATGTTTGTGGACCTACTGTTTACAACTTGATTCACATTGGTAATGCAAGACCTATGATTGTTTTTGATACATTCAGAAGATATCTTGAATACAAAGGCTATGAAGTTAATTACGTATCTAACTTCACAGACGTTGATGACAAAATCATTGCCAAGGCAATGGAGGAGGGTGTTTCCTCTGACGAGATTTCTACTCGTTATATAGAAGAGTGCAAGAAGGACATGGAAGGCATGAACATCAAGCCTGCGACAGTTCATCCTCTTGCGACAAAAGAAATTGGTGGAATGATTGATTTGATTTCTACTTTAATAGAGAAGGGCAACGCATACGAGAAGGATGGCACAGTTTATTTTAGAACTAGATCATTTGCCGAGTACGGTAAGCTTTCTCACAAAAACATTGATGACCTTGAAGGTGGTCACAGAGATATTAAGGTTGTCGGCGAGGATTCTAAAGAAGATCCACTAGATTTCGTTTTGTGGAAGCCTAAAAAGGAAGGCGAGCCATCTTGGGATTCACCATTTAGCGATGGTAGACCGGGTTGGCATACAGAGTGCTCTGTTATGGCCAAAAAATATTTGGGCGACAGTATTGATATTCACGCTGGCGGTGAGGATTTGGTATTCCCTCATCACGAAAACGAAATTGCACAAAGTGAATGTGCTAACGGATGTGAGTTTGCTCATTACTGGATGCACAATGCTTTCCTCAATATCAACAACAAAAAAATGTCTAAGTCTCTAGGTAACTTCTTCACAGTAAGAGATATTGCAGAGCATTATGACTTACAAGTTTTGAGATTCTTCATGCTAAGTGCTCACTACAGAACACCTCTCAACTTCAGTGAGGAGTTGATGCAGAGTGCCAAGAGTAGTTTGGAAAGAATTCTTACAGCGGCAGAAAAAATCAGAAACGCTGCAAACAACGGTGCAGATGGAGCAATCACAGCTGAGGAGCAGGAACAGCTCAAAAAGGCTGACGAGTTCGTTGCCAAGTTTGAAGCAGCAATGGATGATGACAACAATACAAGTAATGCAATAGCTGCTATTTTTGAACTAGTTAAGTTCACTAATACGGTTATCGATGCAGATAGTACTAAGGAATTTGCACAGAGTCTATACAATATTCTTGAGCAGCTAACTGATGTTTTGGGAATTATTCTTGAGAAGAAGGAAGAGGCTCAGGGCGACGAGGACTATATTGAAGAAATGATTGCTAAGCGTGCCCAGGCCAAAAATTCTAACAGAGATGAATTGCTTGAGAAGGGTATTGTTCTAGAAGATACGCGTGAAGGCACTAAGTGGAGTAGAAAATAATATATGGAAATGTTTGAAACAATCAAAAAACAAATGGAATTGGATGATATCGACATTTTGAATTATTCTCCTTTGACGCTGGCGTATATCGGTGATAGTGTTTATGAGGTTGTAGTCAGAACGGTCATCGTCGATGAGGCCAACAGAAGTGTTGATAAGATTCACAAGGCTGCATCCGGTCTTGTTAGGGCGAGTGCTCAGGCAACTATTGCCAAAGCAATGCTAGATGATTGGACTAAGGAAGAACAGTCGGTATACAAGCGTGGTCGCAATGCCAAGGTTACAACAAAGGCCAAAAACGCAACAATGGGTGAGTACAAAGCGGCTACAGGTTTTGAAGCACTAATCGGATATTTGTACTTAACTAATCAGACAGAGAGAATGCTAAGTATTATCAAGAAGGGATTAGAAATTTTAGATGAGATACAATGAATTTACTATAGAAGGAATTAATGCTGTAACAGAAGCTTTCAGATCTGGCAAGACAGTAGATAAGCTTTTTATCAAAGAGCATATCAAAGAAAGTCATATCAATTCTATTATTAAGGAAGCCAAAAAGCAGGGGACTCTAATAAGATACGTATCCAAGGATAGACTTGATAATATGTCAGAGGCAGGCAATCACCAAGGTATTATCGCTTATGTAGCTGCATATGAATACGCAACTGTTGATGAAATATTGCAGTATGCAGAGGAAAAGGGAGAAGCACCATTTGTTTTTGTCTTAGATGAGATTGAAGATCCACACAATCTCGGCGCTATTATAAGAACAGCTAATCTATGCGGAGCACACGGTGTAATTATTCCTAAGAATAGAGCGGCAGGTCTTACAGCGACAGTAGTAAAGGCATCAGCGGGAGCTATCAATTATACTCCTGTAGCCAAGGTTACTAATATTTCCAAGACTATAGATGAATTAAAAACAAAAGGAATATGGTTTGTTGCAGCCGATATGGATGGAACAGACATGTATGATATAGATATGACAGGAGCCATTGGCTTAGTAATAGGTAATGAAGGTAAAGGCGTAAGTAGACTGGTCAAAGAGAAATGTGATTTTATCGCAACTATACCGATGAAGGGAGATATAGATTCTTTGAATGCCAGTGTGGCGGCAGGCGTACTTGGGTTCGAAGTTTTTAGACAAAATTATAACAAATAATTACCCCAAAGGTTAGTAGGTGTTTAAAATATTGTGAGGGAAATTTGAGTATAAAAAAAATCAACCTTGCAATTTTATGTAAATTAGTATATTTTAAGGTAGATGTTTATGTTGTTTAATAAACAAGGAGGAAGTATGAAGAAATTTTTGACACTAGCGCTGGCTTTTGTTATCGCATTTACTACAGTTTTTACTGGTATCAAATTTTTTGGTAACGATAACAAACTAAAGGCAGCCGAGATGGAACCTACTATGAAGATGCCTATTACTATTTATGATCATTTGGATGATCATTTCTTCTTTGAGTACGATTTGGGTACTTTTATGGGCATGAGTATGTATCAGGACTACACTGAACCAGGCGTACCAGCTGGAGCTGGACAGGGTCTTGTTAGTGATACTTTAGGGGCGGACGGAACACCTGTATATACTAAGGAAGCGCTTGAAAGAGCTGCTAAGATAATGAAGGATTATATTGAACAGGAATATACTATTAATAACAATGACCTTCATAATAAAATCAAACAATTAGTATCTACACCTGGAGAGACAACTCTTGTTTCAGGTAACGATACTCACCGTATGAATCTTCAGGATTTGGGCTGGACTATGGATTTGGCTACAGATTATGACGGTACATACAATCAGGATAAATGGAAAAACGGCGATAATGTTATTTATTACCTTGATGGTGATAACCTAAGAACAGATGTAGGCGGTACAGATAATGTAGCTACATTTGATTTTGGTGAGCTTGAAGCTGGAACATATACATTCTACCTATATTCATCTAATAACATGAAAGTAGAATTGCAGGGACCTGGTGTTAACAAAACTGTTAACGGTGGTGATACAGTTATCACTTTGGAGCAGGATGGACATTTATTCCTAAAGGCTACACCATTAGATGATAATGCTGCAGCAATTACTCATCCATCTCTTTATAAAGGAGAAAATCCAGGTAGAACTACTGTTATTGAAAATATTACAATAGGTCACGACAGACCTATTACTAAGGAAGGCTGGGTTTTCCCAGATGGAAGTACATGGAGCCAGTCACCTTACGGTGGTTTGACATGTGAGGATGATGAAAATGATCCAGCTTATATCGATGTTGATGTTGAATCAGGCAGATCTTATGTTATTTATGCACAGACCAATGATAGCAACTTATGCGTAGCTGAAGTTACTACTCTTGACGGTGAAAAACTTGCAGATATCGGAATAAATGCTAGCAAGGATAACAAGTTTGAAGTTCCAGCAGGAGTTGACAAAGTAAGAGTAAAAGTTCTTCCTACAGGTGAAGGTCATAAGGATACACAACCTGTTAGAAGATTTGATAATCTTTATATTAAGGAACTAGCAGACGTAAGACTCGGCGATTACGATGAGTCAAAAGCTGCTTATACAACAAACCATACAAAGAATAGTATTGATGATATCGAGACATGTATGGATTACTGCTATTATGTAGCAAACAATTTCTGGTCAAATACTGGAAATGATATAACACAGAAAACAAACGCTTACAAGACTCTAACTCTTAACTGGAATGAGAATAAGGGATTGTACGAGTTTGATAGTATGTATAAGAAGACATACGATACAGAGAACAAAAACATTTTTAACCCAAGTAATGAAGCTGATACAACTGACAATCAGGATTTCTTCCCAGTTGACCCAGATGTATTAGGTGATGCTAACGATTTAACAGAACCATTTGGAAAAACTACATATAGTTCATATGTTGGAGATAGAAACTTCCACTATGCTATGAAAGCGCATTGTGATTTCTACTATGATGCAGCATCAGATCTAACATTTAACTTCTACGGAGACGATGACGTTTACTTGTTCATCAATAACAAGCTTGTTCTTGATCTTGGTGGAGCGCACCCTCCAAAAGATGGAACTGTTAAGATTAATGAAATCGCTGATTCAATTGGACTTCAGGATGGTGAAATTTACTCATTCGACTTCTTCTATATGGAGAGACATACTGATATGAGTAAGTTGCGTGTAGAAACAAACATGGTATTGTTACCAGCAGATGCTAAGCCATCAGTTGTACTAAAAGATGAGGCTGGTAATGTTCTTCCTGACGGAACTAAAGTTCAGGCAGGTTCAAAGGTTTATCCAGAATACTCAGTTAAGGCTGGCGTTAACGGAATGAAGAACGTTCAGTTTGAGGATAAGGAACTAGGCTTTAAGATTGGTAAGAGCGGTATTGATCTCGGAGATTGCGAAGTTGACGATAAGATTACTATTCAAATAAAAGATAAGAATGGTGTAGTTAAGAATTCATTCTCTATTGACAAGGATAATATTGACAGTTTCGCGCATGTCGATGCATTCGTTGATGCAATGATGAACTCAGTGTTAGACAAAGACGATGTCATGACACTTTCAGGAATTTATAAAAAGATGCCAGTTGATGATGTGGTTAAATCAGAATTACACACAGACATCACAGCTCCTAACATTAGTTACAATGATGACGGTCATGTTGTAGTAACTCAGGAGCCAGTAGCTTTGGGAGAAGAAAAGGCATACGTTGTTCCTAAGAATACACCAGCTGCAGAGCTAGATGTTAAGATTGTTGACAAGAACGGTGATGAGATTACTGGTCCTGTTACAGAGGGAACAGAAGCAGAAGTACAGTATAAGCTAACTGCTAATTCTCCATCTATGGATAATATTGGTATTAATGATACTGGTATTGGATTCAAGATGGATAAAAACGGAATTACAATTCCAGATGATTTCACTATTCCTGATGGACTAGAGGTTACAATTAATAAGAACGGTGAAGAGGTTAAGGTTACTCTTACACAGGCTGATATTGATAATAAGTCAGACAAATACAACTCTCTTCTTGCTAATCTAGGTGGAGAATGGAAGCTTAACGATGGAGATTTCATTACAGTTAAGGGTCTTAAGACTAACGTACCTAAGGATGGATTTGAGGCAGATGCTACTGCATCAATTAATGGTCCTAACCCTGCATATAATGCAGATACAGATACAGTAACTGTAACTCCTAAGACAGTAAACCCTAAGGATAAGGCTTCAGTTACAGCTAAGGATAATGTTAAGGTTACATTCGTAGTTGATCCAGAAAAGGGAACAACAGGTCAGGATGATAAGATGAACTATACTGTAGACGTTGGTGAAACAACAGGTGACCAGCCTACAGTAACTCCTAAAACAGGCTATACTTTCACAGGATGGAAGAAGACAACAGATTCTGACAGTACTCCAAGAGATGCTGCAGATCCTAAGAGTGATATAATTACAGAAAATACTACATATACAGCTCAGTTTGAGCCAATCAAGTATCCATATACTGTAATTTATGTAGATGAAGATGATAATCCAGTTGCAGATCCTAAGCAGGGTGACCCTAAAGACTTCAACTCAACAGTTACTGAAACTGCAGTAACTGTAAAGGGTATGACAGTTCAGGGTTCTAAGAACCAGAGCTTAGTTATTACAGCTGATGAAACTAAAAACGTTATTAAGTTTGTTTATGAGTTTGGCGGATATGACTATACAGTAAATTATGTTGATGAGGATGGTAAACCATTAGCAGATCCTGATGAAGGTAGTGCTAAGTTCAACACACCGGTTGATACACACGCTAAGACATATGAACATTACACATTAATTAACGAAAATCCTGATGAAACAATTACAATTTCAGATGATCCAACTAAGAACGTAGTAACATATGTATATTACAAGAACCCTAAGGTTGAATTTAAGGCTGACAAGGGTGGTTCTCTAGACGGAAATACTGATGATAGAGAAGTTCAAAGAGGTGACTCTGTTGAAGATATTCCAATTCCACAGCCAAACGACGGTTATGAGTTCGCAGGTTGGGAGAAAACAACAGTAACTCAAAAGGATCCAGTTAAGTCTGATAATCCTGGTGATGAGGAAATTTACGAGGATACAGTATTTACAGCTAAGTTCAACCCACTTAAGTACGATTACATCGTTAAGTATGTTGACGAAGATGGCAAAGAAATACTTACTCCTAAGGCTGTAAAGGGTGCTGATTTTGATAGCGAAGTAACAGAGGATGCTGCAAAGATTCCTGGTTACGAGGTTAAGAGTGATAAGACTCAGACTATTACTATCAAAAAAGAAGGAAACGAAATTAAATTCGTTTATAAGAAAGCACAGTACACAGTAACTTATGATCCAGTTGATAGCGGTAAGGTTACTGATGGTAGCAAGGCTAAGCAGACAGTTAACTACAATGACACAACTAAGGACCCAGGAATTACACCTAATAAGGGTTATAAGTTCAAGGGTTGGGTAATGGTTAAGGAAGATGGTACAGAAACAGAAATCATCGATCCTACAAAGGTAACTATTACAAGAGATACAGTATTTAGAGCTAAATACGAAAAAGAACCAGAGGAAACTACTAAGAAGAAAGTTCCTAAGACAACAAAGAAGACACCTAAGAAGACATCAAAGAAGAAGGTATCATCTACTAAGGATAATAGTGGTTCTGGCGATGGATCTGTAAGTGATGGTGGAAGTTATGATAATTCAACAACTTCTCCACAGACAGGTGAATCTATTATGCTTCTAATTGCTATGATGATTCTAGCTATGTTTGGTTCAGTAGTATCACTAGTTAAGATTAGACGTAGAAAATAATGTTTAATATAAAAGCGATATGAGGTGACTCATATCGCTTTTTGCTTTGCAAAATCTATTTCATCGCTGCATTCGCGTAGTGAACGCTTCCGAACAGCAACGAGCAACTCATTCATAGATTTTGCTTTGCAAAATCTATTTCACCGCTGCATTCGCATAGTGGTCTCGAACAGCAACGAGCAGCTCATTCATAGATTTTGCCTTGCAAAATCTATTTCACCGCTGCATTCGCGTAGTGAACGCTTTCGAACAGCAACGAGCAACTCATTCATAGATTTTGCTTTGCAAAATCTATTTCACCGCTGCATTCGCAGCATAACAAAAAACGCACACATCCACTTTTGAGAGTAAACTCTCAGCGTGTCTGTGTGCGTTTTTTGTTGCGTTGCTCGTTGCTGTTCGAGAGCTGCTAACGGGATTTGAACCCGTGGCCTCCGCCTTACCAAGGCGACGCTCTACCTCCTGAGCCATAGCAGCATTTTGTCCTCGTTTATTTTATCATGGATTAGTTGGTTCTTCAATGTGTTATATCTTGTTGCATGGTGTTATACTGTATGTATTATTGCTTTAAAGTACGAAAAAAGACGTTTTGCTATATTGCAAGGCGTATTTTATTGTGGTAAAATATTTTGGAACGATTTTTCAGAAAAGAGGTTGGTAATATGAACAAAAAAGTGTTATCAGTATTAGTTGACAATAAGTCAGGCGTTCTTAATAGAGTTGCTGGTTTGTTCAGCCGTAGAGCATACAATATTATTAGTTTGACTGTAGGTGAAACAGCAGATCCTAAGTTTTCACGTATGACTATCGTTGTAAGTGGAGATGATGATATTCTAGAACAGATTATCAAGCAGATTAGTAAGCTTGAAGATGTCAAGGATGTTGAGGTTCTTAAGAATGGCGAGTCAGTTATTAGAGAGCTTATTCTTGTTAAGGTTAAGGCTGACCAGTCACAGAGACAGCAGCTTGTAGCTATGACAGATATTTTTAGAGCTAACATTGTTGACGTAGCTAAAGATAGTCTTATGGTTGAGCTTACAGGTAATCCTTCTAAGCTTGAAGCATTTATTGACTTGCTAGATGGATTTGAAATCATTCAGCTTGTAAGAACTGGTATTACAGGTTTACCAAGAGGAGAAAAGTAATTCATTACTTTATCATATAAGGTTTTATACCTATTCATACCCAATTATGGGAATATATAATTATTTTATGGAGGCAAATTATGTCAGAAGCAAAAATTTATTATCAAGAAGATTGTAATCTATCACTATTAGATGGCAAGACTATAGCTATTATCGGTTATGGTAGCCAGGGTCACGCTCACGCGCTTAACCTAAAAGAATCAGGATGCAACGTTATCGTTGGTCTTTATAATGGTTCTAAGTCATGGAAGAGAGCTGAAGAGCAGGGATTCGAAGTTTATACAACAGCTGAAGCTGCTAAGAAGGCAGATATCATCATGATTCTTATCAACGATGAAAAGCAGGCTGATATGTACAAGAACGAAATCGAGCCAAACCTAGAAGCAGGCAACATGCTAATGTTCGCTCACGGTTTCAACATCCACTTTGGTTGTATCACACCTCCAGCTGATGTTGACGTTACAATGATCGCTCCTAAGGCTCCAGGTCACACAGTTCGTTCTGAGTACCAGGCAGGTAAGGGTACACCTTGTCTAGTTGCTGTAGAGCAGGATGCTACAGGTAAGGCACTTGATCTTGCACTTGCATATGCACTAGGTATTGGTGGAGCTAGAGCTGGTGTTCTAGAGACAACATTCAGAACAGAGACAGAGACTGACCTATTCGGTGAGCAGGCTGTTCTTTGTGGTGGTGTTACAGCTCTTATGCAGTGTGGTTTTGAAACACTTGTTGAAGCTGGTTATGATCCAAGAAACGCTTACTTTGAGTGTATCCACGAAATGAAGCTTATTGTTGACTTGATCTACCAGTCAGGTTTTGCTGGTATGAGATATTCGGTATCTAACACAGCTGAGTATGGCGATTACATTACAGGTCCTAAGATCATCACAGAAGAAACAAAGAAGGCTATGAAGCAGGTTCTTGCTGATATCCAGGATGGTTCATTCGCTAAGGAATTCTTACTAGATATGTCAGAAGGCGGACGTCAGGTTCACTTCAAGGCTATGAGAAAGCTTGCTGCTGAGCATCCAGCTGAGAAGGTTGGTGCAGAAATCAGAAAGCTATATAGCTGGAACAATGAAGAAGACCTTCTAATCAACAACTAATTAATAATTAATTGATATTAAAGGATTGATGTTTATGCATCAATCCTTTTTTGTTATCCACGACGAGCCAAGCGAAAATCTGTGCTTGCACAGAGATTTTCACTTGGCGACCGTGTAATCACTGAGAAATAGCGAAGTGGATTCGAAGTGATTACACAGAGTGGGTATCGAGTAGGAATCAGCCTACTCGATTGACCAAAAACAAAAAAGTGCGTTAATACTAGTGATGCCTATTGGTCAATATGCTTTACACTTTTAATATTGCTCTATTTAATATAAAATAGTATATAGAGTGACGCATATTAGATGCATGGAAAATTTAATATTATTTGGACTTGCTGCACTATTGCTCCATTTGGCTTATCTTGACGCCAAAAACAGAAAAATACCTAACATAGACTGTTTTTTAATAATATTACTAGGTATCGTAAACATTATTTTTTTAAATAAGACAGTGTATGATGTGTATTTGGCTTTAATCGTTGTATTTGGGCCGATTTTGGCTGTTTTTGTCTTCGGTAACAAGTTGATAGGGGCAGGAGATGTAAAGCTTATTCTGGCTTTATGTGTAAGTTTAGGGTTTGAAGTAGTTCTTAATACGCTGTTTTGGGGGATGTTGGCAGCACTTCTTGGAGTTGTTATATATAGAATTAGGGGCAAAAACATAAATGACAATATACCGTTAGGTTTTTTTATCGGTTTATCAGCGATTTTTGTTTTGTTTTGGTACTAATGAATGATATAATATATTCAGGAACTACGGAACTTAAGATTAGGGCTCGGTGCCTAGTCTTACACAGAAACTATTAAAAAGAAAAGAGAGTAAATATGATTGATTCAAAAGTATTTTTGGCGAAAATCGCAAATCTTAACGCGGCCAATGAGTTTCTACAAGAAAAATTCGATGAGTATAATGTTTTACCCAAAGAAAGATTCCAGCTTGAACTTGCATTTGAAGAATTGTTTACTAATGTGGCCAATTATTCATATGGTGAGGATACTGGAAAAGTAGAGGTTGGCGTTGGGTATGAAGATGACGAGTGCTTACTTGTTATTAAGATTTCTGACAAAGGAGTGCCATTCAATCCGCTAGACAAGGAAGAGCCTGATTTGACATTGAATGCGGACGATAGACCAATTGGTGGTCTGGGCATTTTTATGATTAAGAAAAATGTTGATGACATTAAATACGATTATATCGACGGAGAAAATGTAGTCACATTGTACAAAAAAATTTAGGAGGAAGAGTGATGAGCGAAAGGCTTGACCAGGCAATAATTTTTGCCACAAATGCTCATGCCGGACAGACTCGAAAAAGAGAGAGTACGCCGTATATTCTTCATCCGTTAGAGGTTGCTGCCATTGCAGCCGATTTGACTACAGATGAAAACGTTATTATTGCTGCGCTACTCCACGATACTGTGGAGGATACTGATGTGACTCTTGAGCAGATAAAAAATGTTTTTGGCCCTCGAGTTGCAGAGTTAGTCGGTTCGGAAAGCGAGAACAAAAGAGAAGATTTGCCACCGGAATTAACTTGGCGGATAAGGAAGGAAGAGTCCTTGGAGGTTCTAAGAAACACTAGGGACCAAGAGGTCAAGATTATGTGGCTTTCTGATAAGTTGTCCAATATCAGATCTATATATTCTGTTTATCTCAAAAAAGGAGATGGGGTTTGGGACAGATTTCATATGAAAGATATCGGTCAACAGAAATGGTATTATACAACTATTTCGGATTTGTTGGTGGACTTTAAAGATACACTGGCATATAAGGAATATTACCAACTAGTTAAATTTATTTTTAGAGAACATTAGGGGGAGCTATGGAAATTTTAAGCAAAGTTGAGAACGGAAATTTTGTTTTGTCATTTGTGGGAAGAATTGATTCTTCCAATGCTAACGAGGCAGAACAATTAATCAACGAACAAAGAGCAGGACATGAGGACAAAAACATTATTATTGATGCGGAAAAACTAGAGTATATCTCTAGTGCCGGATTGCGTATTATTTTGAGATTGCGCAAGTCACAACCGGGCCTAAGAATTATCAATACATCATCGGAAGTGTATGATATATTCGAGATGACAGGCTTTACAGAAATGATTAAGGTTGAAAAGGCATATAGAGTACTAAGTGTAGAGGGCTGTGAAGTTATTGGTCAGGGCTCTAACGGTGTAGTATATAGAATTGATCCGGATACTATTATTAAGGTTTACCGCAACCCTGATGCTTTGCCTGAAATTAGAAAAGAAAGGGAGCTTGCGAGAAAGGCTCTAGTTATCGGAATTCCTACAGCTATTCCATACGATGTAGTTAGAGTAGGAGACGGATATGGTTCAGTATTTGAACTATTGAATGCCAAGTCATTCGCCAAGTTGATGTTGGATCAACCGCAAAACATGGACGAATACATTGATATGTACGTAAAACTTCTCAAAGACATTCATAATACAGAAGAAAATGACGATGTAATGCCAAGCATGAAAAATGTTGCTGTTCAGTGGGCGGAGTTTGACAGAGATTACTTGCCTGAACCATATGGCGACAAGCTTGTTCAGTTAGTTAAGGCTGTTCCTGAGAGCAGACACGTACTTCACGGCGATTATCATGTCAAAAACGTAATGATGCAGGACGGAGAGGCATTGTTAATTGATATGGATACATTGTGTACTGGAAATCCTATTTTTGAACTAGGTTCAATATATAATGCATACGAGGGATTTGCTATTGTTGATCACACTTGCGTTGAAAGATTCTTGGGCATTCCATTCGAATTAGCTGATAAGATTTGGAAAAAAACATTGGAGTTGTATGTAGATACAGATGATCTCGAAAAGGTTCATGAGGTAGAAGAAAAAGCTAAGTTAATCGGACTTATGAGATTACTTAGAAGAACTATCAAGAGAGAACCTGACAATAAAGATTTTATTGAAACATGCAAAAATCAGATTTGTCATTTGCTAGATAATATTGATGATTTGAGTTTATAAAACAAAAAAATAGATTGAGAAACTAAGAAACAAAAAAGAGATATCAGAAATGATATCTCTTTTTTTGCCGGAGACGGTGGGATTCGAACCCACGTGCCCGTTAGGACAACCGCATTTCGAGTGCGGCTCGTTATGACCACTTCGATACGTCTCCACAACATGATAATTATGCCATTTTTTTGTATGATTTTCAATATTAATATCATTGAATATAGAGACGTAATAGTATATAATATTTAAGATATACTCGCGTATTGCGAGCTTTATTATGATCATAAGTTGTGTGTAAAAGGAGGATTATCAAATGGGAATGACAATGACTCAAAAGATATTAGCATCCCATGCAGGATTGGACAGCGTTGAGGCTGGTCAGTTGATCGAGGCTAACCTTGATTTGGTTTTGGCTAACGACATTACTGGTCCTGTTGCTATTGGCGAGATGGAGAAGATGAATGTGGACTGTGTTTTTTGCAAGGACAAGATCGCACTAGTACCAGACCACTATACACCTAATAAGGATATTAAGTCTGCAGAGCTTTACAAGAGACTTAAGGACTTTGCCAAGGACAATGATATTACTAATTATTTTGAAACAGGACGTGTAGGTATCGAGCATGCACTTCTTCCTGAAAAAGGATTAGTAGTGGCAGGTGATGCAGTTATCGGTGCTGATTCTCATACATGTACTTACGGAGCGCTTGGTGCTTTTTCAACAGGTGTTGGTAGTACTGATATGGCTGGTGGTATGGCTACAGGCCAGGCTTGGTTCAAAGTTCCATCAGCAATTAAGTTCAACCTAACAGGTAAGCTTAACAAATGGGTGTCAGGTAAGGACGTTATTCTACACATTATTGGTATGATTGGTGTTGACGGCGCTTTGTATAAGTCAATGGAATTTGTTGGCGATGGCGTGTCTAACCTATCTATGGATGATAGATTTGCTATGGCTAATATGGCTATTGAGGCCGGCGGCAAAAACGGTATTTTTATCGTTGACGACAAAACTATCGAATACATGAAGGAGCATTCTGATAAGGAATACAAGATTTTTGAGCCTGATGAGGATGCAGTATATGAGGAAGAGTACACAATTGACTTGAGTGAAGTTAAATCAACTGTAGCTTTCCCACATCTTCCAGAAAATACACACACAATTGATGAGATAGATGATATTAAGGTAGATCAGGTTGTTATCGGTTCTTGTACTAATGGACGTATTGAGGACATGAGAACAGCAGCTCAGATTCTTGAAGGTAGAAAAGTAGCTGACGGTGTTAGATGTATTGTTTTCCCTGCTACACAGGATATTTATCTACAGTGTATTGAAGAGGGAATTCTTACAACACTTGTTAAGGCTGGATGTGCGGTAAGTACTCCAACATGCGGACCTTGCCTAGGTGGTCATATGGGTATTTTGGCCAAGGGTGAGAGAGCAGTTGCTACAACAAATAGAAACTTTGTAGGTCGTATGGGTGATCCTGAATCAGAAGTATATCTTTCTTCACCAGCAGTTGCCGCTGCTTCAGCAGTAACAGGTAAGATTTCAGGTCCAGAAGAGTTAGGATTATAGGAGGTAATTATGAGAGCACACGGTTCAGTATTTAAGTATGGAGACAACGTTGATACAGATGTAATTATCCCAGCTAGATATCTTAATGATCCAGACCCAGCAGCGCTTGCAAGTCACTGCATGGAAGATATCGACATCGATTTTGCTAAGAAGGTTCAAAAAGGCGATATTATTGTTGCTACTAAGAACTTTGGATGTGGTTCTTCAAGAGAACATGCACCTTTGTCAATTAAGGCATCAGGCGTAAGTTGTGTTATTGCCGAGACATTCGCTAGAATTTTTTATCGTAATGCAATCAACATTGGACTTCCAATTATTGAATGTCCTGAAGCTGCAGCTGGTATTGATGCTGGCGACGAAGTTGAAGTTGATTTTGACTCAGGTATGATTTATAACAAGACTAAGGGAACAGAATTTAAGGGACAGGCTTTCCCAGAATTTATGCAGAATCTTATTGCTAAGGGTGGTCTAGTTAACTACATTAACGAAAAATAATATTTTTGGAAATTATTGTTTTATATAAAAAAGAGAGGGTATTATGGAAAAGATTTTATATAAGAGTACAAGAAGTAAAGATGGAGCTATTGAAGCATCACAGGCTATTCTTAAAGGTTTGGCAGACGACGGTGGATTGTTTGTACCATTGTCTATTCCTAAGCTTGATAAGAGCCTAGAAGAGCTTTCTAAGATGTCATATCAGCAGGTTGCATACGAAGTTATGAAGTTATTCTTCACAGATTTTACAGAAGAAGAACTTAAGAATTGTATCGACAGAGCTTATGACACTAAGTTTGATACAGAAGAGATTGCACCACTAGCTAAGGTTGACGGTGCATATCACCTAGAGCTATTCCACGGCCCAACAATCGCATTTAAGGATATGGCTCTTCAGATTCTTCCACATTTGCTTACAACTTCAGCTAAGAAAAATGGAGTTGAGAACGAGATCGTTATTCTTACAGCTACAAGTGGTGACACAGGTAAAGCTGCTATGGCTGGTTTTGCAGATGTTGAAGGCACAAGAATCATCGTTTTCTATCCAGATGGCGGCGTAAGCCCAATTCAGGAGAAGCAGATGGTAACACAGAAGGGTGCTAACACTAACGTAGTTGCTATTGAAGGTAACTTCGACCAGGCACAGACTGGTGTTAAGAATATTTTTAACAACAAAGAGCTTGCTAAGGAAATGGACGCAAAGGGCTTCCAGTTCTCATCAGCTAACTCAATTAATATTGGACGTTTAGTTCCTCAGGTTGCTTACTATGTATATTCATACGCTAAGCTTTTGGCAGAGGGCAAGATTTCTGATGGCGAAAAAATCAATGTAGTTGTTCCAACAGGTAACTTTGGTAACATTCTTGCTGCATTTTATGCCAAAAACATGGGAACTCCAATCGACAAGCTAATTTGTGCTTCTAACGAAAACAAAGTTCTATTTGATTTCTTTAGCACAGGTGAGTATGACAAAAACAGAGAATTTATTCTTACAACATCTCCATCAATGGATATTCTTATCTCAAGTAACCTTGAGAGATTGATTTATAACATTGCTGGCAATGATGCTGAGACTAACAGTGCAATGATGGCTGATCTTTCATCTAAGGGCAAATATACAATTACTGACGATATGAAGGCTAAGCTTTCTGATTTTGTTGGTGATTTTGCTACAGAAGAAGAGACAGCAGCAACAATTAAAAAGCACTTTGATAACACTGGATATATTATGGATACACATACAGCAGTTGCAAGATGTGTATATGACAAGTATGTTGCAAGCACAGGTGATGATAAGGTTACAGTTATTGCTTCAACAGCTAGTCCATTTAAGTTCACAAGAGCGGTAATGAATTCAATCGATAGCAATTATGACAAACTAGGCGATTTTGAGCTTGTAGACGAGCTATCAAAGATTGGAAACGTTACAGTTCCTAACGCTATTGAAGAAATCAGAAATGCTGAAGTATTGCACGATAACAAGTGTGCTGCAGACGGCATGGAAGATATTGTTAAGAAGTTTCTTGGAATTTAATAGCCAAGTAATTAGCGAAGGTGTATTTATGAACAACTTTTTTGGAATGTTAGCGAGAATGAAATATGTCAACAGATGGGGACTTATGCGCTGTATTGATGATGAAAACATTGCAGAGCATAGTCTTGAGGTGGCTATTTTGGCGCATGCGCTAGCTATTATCGGTAACAAGTATTACGGTAAAAACCTCAATGCAGAGCATATTGCTGTAATGGGTATTATGCATGATACAACAGAGATTATTACCGGTGATATGCCTACGCCAATCAAATATTACGCTCCAGAAATTAGAGACTCATACAAAAAAGTTGAAGACATCGCAGCAAATCAGCTTCTCAAAGAACTTCCTGAAGAAATGAGAGAAGAGTACGAGAAGGTTCTCGGTGTAGAAGACACTGAAGAGTACAAGTACGTTAAGGCTGCAGACAAGCTTTCTGCCTACATTAATTGCCTGAGAGAATCAGACATGGGTAATAATGATTTCAAAAAAGCAGAGGCTTCTATTAAACAAATTATTGATGATATGAACATGGAAGAAGTTGACTTCTTTATGGAAAACTTCCTTGATTCATATAATCAGACTTTGGATGATATTAATTAAAAACAACACAAGTTTGCTTAACAAAGGCTTATTATGCTATGGAGCAGGCTTGTGTTTTTAAGGATTATATATGGGAAAATCAGTATATATAGCAGAAAAACCGAGCGTGGCTCAGGAATTTGCCAAAGCATTAAAACTGAAAACTACCAGAAAAGATGGCTATATGGAAAGCAACGAGGCGATTGTAACTTGGTGCGTAGGCCATCTTGTTACTATGAGTTATCCGGACGTATATGACGAAAAATACAAAAAGTGGCGATTGGAAGATTTGCCGTTTTTGCCTATGGACTGGAAGTACGAGGTTATTCCTGCTGTAAAAAAACAATTCCAAACTGTCAAAGAAATACTTAATCGCGATGATGTAGATACAATTTATGTCTGCACTGACTCGGGACGTGAGGGAGAATATATTTATCGACTTGTGGCCCAGGAGGCTGGAGTCAAAGACAAGTCAGAGAAGAGAGTATGGATTGATTCGCAGACTGAGGAAGAAATACTTAGAGGCATTAAAGAGGCCAAGGATCTAAGCGAGTACGACAACTTGTCGGATGCAGCTTATCTACGTGCCAAAGAAGACTACCTAATGGGTATTAATTTTTCTCGATTATTGACTCTTAAGTACGGTCGCTCTATCCAAAACTTCCTAAAAAGCGATTGGCGTTCTATTAACGTTGGTCGTGTCATGACATGCGTTCTTGGAATGATTTGTAATAGAGAACGAGAGATAAGAGACTTTGTCAAAACACCTTTTTATCGTGTTTTGGGCAATGTTAACATAGCAGACAGAAATATAGGTCTCGAGTGGAAGGCCGTAGAAGGTTCAAGATTCCACCAGGCACCTGAGCTTTACAAGGAGAATGGCTTTAAGGAAAAAACGTCAGCAGAGGCGCTTATTAACGCCATGGAAGCTGTAAGCAATCCGGCTCAGCTTTCTGTTAAGTCAATTACTTTTAAGGATGAGAAGAAGCAGCCACCGTTGCTTTACAACTTGGCGGAGCTCCAAAACGATTGCTCCAAAATGTTCAAGATAAGTCCTAGTGACACTCTCAATGTTGTTCAGGAACTATACGAGGCCAAGCTTGTAACGTATCCGAGAACTGATGCCAGAGTTATCTCAACTGCAGTTGCCAAGCAGATAACCAAAAACATTAGAGGCTTGTTTAACTATAGTCCGTTAGCGGCTTTTGCCAAAAATATAATTGATAACAAGATGTATGAAGGTCTTGCAAAAACAAAGTATGTTAACGATAAAAAAATAACTGATCACTATGCCATTATTCCAACAGGAAGTGGACTGGGCGGTTTGTCTAGACAAAAGCCAATTAATCAAAAAGTTTATATGGTGATCGTAAGAAGATTTCTTAGTATTTTTTATCCACCGGCAATTTACAAGAAGGCTTCACTTGTAGCAAATGGTCCGTCTGTTTTTGACGGCAAAGAGTACACAGAACAATTCAGTTCTAACTTCAAAATTCTTGTTCAAAAGGGATATATGGAAATAGCCGGTGTGCCTAAGGAAAAGAAGAATTCTGAAGACGGAGAGGAGCAAAAACCTCTCGATATTGATTTCTTTAATTCATTGTCTAACATATCAAAGAATGATAAAATAGAGGTAGTGAATTTTGGAATAAAAGAAGGTGAAACAACACCACCCAAAAGATACACATCAGGTTCGCTTATTCTTGCAATGGAAAATGCAGGACAGCTTATCGAAGATGAGGATTTGAGAGCACAGATCAAAGGTTCTGGAATAGGAACAAGTGCTACAAGAGCTGAGATAATAAAAAAGCTGACAGGTATCAAATATTTGTCGCTCAACAAAAAAACTCAGGTTATCAAACCCACACAACTAGGAGAGATGATCTTTGGTGTGGTACACGGATCTATCAAATCACTTTTGAATCCGGAACTAACAGCTAGCTGGGAGCTGGGCCTTACACAAGTTGCTGATGGCCAGATAACAGCAGATGAGTACATGTCTAAGCTTAACGAATTTATTAAAGCAAGATTTAATAATGTTATCGGTGTTAACAATATAGCGCAGATGAATGCTTATTACAGATATGTTGCTCAGTTTTACAAAAAATAGGAGGGATGTAATATGTGTGGAATAGTTGGATATGTAGGAGAGAGAGACTGTTCGGAGGTTTTGCTCAACGCATTATCAAAACTAGAATATAGAGGTTACGATTCAGCGGGTATTGCTGTTTTTGAAAACGACGAAATATTTGTTGAGAAGGCCAAGGGAGAGTTGAAAAATCTAAGACAGAAGCTTGAGGATGGTCATAAGCCAGACGGTCATGTCGGTGTTGGTCATACAAGATGGGCTACACACGGTGAGCCATCAGATATCAATTCTCACCCACATGGTAACAAGAGAGTTTCAATCGTACATAACGGTATTATTGAGAATTATAAGGACATCAAAAAGTTCCTTGTAAGCAAGGGATATACATTTGATAGCGAGACTGACACTGAGACAGTTGCCAAGCTTCTTGATTATTATTATGAAGGTGACCCGGTTGATGCTATTATTAAGACTTTGAACGATGTTAGAGGTGCTTATGCCTTAGGTATTGTTTTTAAGGATTTCCCAGATAGAATTTTTGCTGTAAGAAAAGATAGTCCATTGATTATCGGTGTTGGCGAGGAAGAGAACTTTATCGCTTCTGACGTTCCAGCAATTCTTCAGTACACAAAGAAATACTATCTTCTTAAGCGCAATGAGATTGCAACAATTAAGTCTGACAGAGTAGAGTTTTGTGATATTCACCGTCAGCCAATCGTTAAGGAAGTTCAGGTTTCTGATCTTGATATGGACGCTGCAGAAAAAGGCGGATATGAGCACTTTATGCTTAAGGAAATACACGAGCAGCCAAATGCGGTAAAAACAACAATTACTCCAAGAATTGTCAATGGTATGCCTGATATTTCTGAGTGCGGACTTACTATAGAAGATCTAAAAAAATACAGAAAGTTATTTATTGTAGCTTGTGGTACTGCAATGCACGCTGGTGTTGTTGGTAAGTACGTTATCGAAAAACTTGCTAGAGTTGAGGTTACAGTAGATATTGCATCTGAGTTCAGATATAGAAACCCTATTATTACAGAAGATGACTTAGTTATCGTTATTAGCCAGTCTGGTGAGACAGCTGATACAAAGGCAGCGCTTGAGCTAGCACAGTCTAAGGGCGCTAAGGTTTTGGGTATCGTTAATGTTAAGGGTTCATCAATTGCTCGTAACTCAGACATGGTTATTTATACTCACGCTGGTCCTGAGATTTCAGTGGCTAGTACTAAAGCATTTTCAGTTCAGATGTCAGTAATGTATTTGTTGGCATTCGAGTTGGCATATGCTAAGGGCGAGATTAGCCAGGAAGAGTGCAAGAGACTTACTGCAGAACTTGCTAAGATTCCAGATTATATAGAAAAAACAATGGAATGCGAAAAAGATTGTCAGAGAGTTGCTTCTAAGCTTATTAAAGCTCAAAGCTTAATGTATATTGGTCGTGGACTAGATTACGCTTTGTCTATGGAAGGCTCACTTAAACTCAAGGAGATTTCATACATTCACTCAGAAAGCTATGCTGCCGGTGAGTTGAAGCACGGAACAATCTCACTAATCGAAGATGGAGTTCCTGTTATCAGTGTGGCTACACAAGGTGAACTTCTAGAAAAAATGGTAAGTAATATAGTCGAGGTTAAGTCTAGAGGTGCATTTACTATTACAGTTTGCAAAGAAGGTGAAGAATTCAGTGCTGATCTTAATGATGAAATCATCGAAGTACCAGCTCTAGAAGATGTGCTAATGCCTATGCTTACTGTTATTCCACTTCAGTTAATCGCTTACTACACAACAGTTCTCAAGGGACTTAATGTAGATAAGCCAAGAAACTTAGCTAAGTCAGTTACAGTAGAATAATTATAAATAGCGGGAATATTCCCGCTATTTTATTAATAAAACAGATCTAAGGAGAAAAATATGAACGCAAAAATATCAGATTTGTATGATTTGAATGAAACTATAGCCAAGAACTTATTTGATGGACTTACATATCCATGGGAAGCATTAAGCCAAATTAATGGATTTATACTAGAACTAGGTCCAACACTTGATACTAACGAGTTTGATCATCCTTCAAGTGATGTTTGGATTCACAAGTCAGTTAAGATTGCCCAGACAGCAACTATTAATGGACCGTTGATTATTGATGCTGATACAGAAGTAAGACCAGGAGCGTTTATTAGAGGTAATGCGATAGTTGGAAAGAATTGTGTAGTAGGTAACTCAACAGAACTTAAAAATGTAGTTTTATTCAACACTGTTCAGGTTCCACATTACAATTACGTAGGTGATAGTATTCTTGGAACACATTCACATATGGGGGCCGGTTCAATAACAAGTAATGTTAAGTCTGACAAGACACTTGTTGTCGTCAAAGATGGCGAGGAGCAGATTGAGACAGGCCTTAAAAAGTTCGGCGCTATGCTAGGTGATTATGTTGAAGTAGGCTGTAACTCAGTTTTAAATCCTGGAACAGTAATTGGACGCAATAGTAATATATATCCATTATCACCAGTTAGAGGAGTAGTTCCTGCTAATAGTATTTACAAAAATAAGGATAATATTGTTACTAAGGAAAAATAAATAATTGTATATTGATTAATATATAGTAATAACTATACTCAAACTTAATATTTTTAATACAAAACAGTTTTTTAGTAAATAAAATTAACTAAAAACACAACAAAAGGTTAGATTATTAAACAAAATGTAATATTCTAACCTTTTTTTTGTTGCATAAAAAGACGTATGTGGTATAATAAACAAGATTGTTTTTGTGGACTTTGTCCCAAACATTGTAATTGCGTAGCCTTTGGGGCTTATTGCAGGAACTTATTGTTTTGTTTATAAGGAGGAAAAACATGGCAACAATCGATTTAAGTAAGTATGGAATTACTGGAGTGAAGGAAGTAATATATAATCCTTCATACGAAAAACTATTTGAGGATGAGACAAATCCTGCTTTGGAAGGATATGAAGTAGGACAGAATACAGAACTTGATGCTGTAAACGTTATGACAGGTATTTACACAGGTCGTTCACCTAAAGACAAGTTCATCGTTATGGATGAAAATTCTAAAGATACTGTTTGGTGGGATTCAGAAGTATATCCTAACGATAACCACCCAGCATCACAGGAAACTTGGGAAGCTTGTAAGAAATTAGCAGTAGAGGAGCTATCTAACAAAAAACTTTATGTTGTAGATGCTTTCTGTGGTGCTAACGAAGATACAAGAATGGCAGTTAGATTTATCGTAGAAGTAGCTTGGCAGGCACACTTTGTTAAGAACATGTTCATCGTTCCAACAGAGGATGAGCTAAAGGACTTCGAGCCAGACTTTATCGTATACAACGCTTCAAAGGCTAAGGTTGATAATTATGAAGAGCTAGGTCTTAACTCAGAGACTGCAGTTCTATTTAATATTACAAGCCGTGAGCAGGTTATTCTTAACACATGGTACGGCGGTGAAATGAAGAAGGGTATGTTCTCAATGATGAACTACTACCTACCACTTAAGGGTATTGCTTCTATGCACTGTTCAGCTAACACAGATATGAACGGCGAAAACACAGCAATCTTCTTCGGTCTATCAGGAACAGGTAAGACAACTCTTTCAACTGATCCTAAGAGACTTCTTATCGGTGATGATGAGCACGGTTGGGATGACAACGGTGTATTCAACTTCGAGGGTGGATGCTACGCTAAGGTTATCGACCTAGATAAGGAATCAGAGCCAGATATTTATAACGCTATTAAGAGAAACGCACTTCTAGAGAACGTTACTGTTGATGCTGATGGTAAGATCGACTTCACAGATAAGAGCGTTACAGAGAATACTCGTGTTTCTTATCCAATCAACCACATTGATAATATTGTAAAACCTATTTCTTCAGCACCAGCTGCACAGAACGTTATCTTCTTATCAGCTGACGCTTTCGGAGTACTACCTCCAGTATCAGTTCTTACACCAGAGCAGACACAGTACTACTTCCTATCAGGATTTACTGCTAAGCTTGCTGGTACAGAAAGAGGAATTACAGAACCTACTCCAACATTCTCAGCATGTTTCGGTCAGGCTTTCTTAGAGCTACACCCAACTAAGTATGCTGAAGAACTAGTTAAGAAAATGGAGAAGAGTGGTGCTAAGGCATATCTTGTTAACACAGGATGGAATGGTACAGGTAAGAGAATCTCAATCAAGGATACTCGTGGTATCATCGATGCTATTCTTAACGGAGATATCAACAATGCTCCAACTAAGAACATCCCAATTTTCAACTTCGAAGTTCCAACAGAACTTCCTGGCGTAGATCCAGCTATCCTAGATCCTAGAGATACATACGCTGACGCTAGTGAGTGGGAAGCAAAGGCAGAAGACCTAGCTGCTAGATTCAACAAAAACTTCGTTAAGTACACAACTAACGAAGCTGGTAAGGCTCTTGAAGCTGCAGGTCCTAAGCTAGACAAATAATTATTGAATAATAATAAGGCACAGTTTGTACTGTGCCTTTTTGTTTACATAAAAAAGGAGTGTAACAAAATTAGAAACCTTGACTTATTACACCTAGATGTTAAGATATATGTATCAAAGATAAATCTTTGATCCCTAACTTATTCAAGAGGTTGTTATATTTGAACCTACACTACATAAACGGGATTCCAAATCTCTGTTGCAATGTCAGGCCTCTTTAAGATTTATCCGATCGGTTGTTTGTGTGGAAGGCAGAACTTCAGATGAGGAAACCCACCTAGCCAAAGCTAGGAGTCAAAGGACAGCCCGGTTAGGGTAATTAAAAAGAATGTGCAGAACACATTCTTTTTTTGTTGCCTATTTTTTATTTTTTTATTCTTTTATTTTTTTATTCTTTTTGATTTCCTGCCTTTTTTGTAAATAGTTGTCGAATGCCTTATTGGTCTCGGCGCCTATAAACATTATATACATACAGAAGTATATCCAAAGCATAAGAACGATAATGGCGGTAAATGCTCCGTATACAGCAGAGTAGTTAGAAAACTTATCTACATATATTGAAAATCCAAATGAGAACAAAACCCATCCAATGGCGGAAACTGCTGAACCTGGAATACATCTGTAGAACGTTGTATTCTTGCGATTAGACATCCTATATACCAGTTCGAAGAACAAGAACAGTAATAGGAATGTTATCAAATATCTAAATAGCATTGATAAATATGGTGAACCCTCCATTTTAGGTAGTAAAGAGAGTATATATCTGACTATTTTATTACCGAAAACTATCAATATAACCGTACCGATAATCGCAAGTGCAAATGCAAGTGTATATACCATAGAAATCAAGCGATTAATAAAGTAGTTACGTTTGTTTTTGATACTATTGATTTTGTACAGCCCATTCATTATAGAGAGAATACCCCTAGATGCTGACCATATAGCTGTGATACTTGAGATTGAAATTGCGACACCACTTGCTGTTTTTCCCAGGTCGCCAATCACTTCTTTAGTAAATGAATGTAGTACAGGTGGAATTAGGTCATTTATCATGTTGATGATAGTGTTTCTGCCTGAAGGCAAAATCATAATTATGGTATATATCATAATCAAAAATGGAAATATCGATAACGTAATAAAGAATGACGATTGCGCAGAAAAAACACCCACTTCATCGGAAGTAGTTGCCTTTGCAATGTTCACTATTTTGTTTACCAGTCTTTTAATAAACTTCATCGTTGATTATGTTTAGTTTTCAAATCCTTTATATACTACTAATATTATACTATTTAACAAGACTCATTTGAAACTATTTTTAGAATAGAAAAAAGTGTCAATTATTGACAGGAATGGTATCGCTTTTTATACTATGTATATAAGGAGTAACATCTTTCGGAAAAGGTGTTGCTAAAAATCTTATTATTATAATAAGTAGAGCGGATTAAAAATTGAATATGGAGGAAAAATAAGTGGCTAGTAAATCAATTAACGTAGACGAAATAGTTGTAATAGCTGATCAAAAACCAGGAAAGGCTAGTTTTCGTAATTTTGAAGAGTTAAAGGATTATATTGATTCACGACTTTCTGTTTATAGGAATACAGTATATACTACGGATAATCTTGATCAGGCTAAAAATGATTTAGAAGAACTTAAAGCTGTTAAAAAGAAACTCACTGATAAAAAAAAAGAATTAGAAAAAGCTTATTC